>NZ_AEVT01000088.1 GCF_000189275.1 Vibrio sinaloensis DSM 21326 | reverse complement strand
ATTAATTCTAAAGTAGTATTCATTTAACATTATCTATATTTGAATGAGTAGAAAGTTTGATGGTTTGTTCTTTTAATTTTAGTTTGTATATAGAAAAGTTATCTATGATACTGAGTTTATAACTGTGGATGACTATGCATATGGGCAGGAATCTTAAACGAGTTGAGTTACCAATATTTTTAACAATAAATGCAGTTTTATGTATTGAAAAGGGGTTCAAGTTAAGTACAATGAGCGTCACCTAATGCGTAATGCTAGTTAAATTATTGTTAAAGTGAATTTTCAATGGTTTAAAATTTTAGCAATCGCGGTAGAGGCGCGGAATAAATAAGTACTGCTTGTTGGGGTGATGCCAATGAACAAGCCGAAAAGGTTATTTCGCCGAAGTGAGTCTCCATATCAAAAGAACTCGCTGGGGTTACACTCGAAAGGGGTAACACTGCCATAGTCTATAATTTGTAAAACTATGGAGCGCTACTGTAGGGCAGGGTAAAGCATTCGCTTACCTATCGCTTTTTTATGCTTATTTGATTGGAAATGATTTCCTTCATTTAGTCTGCAGTAGATCTCTAACCATTTATTACTGGTTTTTGAAGATCATGAATTTAATTGATTTTGCATCATCTCCTTTATCTTTGTTGCCACCGTTAGTGGCATTAAGTCTTGCTATTGTCACACGCCGAGTCTTGGTATCTTTGGGGGTTGGTATTGTTTTAGGTGCCATCTTACTTAACGACTATTCGATTGGCGGAGCTCTTGGCTACGTCGGTTCCACTGTATCAAGTGTCTTTATTGAAGACGGCGGCTTGAATACGTGGAACATGAGTATTGTTGGCTTCCTACTCTTGCTGGGTATGATGACGGCGTTGCTTACTCTTTCTGGTGGTACTCGCGCATTTGCTGAATGGGCTCAAACTCGCGTTAAAAGCAAGCGCGGTTCAAAGCTTCTTGCCGCCTTTCTCGGTGTTTTCATCTTCGTTGATGATTACTTCAATAGCTTAGCGGTAGGTGCGATTTCTCGTCCTGTTACTGATCGCTTTTACGTATCTCGCGCTAAGCTTGCTTATATTCTGGATTCTACGGCTGCTCCAATGTGTGTCATCATGCCAGCGTCAAGCTGGGGTGCGTACATTATGACGATCATCGGCGGTATCCTAGTTTCTCACGGTATTACGGAATACTCGGCACTGGGCGCTTATGTCCGCTTAATTCCGATGAACTTCTACGCTATTTTTGCCTTGCTAATGGTGTTCGCGGTTGCATGGTTTGGGCTTGACATCGGTAAAATGCGTGATCATGAAATCGCAGCATCTCGTGGGCATGGTTTTGCAAAAGAACAGGCTGACGACTCTGAAGAAGCTCATGAGCTAAATGAAGAATTGGATATCGAAGAAAGCGAAGGCGGTAAGGTGTCTGATCTTATCTTGCCAATCGTATTCTTGATTGCGGCAACCGTAGCTTCAATGCTTTACACTGGTGGTCAAGCTTTAGCTGCCGATGGTCACGAGTTTAACCTTCTTGGTGCATTTGAAAATACCGATGTGGGCACTTCACTGATTTACGGTGGTTTGGTTGGCTTAGCCGTTGCGCTGTTTACAGTGATTAAACAAGGTATTGCAATGAGCCAGATCGGACGCACTTTGTGGATCGGTGCTAAGTCTATGTTCGGTGCGATCCTAATTTTAGTGTTTGCTTGGACGATCGGTTCTGTGATTGGTGATATGAATACTGGTAAGTATCTATCGACAATGGCGCAAGGCAACATCAATCCACATTGGTTGCCAGTGATACTGTTCTTGTTGTCTGGCTTAATGGCATTCTCAACGGGGACCTCTTGGGGTACGTTCGGTATCATGCTACCGATTGCGGGTGACATGGCAGGGGCTACGGATTTAGCACTAATGTTACCTATGCTAAGTGCGGTTCTAGCAGGCTCTGTATTTGGTGACCATTGCTCGCCGATCTCAGACACCACGATTCTTTCCTCGACAGGTGCTCGCTGTAACCATATAGACCACGTAGCGACTCAGTTACCATACGCGCTATCGGTTGCCGCTGTTTCTTGTATCGGCTTTATTACCCTAGGTATGACGGCGTCGGTAGGCATTTCATTTGTCGTTTCACTGGTTGCTTTCGTAGCGATTTGTGTGTTGCTCTCGATTTTGTCAAAGTCGAAACTAGCAAGTTGCCAGAACGTCTAATTGATTGAAATGATTTATAAATGTTAAGGGAGCTGCGGCTCCCTTTTTATTTGTCTAATACAATTTAAAAAAAGTATAAATAAATGGTTGAAAAAAGTTTACGCCTTGGTTAGTGTGGATATCAACAAAGCGAACACGAAGAGCTATATAAGTATGCGTTTAACAGTCATGAACATTCATCACCATCATCACCCAGTCTAGTCTTTCGGGAGATGCGCGCATACCCGGGAGACAGGAAACTCCCGGAGGCTAAAATCGTAAACTACAAGATTTAGAACCCTCGGGAGACCAACTCTTCCGAGGGTTTTTTAGTATTCGATTACAGTAAAAGTTTATAAATTTCAAATATTTGCACAGGGATTATAGCAATGCAGACACAACGCCTAAGAATCGCAATTCAAAAGAAAGGTCGCCTAAGCAAAGAGAGCCAAGCTCTACTTAAGAAGTGCGGCGTTAAATTCAACGTGATGGGTGAGCGACTTGTTGTTCACTCTGAAAATATGCCAATTGATTTACTATTGGTTCGTGACGATGACATCCCGGGTTTAATTATGGATGGTGTGGTTGACCTCGGTTTCATTGGTGAAAATGAACTAGAAGAGGTTCGCCTTGATCGTAAAGCATTGGGGGAACCTTGTGAGTTTGTTCCGCTTCGTCGCCTAGATTTTGGTGGTTGCCGATTATCTATCGCAATCGACAAGGATGAAGAGTACAACGGCCCTCAGGATCTAGCTGGAAAACGTATCGCAACCACTTACCCTCAATTACTCAAAGCATACATGGATGAGGCGGGCGTTCCTTTCTCAACATGTATGCTAACAGGCTCTGTAGAAGTTGCTCCTCGTGCGGGCCTTGCTGATGCCATCGCAGACTTAGTTTCAACCGGTGCAACACTCGAAGCTAACGGCCTCAAAGAAGCTGAAATCATCTTCAAATCAAAAGCGACATTGATTCAACGCACCGGCGATTTTGACGCAGATAAAGTGGCGTTGATTGAAAAACTTCTGACTCGAATGCAGGGTGTACAGCAAGCGAAAGAGTCGAAGTACATCATGCTACACGCTCCGACAGACAAGCTCGAGCAAATCAAGTCGCTGCTGCCAGGCGCGGAAGACCCAACGGTTCTGCCACTGTCTGCCGATCAGCAGAAAGTAGCCGTGCACTTGGTAAGTACTGAAAATCTGTTCTGGGAAACCATGGAGCAACTAAAAGAGCTGGGTGCGAGCTCAATCCTAGTACTACCAATTGAAAAAATGATGGAGTAATCGCAATGAGAACTGTCGTATGGCAATCCCTGAGTGAGACTCAACAAGATTCGATTCTAGAGCGTCCGGCGATCAGTGAAGGAGCAAACATCACTGCTGCGGTTTCTGAAGTCATCGCGAAAGTTCGCAAAGAGGGTGACGCAGCATTGCTGGAGCTGACTGAGAAGTTTGACCGTGTAAAACCGGAGTCCATTCGAGTATCGGCGCGAGAAATCGACGAAGCGTCAGCTCGCCTTTCTGAAAAGATGAAAGGTGCGCTAGAGCAAGCTTATGCAAACATCTCGAAGTTTCATAAAGCGCAAAAGCCACAACCAATCAAAGTAGAGACTCAACCGGGTGTTCTTTGTGAGCAAGTCACGCGCCCAATTCAAAAAGTGGGTTTGTATATTCCTGGTGGTAGTGCGCCATTGCCATCGACGGTATTGATGCTTGGTGTTCCTGCAAAAATTGCAGGTTGTCGTAAAGTGGTACTTTGCTCACCTCCACCAATTGCTGATGAAATTCTTTATGTTGCGAAGTTATGTGGCATTGATGAAGTATACAACGTTGGTGGTGGCCAAGCGGTTGCGGCGATGGCTTATGGAACAGAGACTGTATCAAAAGTCGATAAGATCTTTGGGCCGGGGAATGCTTACGTGACAGAAGCTAAGCGCCAAGTCAGCAATGATTTCCGCGGTGCCGCGATTGATATGCCAGCTGGGCCCTCTGAGGTGCTAGTGATAGCTGACGAAACGGCAGATCCGGATTTCATCGCTGCCGATTTGTTAAGCCAAGCTGAACACGGACCTGACTCGCAAGTGGTGCTTGTGACACCATCACCAATCATTGCCGATCAAGTTATGGATGCGGTTCAGCGTCAACTTCGAGAGTTATCTCGCGCAGATATTGCCGAGCAAGCACTGGCTTCAAGTTTGATCATTATTGCTGAATCTTTAACTCAATCAATTTCAATCTCGAATTACTACGGCCCTGAGCACTTAATTGTTCAAACTAAGAACCCTCGTGAACTACTGCCATTACTCGATAACGCAGGTTCCATTTTCTTAGGCGATTGGTCACCTGAATCGGCAGGGGATTATGCGTCGGGTACTAACCACGTTCTTCCTACTTACGGTTACACACGCACATACTCAAGCTTAGGGTTGGCCGATTTCTCCAAACGAATGACAGTTCAAGAGCTGTCTGCAGATGGTCTAAAGAACCTTGCACCAACTGTGGTCACTATGGCGGAAGCAGAAGGTCTGGATGCACACAAACGTGCAGTGACGATCCGTGTAGAAAAACTGGCAGTGAAGTAAGAGGACAATGAGATGGAAAAGCTAGCGCGTAAACAAGTCCAACAACTGACCCCTTATTTATCGGCACGCCGAATTGGTGGTACGGGTGACGTATGGCTAAATGCTAACGAATCACCATTCAACAATGAATACAAAACAGATTTTGCTCGTCTTAATCGTTATAGCGAATGCCAACCGAAAGAATTGATTTCCGCTTATGCAGCCTATGCGGGTGTAAAACCAGAGCAAACATTGACTTCTCGTGGGGCAGATGAAGGCATCGAGTTACTGATTCGCGCTTTCTGTGAGCCGGGAGAGGATGCGATTCTATACTGCCCCCCAACTTACGGTATGTACGCTATCAGTGCTGAAACCATTGGTGTCGAGCGTAAAACCGTGCCACTAACACCAGATTGGCAACTAGACCTTGCCGGCATCGAAGCGAATCTGGATAACGTCAAACTGGTTTTCGTCTGTTCGCCAAACAACCCAACGGGTAACTTGGTGAAGCGTGAAGACATTGTCTCTCTGCTTGAGATGACAAAAGACCGTGCAATCGTGGTGATGGACGAAGCGTACATCGACTTTTGCCCTGAAGCATCAACGGTAGACTTACTGGCTCAATATCCGAACCTTGCCATTCTGCGTACTCTGTCGAAAGCTTTTGCGCTTGCCGGCCTGCGTTGTGGATTTACGCTTGCGAACGAAGAGCTGATTAATGTACTGCTTAAAGTTATCGCGCCGTACCCAGTACCGGTTCCTGTAGCAGAAATTGCGACTCAAGCGCTTTCGGAAGCTGGTTTAGCGCGAGCGAAGTTCCAAGTTCTCGATCTGAATGCAAACCGTGCCTACCTACAGGTTGGTTTGTCAATGATTCCGGGACTGGAAGTCTTTGAAGGGTGGGGGAACTATCTATTGGTGAAATTCCCAGAGGGCGATGATCTTTTCAAAGCCGCTTGGGAAACGGGCATCATCTTGCGTAACTCGCCAATAGAGAACTGTGTGCGTATCAGTGTTGGCAACCGTGACGAGTGCGAAAAAACACTCGGATTCATCAGAAACTACTACTCATAAGTAGAGAAAGAATGTATCGCTCTCGCGTAAAGCGGGAGCGCCTAAAAGAATAGTAATAAGGAAGTTCGAGTGAGCAAACAACAAAAAATCCTTTTTATAGACCGTGATGGCACCTTAATTGTTGAGCCGCCGATTGATTTTCAAGTAGACCGTTTAGACAAACTAAAGCTAGAGCCATTTGTTATCCCAAGCCTGTTGTCGTTACAGGATGCAGGATACCGTCTAGTGATGGTAACGAACCAAGATGGTTTGGGTACCGACAGCTACCCACAAGCAGACTTTGATGCTCCACACAACATGATGATGGAGATCTTTGAGTCTCAAGGTGTGAAGTTTGATGACGTGCTGATTTGTCCTCACTTCGATGAAGACAACTGTTCTTGCCGTAAGCCTAAATTGGGCTTGGTGAAAGAGTACCTGCAAGGTGGCAAAGTGGATTTTCAAAACTCTGTAGTGATTGGCGATCGTCAAACCGATCTTCAACTTGCAGAAAACATGGCAATTCGTGGTATTCAGTACAACCCAGAAACCATGGGTTGGAAACAGATCCTGAAAGATCTCACGGTGAAAGCCCGTGTTGCTGAAGTCATTCGCACCACGAAAGAAACAGACATCAAAGTTGCGGTTAATCTGGATGAGCAAGGCGGTAATGACATCTCAACGGGTCTTGGTTTCTTCGACCACATGTTAGATCAAATTGCGACGCACGGTGGATTCCAGATGGTGTGCAAAGTGGAAGGCGACCTGCACATTGATGATCACCACACGGTAGAAGATACCGCTCTTGCGTTGGGGCAAGCTCTTAAAGAAGCGCTGGGTGACAAACGTGGTATTGGCCGCTTTGGTTTCAGCCTGCCAATGGATGAGTGCTTGGCACAATGTGCACTAGACTTATCTGGTCGTCCTTACCTTAAGTTCGACGCGCAGTTTAGCCGTGAACAAGTGGGTGACCTTTCAACAGAGATGGTGGTTCACTTCTTCCGTTCTTTGACTGACACATTAGCGTGTACGCTGCACCTTTCTTCTGCGGGCAACAATGATCACCACATCATTGAGAGCCTATTTAAAGCGTTTGGTCGCACTCTGCGCCAAGCAATCAAAGTCGAAGGCACTGAGCTACCGAGTAGTAAAGGCGTACTTTAAGGCTAACGTTATCAAGGAGAAAAACAGTGACAGAACAGAAAGTTGTCATTATCGATACTGGCTGTGCCAACGTCTCTTCGGTGAAGTTTGCCATTGAACGCCTAGGTTATGACGTAACGATTTCAAAAGATCCACAAGTTGTATTGGCAGCTGACAAGCTATTCCTACCGGGCGTAGGGACTGCCAGTGAAGCGATGAAGAACCTAGAAGAGCGCAATCTTATCAGCTTGGTAAAACAGGTAGAAAAGCCACTGCTAGGTATCTGTTTAGGCATGCAACTGTTGGGCAGAGTTTCTCAAGAAAAAGGCCAGAAAGCCGACGAGTTAGTCGAGTGTCTTGGACTTTGTGATGGCAAAGTGAAGCTACTACAAACTGGCGATTTGCCGCTGCCGCATATGGGTTGGAATACGGTGTCTGCAAAAGCTGGTAATCCACTTTTCAAAGGCATTGAAGAAGGCGAGTACTTCTACTTTGTACACAGCTTTGCAATGCCCGTTGGAGAGTACACTATTGCTGAATGTGAGTACGGCAACCCATTCACGGCAGCCGTACAAAGCGGCAACTACTACGGTGTGCAATTCCACCCTGAGCGTTCTTCAAAAGCGGGCGCGAAGCTTATTCAAAACTTCTTAGAATTATAAAAGGGATTTAGTGTGATTATTCCAGCTCTTGATTTAATTGAAGGACAGGTGGTTCGCCTTTATCAAGGTGATTACGGTCAAGTAACCGAGTACAAAGTCGACCCAGCAGAGCAGTTCAACTTGTACCACCAAGCAGGTGCCAACTGGCTGCACTTAGTGGATTTAACTGGCGCGAAAGACACGACAGCACGCCAGCTTGATTTGATTGCAAAGCTACTAGCAAGCACGCCAGCGAACATCCAAATCGGTGGTGGTGTGCGTACAGAGCAAGACGCAACTGACCTGTTGGAAGCTGGTGCTCAGCGTGTTGTGGTTGGCTCTACAGCCGTCAAACAGCCAGAACTTGTGAAAGGTTGGATGGAAAAATACGGCGCAGAGAAAATCGTTCTTGCGCTAGACATCAACATCGATCAAGACGGCACGCGTAAGGTGGCGATCTCTGGTTGGCAAGAAGACTCAGGCGTGACTATCGAAGCTCTGATCAACGATTACCTAACGGTAGGTCTACAACACGTGCTTTGTACGGACATTTCTCGTGACGGTACGCTAGAAGGCTCAAACGTAGAGCTTTACATCGACCTATGTAAACAGTACCCACAAGTGCAGTTTCAATCTTCAGGTGGCATTGGCTCATTAGCAGATATCGAAGCGCTAAAAGGCAGCGGTGTGGCTGGCGTGATTGTTGGCCGTGCATTGTTAGATGGTAAGTTCACCGCAGAGGAGGCGTTTGCATGTTGGCAAAGCGAATAATTCCATGTCTTGACGTTCGTGATGGGCAAGTGGTCAAGGGCGTTCAATTCCGCAACCACGAAATCATTGGTGACATCGTTCCTCTGGCACAGCGTTATGCAGAAGAAGGCGCTGACGAGCTTGTGTTCTACGATATTACCGCTTCCAGTGACGGTCGCGTTGTCGATAAAAGTTGGGTGGCTCGCGTTGCTGAAGTGATTGATATTCCTTTCTGTGTCGCTGGTGGCATTAAATCAGCAGAAGACGCAGCACGCATTCTTGAGTTTGGCGCAGACAAGGTGTCGATTAACTCACCTGCATTGGCAAACCCGCAATTGATTACTGATCTGGCTGATAAGTTTGGTGTGCAATGTATCGTCGTTGGTATCGATTCATACTACGACAAAGAGACAGGTAAGTATCAGGTTTACCAGTTTACTGGTGATGAAGAACGCACAAAAGCGACCCAATGGGAAACGCGTGATTGGGTGCAAGAAGTACAAAAACGCGGCGCTGGTGAAATCGTACTGAACATGATGAACCAAGACGGTGTGCGTAACGGCTACGACATCGAGCAGCTAAATATGGTGCGTGAAGTGTGTAATGTACCGCTGATTGCATCAGGTGGCGCGGGTGCCATGGAGCACTTTGTAGAAGCTTACCAAAAAGCCAATGTGGATGGTGCGCTTGCCGCGTCGGTATTCCACAAACAAGTCATCAATATTGGTGAACTAAAGCAGTATTTGAAACAACAAGGCATTGAGGTACGACTATGAGTGTAAAAGCCGCCGAAGTAAGTTCGCTAGCTGAGCGAATCAACTGGGAAAAGGTGGATGGTCTGGTACCTGCCATCGTCCAGGATTTCCAATCAAGCCAAGTGCTGATGATGGGCTACATGAACCAAGATGCTTTGGCAAAAACGGGCGAAACCGGTCAGGTAACGTTTTTTTCTCGGACTAAGCAGCGTCTTTGGACCAAAGGTGAAACCTCAGGCAACGTGTTGCAATTGGTAAACATGCAGTTAGATTGCGATAACGATACGCTATTGGTGAAGGTGAATCCCATTGGTCCTACGTGCCACTTGGGTAACACCACATGTTGGGATGTGGATCCGCAAGAGGAATCACAAATGGTGTGGCTTCATCAACTTGAGCAGCTATTGGCTGCCCGCAAGAGTGCCGACCCTGATTCCTCTTATACTGCCAACCTTTATTCCCGTGGCACCAAGCGTATTTCGCAGAAAGTGGGCGAAGAAGGTGTTGAAGTCGCGCTTGCGGCGACGTCGGGGGATAAGGCGGAGCTAGTGTGCGAGTCTGCGGATTTAATCTATCACTTGCTGGTTCTTCTCCAAGACCAAGGGCTATCAATGAATGATGTGGTCAACAAGTTGAAAGAGCGTCACAAGTAAAGCTATCTTCGATGTGATAAACTGAAGAAAATTCAAAGCCGTAAGCATAACTTACGGCTTTTCTGTTTTTAGATTGGGAGTATTTGTTTATGGCTGGTCATAGTAAATGGGCTAACATTCGCCACCGCAAAGCAGCACAAGATGCTAAGCGAGGTAAAATTTTCACCAAACTGATCCGAGAAATAGTGGTTGCAGCCAAAGAAGGTGGTGGTGAGCCGGAGAACAACCCAAGGTTACGTGCCGCTATAGATAAAGCGCTTTCCAATAATATGACTCGCGATACGGTTAATCGCGCTGTGTCTAGAGGCGCTGGTGGTGAAGGTGATGAAGGCATGGAAACCGTCATCTACGAAGGTTATGGCCCAGGAGGGACTGCCGTTATGGTAGAGTGCATGACGGATAATCGAAATCGAACAGTTTCTGGTGTTCGTCATGCTTTTTCAAAAGCGGGAGGGAACTTAGGCACTGACGGAAGCGTAAGCTATCTATTCGAGAAAAAAGGTGTGATTTCTTACGCCTCTGGTCTAGACGAAGACGATGTTATGGAAGTTGCGCTTGAAAGTGGCGCCGATGATATCGAGACGTCAGAAGATGGAGCCATCGACGTATTTACTACACCTGCTGACTTTGGTGGCGTAAAAGATGCCTTAGACGCTGCTGGATTTAAATCTGCTCATGCAGAAGTGTCATTGATTCCCTCGACAAAAGCGGATCTTGATGCTGATACAGCGCCAAAGTTACTTCGTTTAATTGATGCGCTAGAAGATCTAGATGATGTTCAAGAGGTATACCATAACGGTGATATTTCGGATGAGGTAGCCGCTTTACTCGAATAAGGCAGCGCTCTCTAGCCGAGGATGTTCTCATTGTAGTTAAGCTGGGTTGCTTTCCTTTCATTGAGACTTAATTGCAACAAAAGTTGTAAGAAACGTTTTTCTTTTTTGCTAACCCATGACAAATCTCAAAAATCAGGTAAAGTATTCGCCTTCGTGAGTAATTTGCCCAGAATAGGGCCTATTTTAGTCGTATAGGAAATAAGATGATTCTAGTTGTAGGTCACAAGAACCCTGATAGTGATAGTATCTGTAGTGCATTGGTAGCAACTGAGCTACTAAAAGCTCGTGGTGTCGAAGCCATGCCAATTCGCCAAGGCGAAATCAACCGCGAAACACAGCATATTTTAGAAGTTGCAAACGCTGAAGTTCCAGAACTTCGTACGTCTGTGGCAGGCGAGAAAATTTGGTTGGTTGATTACTCAGATCTAGCACAAGCACCAGATGATGTGGCTGAAGCAGAAATCTTAGGTATCGTTGACCACCACCGTCTGGGTGACGTAATGACCGTTAACCCAATGGAAGCTTGGATCTGGCCTGTTGGCTGTACTAACACAGTACTTTTCAACATGTTTAAGATTGAAGGTCACGAGATCACTCCTCAAATCGCTAAACTGATGATGTCTGCAATTTTATCTGACACTGTTGGTTTTGCTTCTCCAACGTGCACACAAAAAGATAAAGATGCGGTTGAAGAGCTAGCAAGAATTGCAGACGTTTGTGATGTTGATGCTTTCATCAAAGATCTGTTGATTGCTAAAACAAACATCGAAGGTCTTTCTGCTGCTGAGCTAGTAGAAAAAGACCTTAAAGGTTACCCATTCAACGGCCGTGATGTCGTCGTTGGTCAAGTTGAACTTGCAACACTTGAGCAAGTTGACGGTATGATTGATGCGCTAGAAGCGGATCTAGAGCGTCGCTGCGCAGAAGAAGGTTTGGCATTTGCTGCAGTAATGCTAACAGACATTACAACGGCGCAAACTCGTCTACTATACAAAGGTGAGTGGGCTGAGAAATTAGTTAAGCATGAACAAGATGGCATGCTTATGATGGAAAACACCCTAAGCCGTAAGAAACAAGGCTGGCCGTGGCTACAAGCTGAGCTAGTGTAAGACAGTTTTTGACTGCATCAAATTCAACGCCCATAGTGTTTCACTATGGGCGTTTGTTTTATCGCCACTAGAGAGTAGGAGAGAGGAATGTCTGAGTCCCTATCGCAAGAGCAGATTGATACCGTAAACAAGATGCGCCCAGAAGAGCGCCTGAATTACTGCTTTAAAGAGATGGCTAAGAGTCGTAAAGTTTGGATTCTCACCGATGAGCATGGCTGTGTGATGCTTAATACTGAAGATGAAGATTGTGTTCCAGTATGGCCCCATGAAGAATTTGCTAAACAATGGGCGACGGGAGAATGGGAGCATTGCAAAGCTGAATCTATCTCGACTGCTAAATGGTTCAGTCGTTGGACTTATGGGTTGGAAGAGGACGAGCTAGCTGTTGTTGTGTTTCCAAACCAGAATGAAGAGGGCGTGGTGCTCTTTCCTGATGAGTTTGAGTTCGAACTTAAAAAGCGCGGCTAACCCCTACCAGCCAAGCCTTTGCGCTTGGCTTTATTCTTCCTGCCTTAAATAGATGACCCAGTTTCCATCTGGGGATGGGTAACTGCCCAATTTTTGATAGTGCTCAAATTCATTCTGAAACACTTGATACTGGGTAAAGTGTTCCACGAAGCCAAACTCTAACGGGTAGCGTAGTAGTGGTTCGTTTTCTTCTACCAAGATAGCACTCGGTTTATGCAGCTTAATATCCTCAGTTACAACTTGGCTTATCCAGGCTAAACGCGTATTTTTCTTTTTTCCTTCAGTTGCTTTCAAGGTTTGTGGTAGCGCCCACAATACTGGGAAATGACCAATCCATTTCAAACCTAAATGCATTGCGATGGGGTGAGCTGGGAACAGCCGTGCACCAAACATATAGACGTTTTGCCCACTTGTCACATGTGGCTTTAAAGCATCATAGATAACTTTGTAATCTTGATACTCGATGAGTTTCTCTGGCAGGTGATTGGATGTGGATAGAAAGGTCTTACTGGCGTCTTGATAGTTGATTTTGTCAATATCAATAAAGTGGAAGTGCCGGACAAACAGCAGCATCATGAAAAAGAACACACAATGTGTCACTTGTCGGGCTTTTGGCTCTCTTATCAGTTCCTGCAAAGAATAAAACCAAGCTGCCAGTAACACAATTGACAGTGTGGTAAAAGTTAGCAGCAGGTGATAGCTAAACCCAGCTCTGCCGACTAGGAAAGCGCTCAATGCGGCGATAGCGACTAGGTACAGACCTTGTACAAGGTGAACTTCGGTGACTTGCTGAGTCAAGTAACGATAAGGTAGAAATAGCAGTAGCAGCAGTAAACCGAGCCGAATAAGCATGCTTTCTGCACCTTCAAAATATGCGATGTATGTTTCACTAGCAAGCGGCGCAACCAAAGAAAAATAGTGAGGGTGGTAGAGATAAACGAATCCAACGTAGCTGATTCCTATTATTGCAATGATGATGTTTTCAGCCCTAAACAAGGATTTGATCTCTCGATGACGCCACAGTAACCAGCCTTCCAAAAGTGCCAACACTATAATGTACTGTGGCTTTAAACACACAGCGAAAGCAGCGAGTGTAATTGA
Organism: Vibrio sinaloensis DSM 21326; assembly: GCF_000189275.1. Classification (GTDB taxonomy): domain Bacteria; phylum Pseudomonadota; class Gammaproteobacteria; order Enterobacterales; family Vibrionaceae; genus Vibrio; species Vibrio sinaloensis. The sequence continues at coordinate 20,285 of NZ_AEVT01000088.1, read as the reverse complement.
TGCTACTCGCATACTCATGGCTGTTTTGATGTGATTTACTCGACATGTCAGCATGCAAAAATAGCCAATCATGGCGGCAGAAATAATATGCTCTCGCTGTAAGAACGCCGCTGGTAAAACAAACAGAAACGCTAGTGCGATAGCAATTACCCACAGAGTCGCATGACGCAGTTTGAGCTTGTAGAGGTAATACTGACACATCAAGGTAATTAATAGCAGGTAGGTAACCATAGAGAACCGCAGAGCGGATACAATACTCAATTCTCCCCAATAATAAGGGGCAAGGAATAAACGATAGATATAAACAATCAGCGGTGGGTTAATCTCGTAATATTGCGTGTAGAGATCGCCACTTTGGCCGTATAACGCCATTTGAGTTAGAAATGCGACATCCGCATTGAGAAAGTAATGTGTTTGCGTAAGAAGTGAATGTAATGCGGCGAGAAGAATTAACAACCAAGTCAGTAGAAACTGATAGGGGTTTGGCTTGCTGTTTGGTTGATGACTAATACCCAATAAGCTGATAGAGCGCTCCAGATTTTGCGATTGAGACAGCCTGTGTAAGTTTGCCTAGTTTCTGGTATTCCTGAATTTTAGCGCTAAGCAACGGAGTCACTTGGCTTACTGTCATGCCCGGTTTCAACTCTGGTTCATAGAGTAGTTGGAGTAAAACGACATCCAATGGTGATAGCAGATCTTCAGGGGTTTCATCATTAAAGATAGACGGGAATGCAGATTCTGCATCATTGGGTAAGCCCATGATCTGAGTTATTTCTTCAACGATACAAGCGAGTAGCTTTCCATGCTCTCTTGCTTGGTCTACTGGGATAATTATCGCGGCGGACGCGATGGAACCAGTTTGAGGGTTAAGCTTGTATCCAGCCTTACAGATAGCACCATGCATATGTTTGAGCGAACCGGCCCCCAGTTCTTTCTTAACGTCTTCGCGCCATAAAGACTCTCGGGTAAAGATCCATATAACGTTAGCTTGCGCGCGAAATGAAACGCGTTCTATAGAGTGGCCCGTGATACGAGAAAGATCCGCAATATGGGCATCGAGCAATTCATTGTGTAAAGCTTGATCGGCGACTTTGTGCTCGACCCATAGCTTAATAGGCTGTTGCCACTTTACCAGTTGCCAATCGCCCGGAGCATACTCGCGTTTTAAAGCGACATCGACAAATGCTTGCTGAACAAAGGCAGGCTCAAGCCAAGTGAGTCGCGACTCGTAGGCCAAGGCTGAAGAGCTAGTCACCAGTAAGAGAATTAATCCCAGTGCCTTCCTTAGCATCTGATCCCCTATTTGAAGCAGGTCGACTTGTTAAAGTGGCTCTCAACTAAACGTTGAGTAATGATATGTTCTGGACAAGAAAGTACGTGTTGTGTTTCACCGCTCTCTACCACTTCACCCTCGTGCATGACCATGATCTTATCGGTGATGTGTTTGACTACGCCAATATGCTGGGAAACGTAAACAAACGAAACGCCCATTTCTTCTTGCAGCTCAAGAAACAAGTTAATGATCTGGGAGCGCATTGCCATATCAAGGCCGTTAAGCGCCTCGTCTGCGACAATGATCGAAGGTTGAAGAATTAGAGCGCGTGCCAAGCAAACCCTCTGCTTTTGGCCCGTAGCGAGCATTTGCGGGTAGAAATAGGCGTGCTCAGGTAACAAACCAACGCGAAGTAGAGTGTCTTTCACTCGTTTCATACGTGCTTCTGGTGGCATGCTCGTGTTCCGTTTGAGTGGCCCTTCGAGTATACGACCAATCTGGATTCTCGGGTTTAGAGAGGTATTAGGATCCTGAAAAATCATTCGAATCAGCTTGCAGCGCGTCTCGTAGTCTTTGTGCGACAAGAGCTCACCATTGACTCGAATTTCACCCTGAGTCGGTTCGACAACGCCAGCAAGCATACGCGCTAGGGTCGATTTCCCAGAGCCATTTTGACCAATAAAACCGATGGTTTGTCCCGCTTCAAGCGTAAAACTGACCGGCTTAACGGCTTGATGTACCTTCTTACGGAGTAGACCAGAGCGGGTGACAAAGTCTTTAGATAGGTCATTGACCTCAAGTAACGCACTCATCCTTTTTTCTTCTCCATATTGAGAGGGAAGTGGCAGGCAAACTTATGATTTTTGATGCGGCGCGTCATTGGTATTTCGACACACTGGCGCTGGGCATAAGGACAGCGGGGGCCAAGACGACATCCGATAGGTAAATGTTGCAGAGGAGGAATAGAGCCAGGCAAAGACTGCAGTTTTTCTTTGTGCGGTATCCAATCACTGAAATCTGGCATCGCTTTAAGCAACGCGACTGTATAGGGATGCTTAGGCTTTTCTAAGATTTTCTTTGTGTCTGCAGACTCAACCGACTGTCCACAATACATAACAGTAATACGGTTTGCCCACTGAGTAATGGTGGTTAAGTCGTGACCGATCAGCATGATCGAAGTGTTGTTCACCTGATTCATACGACTCAGTAAACGGAGAATCTGTGACTGAGTAATCGGGTCTAAGTCATTGGTTGGCTCGTCTGCAATCAACAATTTTGGTTTTGCTGCAATGGCCATCGCTATCATGATCTTTTGACATTCACCATCGGTCAATTCGTAAGGGTAACTGCCCATAATCTGGCGATGGTTTTTAATACCGACTTTGTGTAGCAACGCGACTGCTTGCTTTTTACGCCACTTAAAACGTTCCCACCACTTACCCTCAAATGATTTTGATGGGATCGCTTCGATCAATTGCTTACCAACTTCCTCTGAAGGATCAAGACAGGTTGATGGCTCTTGAAAAATCATCGCAATATCACGAGCGATAACACGTCGGCGCTCTCTTGGCGTTAGCTGCAAAAGGTCTATGTTTCCTAGCCGCATCCGGTCTGCAGTGACTTTCCAATTGTCTTTACATACACCGACAATCGCTTTCGCCACCAAGCTCTTTCCGGAACCTGACTCGCCCACAAGGCCACGAATCTCCCCTTCATTCAGGGTTAAACTCATACGATCAACGGCTTTCATCAAGCCCTGCGGTGTTTCAATCTCAATCGTCAGGTGGCGAATATCTAATAAAGGCATTATTCGATCCCCGCGTTGAGCGCTTGGCGGACACCTTCGCCCACTAAGTTAATCACGATAACGGTAAACATAATCGCTAAGCCAGGTAAAGTAACGGTCCAAGGAGCTAAATAGATGAGCTCAACAGAGTCACCTAGAATGGCACCCCACTCAGTGCTTGGAGCCTGAGCCCCGAGCCCAAGGAAGCCAAGAGCGGTGATATCTAATATTGCGATTGACAGTGCTAAGGTTACCTCCGAAGCAATCACCACCAGAATATTGGGCAGGATTGAGTTCCACAGCAAATAGAAGTCGTTTGCACCATCAAGGCGGGCAGCCATGATGTAATCTTTTTCAACTTCAGTGTGCACGGCGATGTATACGGAGCGTACAAATCGCGGAATCAGGGCGAGGCATATGGCCAGTAATATATTGAACTCGCCAAAGCCAAGAAAGGCGACAAAGATAATCGCCAGCAGCAAAGAGGGGATCGACATTACCGTATCAAGCAGGTGGTTTAAGGTACTTGATACCAAGCCTTTGGTCATACCGGCTAAAATTCCGATAATACAACCGATCACAGCAGCAATCGCAGTAATGATCAGCGCCGCCCCAAACGTTAGCTGTGAACCTGAAATTAGGCGTGAAAGGATATCTCTTCCTAGGTCATCTGTTCCTAGAAAGTACTCTACCGTTCCTGCGGGATTCCAAGATGGTGGAATTAGTAACTCGCCCGTTTGTGCTTGCGGATCGTGAGGCGTTATCCAAGGAGATACTAGCGTAATTAACACGATTAGACCCAAGCACCACAAGCCAAACATGGCGAGGTTATTCGCTCGGTAACTACGCCAAAATCGCTCGAACTGGGTTGGAATTTGTTCTTCCTGATAAATATTATCGGTTAGCATACCATTCCTTCCTTACCAGCGGGTTGACCATCGCGCCAATCAGATCTGACAAAATGTTTGCTGTTAGAACTAAGGTCGCCACCGCTATAACCCCCGCCTGAATGGCGACATAATCTTGGTTGGATAGAGCGTCTAACAGCCAGCGTCCAATTCCTGGCCAGTTGAAGATCGACTCAGTGATGATGGCGAGTGTTAACATGCTTGATAGCTGGACCCCAATTTTAGGGATGATCGGCGGTATCGCGTTTCTTAGCACATGCTGAGTGACGATTTCTTTAGCCGAAAGACCTTTAATGCGTGCTGCTCTAATGTAGTTCTGTCCCATAACTTCAGCCACCGATGTGCGCATCAGGCCAATAACCTGAGTTGTTGGAGCAAGCGCCAATACTAGACAAGGTAAAATAAGGTGCTCAATCACGCTTTGCAGGGCATGGGCGCGGTAAGGGCCATCAGAGAAGAAGGCATCGATCAGCGCAAAACCCGTGACATGATCAATTTGGTACAGAAGATCATATCGGCCCGCGACCGGGAAGAACTCAAAATGCAGCGAAAAGGCCATGATCATTAGCAGTGCGACCCAAAAAAGAGGGGCCGAGTAACCGGACATCGAGGTAAATGAAATGAAGGTGTCCACCCATTTCCCTTGTTTCATACCTGCCAGAGTCCCGATAGGGATACCAATCAACAAAGACAAAATGAATGCGATGAAGCAAAGCTCTAAGGTTGCAGGGAAAACAACAATCAGCTCATCAAATATGGGTACGCCATAATGATTGACGCCGAAATTAAGTTGCATCAACTCGCTCAAATAAGTGAGCCAGCCTGGCCAAAAGTCCTGCATTGCCCACGCTGAATTGGGCTCAAGACGCAAAATGCTGAAACCGACCATGGTGAGTATTAACATGGTAATAATGAATAAGTTGAGGCGTCTCACTGTATAGAGAAACATTACTTCACCCTCTCTACGCCATCAAAAGGTTGAGCATTAAACGGGCTCACTTTAAATCCTTCGATCGAGTTGTGCTGCGCTTGCAGTTGCATCCCGTGGTTCAATGGAATCACCGGAAACTGTTCATTGAGAATGTTTTGCGCTTGCTTATATAAGTTTAGACGGTAACGCTTTTTATCCACTTCGAGTGCAAGGTCGAGCAGGAAGTCAAAGTCTGGGTTACACCAGCTCGAAACATTGAGCCCTACACGCTTAGAGTCGCATGAAAGTAAGGGTCTAAAAAAGCTATCTGGGTCGCCTGTATTGGCTATCCAGCCAGTCAAGTAGAGGTCAATATTTTCGTCACTTTCGCTGCGGTTGTATCTGTCATCTGTCATTAGGTTTAGCTTGATGCCGACATCCGCGAGATTGGCTTGGATCAACTCCGCTGTCTTACGCGGGCTAGGGTTATACGCTCTCGGCTCCAGCGGGACAGACATTGTAAGCTCTAAGCCTTTGCTATAACCCGCTTCGCGCAATAGCGCTATCGCATAATTTCGGTCATAACGAAGTTGGGTCGAATCTTTTTGGTAAGCCCAAGAGGAAGGCGGCAAGACAGAATAGGCTTGGCTTCCGGTTCCGTAATAAACAGAATCTAGGATATTTTGTCTGTTAATGGCGTAGTTGAGTGCTTTTCTCACGCGCGAATCGTTTAAGGCTGGATGAAGCGTATTCACGGCGACAAAAGAGATATTCATCGCTGGCTTCGCGGTGAGCTTGATGTCTTCTTGCTGTTCGATGATCGGCAATTGGCTCGACAAGGGGGCATTGAGAACGTCACACTCTTCACGAAGGAGTTTGGCTAGCGTACCCGTACCACGGTTAGAGATGTCGAACACCACTTGTTTCATTCGCGCTTTGCCGTGCCAGTAACGAGGGTGCTGCTTTAAGCGAATAAAATCATTAATCTGGTATTCTGACAAATAGAAGGGGCCGGTACCAACGGGGTGGCTGTCTAGCATCGCTTTCTCATCGCTAAGCTCAAGCTGGTTTGCATACTCTTTAGAATGGATCACCGCATGGCTGGTCGCGATGTTAGAGAGAAAAGAGTTATCTGGTCGGCTTAAAATGAACTTCACTTTATTTTTTCCGACAGGCACAACGTCAATCAACAAATTCTTGAAGTCGATACCGTTAAACCACGGATACAGCCCGCCTCCGACATAGTGGAACGGATGACTCGTATCTATGATACGTCGAAAACTGAACACAACGTCGTCAGCGGTTAAGGTTCGAGAAGGGGTAAACCACGCCGTTGTTTGAAATTTAACATCTGGCCTGAGCGTGAAAATATATTCCGTACCCGTCTTGTTGACACTCCAATTAGTCGCGATGTTCGCCACTGGCTCAAACGTTTGAGGATCAATAGTCAGTAGAGTGTCAAATAGCTGCGGGCTCAATGTTTCTGGTGTGATTCCGCTATCCGTCAACTGGGGGTTAAAGGTCTCTGGACCGCCTTGGCCACAGTAGACAAAACCCTGCTGGCGAATTTTATCGTGGTCTATTGCTTCGCCACAGCCAGATAAAAGGCTGAAGCTGAATAAACCCAGTGTAAGTTTAATGAACGCTTTCATAGAAAGAACAAATGCTGATGATAAGCACAATAGGATCCACTATTGTGCCTTATTATCTTATTAATTTACCATCAATTATTACACTTAACCAAAGTAAACCTTAAGTTTTGTCGTGTTACTCGGATTGATTGAGGTTGTATTTTCTGATCATTCCTCTCAATTGATGGTAACTCAAATCGAGCAATTGAGCGGCTTTGCGTTGATTAAACTTACTCTCTTCCATTGCGGCTTGTAAGATTTGAAGATCTTGCTCTTCTTGCCACTGTTTGTAGTTTAGTGGAAATGAGAATGTTGCAGGCTGGGTTTGTTGAGGTCTTTCTTCTATCTCAGAAGTTGCTCCCTGCTGCCATTGTGTGGCGAAAGGGTCGAAGACTAGCTGGTCGATTGCGTGATCTTTTTGTCCATGTTGGTAGACAGCTCGCTCAATCACGTTTTTAAGTTCGCGAACATTGCCAGGCCACGCATACTCAAGCAGGCTATCCTCCGCATTAGGACTGAAGCCAACGAAGTAATCGAAGCCTAATTCTCGGCACATTTTGATCGCGTAATATTCTGCGAGCAACAATATGTCTTCTTTCCGCTCTCTTAGGGGAGGCAATTGGATGACATCGAAAGCGAGCCTATCAAGTAAGTCAGCTCTAAACTGGCCGTCTGCCGCCATCTTAGGTAAATCAGCATTAGTTGCGCAAACTAATCTAACATTGGCGTTGAGCAGTTGATGGCCACCCACACGTTCATATTGACCGTACTCTATTACACGCAGCAGCTTTTCTTGAACCAGTAGGGGAGCCGTTGCCAACTCATCTAAAAACAAGGTGCCATTTTCGGCGCGTTCGAATCGGCCTTTATGGCGTCCTTTCGAGCCAGTAAATGAACCTTGTTCATGGCCAAACAACTCTGAATCGATCAAACCTTCACTTAAGGTCGAACAGTTAAGTGAAATAAGTGGCTGGTCCCAGCGCTTTGATAAGTAATGTAAACGTTGGGCGATGAGCTCTTTACCTGTACCTCGTTCGCCGATAATTAAAATAGGTCTTTCTATAGCGGCGAGCTTAGAGACTTTATCAAGTACGGCAAGAAAAGCGGGCGATTCACCAATAAGGTTTTGTTGCATGGCTGGATTCCGTGGTCATATTTACCTACTGTTGGCTAAATTCATCACATTTCAAATGTGGTTGCAAGTGCCCGTAGTCTAAGCTGTTGTTTTTAAATCACTTAAAAAGTGGCACGCATATTGAAATGTACTTTACCAACGATGAAACCCCAAACCAACACGACTGGCTAGATTTAGCCACCAATCAAAAAGGAGCTGTGCTATGGGTATTTTTTCTCGATTCGCGGACATTGTAAATTCGAACATCAGCGCGCTACTTGATAAAGCGGAAGACCCTGAGAAGATGATTCGCCTTATCATTCAGGAGATGGAAGATACGCTAGTTGAAGTACGCACCAACTCTGCGAAAGCTATCGCTGACAAAAAAGAGTTGGCACGCAAAGTTGACTCATTGGAAGACCAGATCGCGGAATGGCAGAATAAAGCCACACTTGCGTTGACTAAGCAGCGCGAAGATCTTGCTCGTTCTGCTCTTATCGAAAAACAAAAACTGCAAGATGTTCTTAAAGGCTTGCACACTGAGCAAACACTGGTAGAAGAAACGATTGAAAAGCTGACTGGTGAGATTGGTAAGTTAGAAGCCAAAATCACTGAGACCCGCGCGAAGCAGCAAGCTTTGGCAATTCGTTCACAGGCTGCGACAAATCGTCGTGATGTGCAAAAGCATCTTCACACAGCGCGTACATCAGAAGCGATGGCGAAGTTTGAACAATACTCGCGCAAAATTGATGAACTGGAAGCGGAAGCGGACGTCTACTCAAAAACTGGCAACGCAAAAACGTTAGACCAAGAGTTCGCTGAACTGCAAGCACAAGATGAAATTGAGCAAGAGCTAGCGAAACTGAAGCAACAAATGGAAGAGAAAAAATAATCCACCATTGCTCAATTTGACCATAGCCTAAGTCGAACTTAGAAAGTTATGTGTCACTTTTCTGCGACGGGGAACAGATAGTGCTACCCCGTCGCAACTGCCTGAATTGTCTATTCACTTTAGAGTCAGTTACACTCAACATGTCTTTAGAGTAGGAGTTTAATATGTCTTCATTTCTTATCGCAGGACCACTCATTGTATTTCTGATCTTCGTTGCTCCACTGTGGTTGATTTTGCACTACAGAAGCAAAAAGAAAGCAGCTGGAGGGCTATCAGAGGAAGATTTGCAACGTTTGCAATCGCTTTCTGAACAGGCTGACCGAATGCAACAGCGCGTCGATACTCTAGAGCGAATTCTTGATTCTGAGGCGCCTGAATGGAGACGCCGTTATGAGTAATAAAGAGCTGTATCGTGACACGGTAAATGGCAAGATCACGGGTGTATGCGCTGGTTTGGCGAATTACTTTGGTCTAGAAACTTGGTTAGTGCGGATTTTGGTCATCTCTGCAGCGTTACTGGGTGGTAGCTTTTTGGTATTACTTGCGTACGTGGCAATGACATTTATGCTGGAAAAGCAACCAGCTAACTACGGCGCGGAAATAAAAAATCAGCAAGAGCATAAACTGAAGAACAAACCTTGGCAGCAAGGCCAAACACCAGATGCATTGTTGACGACGTTGGAAAAAGATTTCGACAAACTCGAAACCAAACTGCGTTCTATGGAAGCGTATGTGACGTCAGATACCTTTAAAGTAAACCGAGAGTTCAACAAGCTATAAGTCAATCTTGCGGCTCTCAACGGATTTATTACAGCAAATTATTAATTTTAATAAGTTTTTACCACCTGTGTTGTGGAACTCGCGTTATCAATCATCTATCTTTGTTATTAATCGTGATAATTGGATGATTGACTATGCAGAAATCAGTTTTGCTCCTTGCCATCGCTGCGTCGCTGAGCGGATGTGGTAAGGAGCTTCCTCCTGTCCCTGAGCCTGACTCAAGACCCGCTAAACTCTTTACCATTTCCGTTGGCAATGCCACTTTTGAACGACACTTTCCTGCCACGTCGGAAGCGGGTGATAAAGCCGTATTAGCGTTTCGTGTTCCAGGGCAGTTACAATCCATCGATGTGGTTGCAGGACAGAGAGTCGCAAAAGGGCAAGTGCTCGCATCGCTTAACCCCGATGAGTACACCTTGCTGGCGAAGCAAGCCGAGGCGCAATTCAAACTCGCCGATGTCCAATATCAACGTTATAAAAAGCTAAGAAAAGATAAGGTTGTTTCAGAGCATGACTTTGATCAAGCCAAGGCGAATCACAATTCGGCACGCGCAACCTTAGAGCAAGCACGCGCTAATTTAAGGTACACCCAACTTATTGCTCCGTATGAAGGCACTATCTCTTTGGTGCCAGCAGAGAACCATGAGTACATAGCGGCCAAATCGGGCGTGCTCAACATTCAAACTAACCAACTGATGAAGGTGATCTTTCAATTACCAGACCATCTGTTGAACCGTTTTTCGAGCGGTGTGAACCTGACTGCCAAAATGACGTTTGATGCGTTTCCACAAAACGATTACGAACTGACTTTCCAAGAAATTGACACAGAAGCTGATCCTAAAACAGGTTCTTATAAAGTCACTATGGTGATGGAACGGCCTGATGACAACGGCATTCTGCCTGGGATGGCCGGTTCGGTGCATGTTGCTGTTGAGTCAACTGGTGCGACTCGTATTCCACATTCGGCTATTTTTGAACAAGATGGGGCGACCTATGTTTGGCGCGTTGATGAGCAAGGCATCGTTAATCAAGCCGAAGTTAAGTTGAACGACAAGCGTCAAGTTCAGTCTGGTTTGGAAGATGGCGATCAAATCGTCACATCTGGGGTCTCTGGTATCGAACCGGGAATTAAGGTTCGAGAATGGATTAAAGAGCGAGGGCTGTAACATGAAGCAATGGTTAGGATTATGCGCTTTATCATCGGCGCTAGTGCTATCGGGTTGTAGCGGAGAGCCCGAGTATGTTGATTTTGGTTTACCAAAAGTGAAGGTGTTGGAACTTTCATCCAGTGACGTCAGAGAAGACAGATTGTACTTCCCTGCTGTCGCAAATGCTGCTGAGCGTTCACACCTTAGTTTTCGCGTGGCGGGAGAGATCAGTAAGATCCATGTAAAGGAAGGGGATCAGCTTAAGAAAGGGGATTTGATTGCAGAGTTGGATCCTACCGATTATCGACTTGATGTAGACAACGCAACGGCAAGATACACGGTTGTAGACAGCCAATATAAGCGCTCGAAACCGCTTGTCGACAAAGGCCTACTTGCTAAATCTCAATTCGATGAAATAGCGGCAAACCGTCAGATCGCTTATGCCGAGTTACAACTGGCAAAACTGCGTCTTTCTTTTACCATGTTGAAAGCTCCGGTTGATGGCATTATTTCCCGAGTCAGCGCCGATCAGTTTGAAAACATTCAAGTAGGTCAACAGATCGTTAATATCCATAGTCTCGATAATGTTGAAGTTCTGATTCAGCTACCAGACCGATTGTATGTCAGCCAACCAGATCAAAACGTACTTTCCAAAGTCAATGCCGTGGTCAAGGTGCCAAGCGGCAATGAATATAATGCGCAGATCAAAGAGTTCACCACAGAGCCAGACCCGTCAACGGGGACGTTTACGGTTACCCTATCATTGCCCATGCCTGAGAAAGAGTACATTTTGGACGGCATGGCGGTAGAAGTTACTTCAAAAGGTGAAGATATCGGATTAGAGCTTAACACAGGGGGTCAAGTACCCATCGAAGCTGTTTTTAATGCCGATGGTGATCCACTTGAGCGTGACAATAAGTACGTCTGGGTGGTTAACAGTGATGAGACGGTGTCCAAGAAAAAAGTTGCTGTTGGCAAAGCCAATAAAGACACTGTCCAAGTGTTAGAAGGTTTAGATAACAATCAAACTGTTGTTATAGCGGGAATTTCTCGTTTAAGGGAAGGGATGCAAGTGCAAGTAATTAAGCCGGAGGTGGGTAATGAGTGAATCAACTAAGAACTCGCCTCAAAGTGATGACGACGTAACGGGCATCGCGGCCTATTTCATTCGAAACAGAGTCATCAGTTGGATGATTTCGTTAATCTTCTTGATTGGTGGTGCCGCTGCTTTCTTTGGCTTAGGGCGTTTAGAAGATCCGGCATTTACCATCAAAGATGCCATGGTCGTGACGTCTTACCCTGGAGCAACACCTCAGCAGGTTGAAGAAGAAGTTACCTATCCAATTGAGAAAGCCATTCAGCAACTGACTTATGTTGATGAAGTGAATTCGATATCAAGCCGAGGCTTGTCGCAAATTACCGTCACCATGAAAAACAACTATGGCCCTGACGATTTGCCGCAAATTTGGGATGAATTGCGCCGAAAAGTGAATGATCTCAAAGGCCAGTTACCGCCTGGTGTGAACGATCCACAAGTAATCGATGACTTTGGTGATGTGTACGGGATATTGCTAGCAGTTACTGGTGAAGGTTACAGCTACAAAGAGTTGTTGGATTACGTTGACTATTTGCGTCGTGAGCTCGAACTTATCGATGGTGTAAGTAAGATTTCCGTTTCCGGTCAACAGCAAGAGCAGGTGTTCATAGAAGTATCTATGAAACGCATGAGCAGTTTAGGCATTTCGCCCAATACTGTGTTCAATTTGCTTTCAACGCAAAATGTTGTCTCTGACGCGGGTGCGATTCGAATTGGTGACGAATACATTCGTATTCAACCAACAGGTGAGTTTGAAAACGTTGACCAGTTGGGTGACTTGATCCTGAATGAGAGTGGTGCGCAAGGGCTTATCTACCTGCGTGACGTAGCAGAGATCAAGCGCGGCTACGTTGAGGTACCAAGTAATATTATCACTTTCAACGGTGATCTGGCGTTAAACCTAGGGGTTTCATTCGCGCAAGGGGTCAATGTTGTGGAAGTCGGTAAGCGGTTTGACCGACGACTGGCAGAGTTGAAATACCAGCAACCTGTTGGTGTAAACATTTCAGAAATTTACAGCCAACCAAAAGAGGTCGATAAATCAGTTAGCGGATTCGTTGTCAGTTTGGGTCAAGCGGTTGCGATTGTCATCATCGTCTTACTCTTCTTTATGGGGCTGCGTTCTGGCCTGTTGATTGGTTTGATATTGCTCCTCACCGTGCTGGGTACGTTCATTTTTATGAAGTATTTTGCCATTGATTTGCAGCGCATTTCTCTTGGTGCTCTGGTTATCGCGCTGGGTATGCTGGTGGATAATGCGATTGTGGTGGTCGAAGGGATATTGATAGGGACGCAAAAAGGCCGCACGAGGATGCAAGCGGCGACTGATATTGTCACGCAAACGAAGTGGCCATTGCTTGGTGCCACCGTAATAGCGGTTACCGCATTTGCACCGATTGGTTTATCTGAGGATGCGACCGGCGAATATTGTGGCACTTTGTTTACTGTGCTTCTCATCTCGCTCATGTTGAGTTGGTTTACTGCGATTTCCTTAACGCCATTTTTTGCCGATATTTTCTTTAAAGGTCAGAAAATTAAGCAAGACGGTGCCGATAGCGATCCGTATAACGGCATGATCTTCGTGGTTTACAAGAACTTTCTTGAGTTTTGTATGAAGCGAGCTTGGCTGACAGTCGTTGTATTGATTCTTGGGTTAGCTGTCAGCATTGTTGGCTTTACTCACGTTAAGCAGTCGTTCTTCCCATCGTCAACAACGCCAATATTCCAAGCTGATATTTGGTTGCCTGAAGGTACGGATATTCGTGCAACAAATACCAAGCTTAAAGCATTAGAGGCTTGGATCTCAGAGCAAGACGGCGTTGAACACATCACGACAACTGCGGGTAAAGGCTTACAGCGCTTCATGCTGACGTATGCTCCTGAGAAAAGTTACGCTGGGTACGGTGAGATCACAACTCGAGTAACTAACTACGAGCAGCTAAATGACTTGATGGCGCGTTTTCGTCAGCATGTCGAAGACAATTTCCCAGAGATTAACTATAAGCTGAAACAAATCGAATTGGGTCCAGGAGGTGGGGCGAAGATTGAAGCGAGAATCATTGGCTCCGATCCGACAATCTTGCGTTCAATTGCCAAGCAAGTGGAAGATCTCATGCATGCCGATCCTGGCACGACCAACGTGAGACATGACTGGCGTGAGAGAACTAAGGTTCTTGAGCCTCAATTCAACGAAAGCCAAGCTAGACGTTACGGCATTACAAAGTCTGATGTTGACGAGTTTTTGTCCATGTCTTTTTCAGGCAAATCAATTGGTGTTTACCGAGATGGAACAACGCTGATGCCAATTGTTGCGCGATTACCTGAAGATGAGCGGATTGATATCCGCAACATTGAGGGAATGAAGATTTGGAGCCCTGCGCTCAGTGAATATATCCCATTGCAGCAAGTGACCATGGGATATGATTTACGTTGGGAAGATCCAATCATAGTGCGCAAAAACCGTAAACGTGTACTGACGGTGATGGCTGATCCTGATTTATTAGGCGAGGAAACCGCAGCAACGTTACAAAAACGCTTAATGCCGCAAATTGAAGCAATCGAATTACCGCCAGGTTATTCATTGGAGTGGGGCGGAGAGTATGAGTCTTCAGGTGACGCACAGGCTTCACTGTTTACAACCATGCCAATGGGTTACTTGTTCATGTTCTTGGTCACCGTATTCCTGTTTAATTCAGTGAAAGAGCCTTTAATTGTATGGCTAACGGTTCCGTTGGCTATCATTGGTGTGACGACCGGCTTGCTCGCGCTTAACACGCCGTTTGGCTTTATGGCATTGCTTGGTTTCTTGAGCCTATCTGGCATGCTTCTGAAGAATGGTATCGTTTTACTCGATCAAATTGAGATAGAAATGCACTCTGGAAAAGACCCTTATGTTGCGGTAGTCGATGCGGCGTTAAGTCGTGTTAGACCGGTGTGTATGGCAGCGATCACGACTATCCTTGGTATGATCCCGTTGTTACCTGACATCTTCTTTAAGCCAATGGCGGTTACGATCATGTTTGGTTTAGGATTTGCGACCGTACTGACACTCATTGTCGTGCCAGTGTTGTATCGTCTGTTCCATAGAGTAAAAGTGCCAAACTAATAACTAGATAGTTGATAACGCCCCTTACTTTGTTCGGGGCGTTTTTTTAGGAGAAAGTAATGACAAAGGATACAACCTGCGCTTGGGCGATGAATCATGAGTTAGAGCGTGTCTATCATGACGAAGAGTGGGGTAAGCCTGTGTTTGATGACCAAGTTTTGTTTGAGTTCATCACGCTTGAAGGTGCACAAGCAGGGCTTAGCTGGATCACCATTCTCAAGAAGCGAGAAGGCTACCGAGCCGCTTTTGAACACTATGATATCGATAGGCTTGCGCAGTTTGGTGAGGCGGATGTCGAAAGGATTATTGAAAGCTTTGATGTCGTTAAGCATCGCGGAAAGATCGCTTCAGTATTTACTAACGCTAAAGCAGCTCAAACGCTAATCGAAGAGTATGGAAGTCTGTCAAAAGCACTATGGCAATTTGTCGATGGAGAGCCTCTAGTAAACCATTGGACACAAATGAGTGATGTGCCTGCAGCTACAGATCAATCAAAGGCAATGAGTAAGTTCCTCAAAAAAAGAGGCTTTAAGTTTGTTGGTGAAACGATCTGCTATGCCTTCATGCAGGCGGTCGGAATGGTCAATGACCACTTAGTCGATTGTCCAAAGCGCTAACGCCAAGCGCTGCTTAAGTCTAGCTCGGCAGCGCTCACTGGTTAGTTAGCATCATGGATCCTTTCTAAAGCTTGAATACGCCTGATCTGGTTACTTGGAAAAGTCTCCTCTCTTAATGCACTCACTTGTTGCTGCTTTTGTTGGTCCGATAGCTGATCAGAGCCTAAAAGGGTGGCACGTTTTTCCAAGTAGCTATCGAAGGTATGTTGAAACTGGGCTCGCTGTTGATCAAGTTGGGCAAGGCGTTGAGCGCCGTTTTCTCCAACTAGCTCCGTTCGTACGATCAGCTTCTGTTGCTCATCCAAACCATCCATTGAAATCAAATCGGCGACTAAATTATTGTTTTGCTCGGTGGTTTTAATATAGTCGGGTAGGGTGTCAATATATTGCTCCAAAACGGCGGCTTTATCGGAATCAGATAACCCAGATTCTGATAATAGCGCTTTCTCGATGGCCAATTGACGTAACGTGTTTTCTTCAGCAAACAATAGCTCAGCTTCAAAAGGTGTAAAATGTTGACTTTGCAACTCAAGGAGCTGCAGATGGAGTTGTTCTAGATCTGTCGCTTTAATCGTGAGCCCACTAGGAGTAATGAGATCGCCGAGCGCTTTTTTGTAGTCCAGATAAGTTTGGAATAGGTGGGTAGGTATGTCACTTTGTTCAATGCTCTGGACAGCATTTGTTATTTGCTCAAGATCATTTTCTCCCAAAGAGGATAAAGCAAAATCATAATAAGCTTTAGGAGATGATAAGTCAGGAGTGATATCAGACTGAGAGTGGTGTTTAGTCGATGTCGTCTTCGTTTCGCTATGTGGTGAAACGGTCAATAAGAAGACGCTCCCCAACAGCAGAACAAGTAACAACATAGTCAATGCAGTGAGCGTCTTCTTCATATTACCCTCTATAAACCTTGCAGCTTTAATCGATTGGCGTGTTGTCGGTAAATAGAGACGGGATCAGTGTCAAACAGGTGGTGTATGCCTAATAAGCCATTGATCTCATCGAGATGGTTCATTCGATAATCGTCTCTGATTACTTTCCCTAGATGAGCACTGCATGCTGAGACTAAGCCATCGTTGGGCTCATCAAATGCCCAACCCAGTACAACCATTGCACTATCTGTTGGATCAAAAAGGTTTGTAAAAGTGGATGAGCCAGTCCAAGAATAGTAGTGCACACCATTTTCTGCGATCTGATTGCCTTCTCCGCAGTAGGTCGCTGGAATACCTTCGGGATAATACTGATTAAAGGTTAGCGAACCTTCAGTGGTTAAGGCTGCTAGTGATGCGAGCGGGTCTTGATCCAAGTTTGAACCTCCGGACAAGAGGTTGATTAGCGTTGTTAGACCGCTAGCCAACTTGACCGCAACTCCCTCTGTCGTAGAGCCTTCGGGGACTGCACCACGAACGAGGTCAGCAACTTTTGAACCTTTGTGAACGCCTCCGACACTGGTTACTGATGCAACAAGATCCGGTCTGAGAGAGGCAACGTATCTTGCCGTCGGTCCACCATGGCTGTGGCCAATTAAGTTAACTTTAGTCGCACCAGTTGCTGCTAACAGTGTTTCCACTTGCTGCAAAAGCTGCTCACCCCTTGCTTCAGAGCTGTTTGTTGCTGACACCTGACTGACGTAAACCGTCGCCCCATCTTTTGTTAGGCTGTGAGGAATACCATAGAAATAATCAACACCGGCTAGGGTATCAAAGCCAAATAAGCCATGAACAAGAACAATAGGATATTTCGTTGCAGTATAACCACTCGCATAGGCTAGGTTATGGCTTACCGTCGTTAAGCTAAGCGCCAATGTTAACGCGACCGAATAGATAGTTTTCAATGTGCTCTCCTTTCTGGTTAGACCTCTGATGAGAAGTAAAACATAGATGGAGATTTATAAAATTGGCAGTTGGAGATGTTATCTAAATGTTAAACTGTGACTTTGAGTTAGAAAGCTGCAATAAGAGTGAACGAGAACAATGGGAGAGTGAGGATTGGTTCAATAAAGTAAAACCCTGTACCAACAGGGCTTTACTAGAGCAGGTTAAGCTGTGGTTTCTCTTTCTAATATGAGTGAATTGTATCTTGCTAAACCAGCTTCGAGATCTGCAATCAAGTCATCAACATCTTCCAATCCAATGTGGACACGGATTAGAGTACCTTCGAAATTTGGGTTCGCGACTGTACGCAAGCTGTTGAAACTTTTCGGTTCATTCGCAAGGATAAGGCTTTCAAAGCCTCCCCATGAGTAGCCCATACTAAAATGTTTCATTCCATCAAGCAGCGCGGTTGTAGCACGAGGGTAGCTGGTTTTTAGTACGAAAGAAAATAGCCCGTTACCACCCGTGAAGTCGCGATTAAAAAACTCATGCCCAGGGCAAGACTCCAATGCCGGGTGGCGAACATGATCAACTTCAGGCCTGTTTTGTAACCATTTAGCGACTTTTAAGCTGTTGTCCGCGTGCTGACGTAAGCGAACATCTAACGTTCGAATGCCACGTAACCCAAGATAGGCGTCGTCAGGGGAAACACATTGGCCCATTAAGTAACTTTGTTCACGCAGTTGATCCCAGTGTTGTTCGTTGGCGATTGCGGTACCTAACATTACATCAGAATGGCCGACAATGTACTTAGTGGCAGCTTGAATAGAGATATCGACACCGTGTTCGAATGGAGAAAAGTTAACACCTGCTGCCCAAGTGTTATCTAGCATAACAACAATGTCGGTTTCATGCGCGATTCGAGCAAGGGTTGGTACGTCTTGAACTTCCATCGTAATGGAACCTGGAGACTCCAAAAACAGTATTTTTGTGTTGCTCTTGATGAGTTCTCTTATGCCTTCGCCAATCGTCGGTTCGTAATAGGTCGTTTCAACACCCATTTTCTTGAGGATCTTGTCACAGAAGTCTCGGGTTGGCTCATAACAGGTGTCGACCATGAGTATATGGTCACCCGTTTCAACAAAGGAAAGAATGGCGTTAGAAATTGCGGCTGTCCCACATGGGTACAAAGCGCAACCCGTCCCACCTTCTATCTCGACCATGGCTTCTTGGAAAGCAAAGTGAGTTTGGGTACCGCGTCGGCCGTAAAACAGAGTTTTGTTGGCGCGGTTAACTGTGGCGTGGTGCTTTTCTGCGACGGTATTAAAAACAACCGTAGAAGCGCGTTGAACGGGTGGGTTTACGACCCCGTTTGTCCACTTAGCGTCTCGGCCGGCTGTGACAAACTTGGTTTGTTTCTTTTCTGACATGTGCGGTCCCTGTCTATAACGATTGCCATATTTAAAACATGACAGCCGTTAATTAGCAAGGGCTATAATAGGGGATTGAACAAGTAAAATACTCTCTCCAAGAATCTGGAATATAAGCTGCGTTTTTGCCAATCAACTAAAGAAACGGAATACGATTCGTCGATGTAGCTCTGTTGTAGCCAAATCATTTCTTTAGTGAATGACTCGTCGTCGATGGCAAGAGTGAGTTCGAAATTGAGCCACAAACTGCGCATATCCATGTTAACCGTACCCACCAAGCAAAATTGTTCATCAATAACGACAGATTTGGTGTGCAGTAAGCCACCATAGAATTCGTATATTTCCACACCGGCTTGCATTAGTTCAGTATAAAACGCGCGAGATGCCCATTGAACCATGATGGAGTCATTTTTGTGTGGGATGACGAGTTCAACTTTGATTCCACGTTGAGCCGTCATCTTTAGTGTCTCAAGAAGATCTGAGCTGGGTACAAAGTACGGAGTGGTGATTCTGACAGATTGATTGGCTTGGTTGATTGCTAAAGTCAGAACTTGGGAAATTAAATGTTCAGGCATCCCCGGGCCTGATGGGACGACTTGGACTGGGTGCTGAGGTTGGTTAGGATCAATTTGGCATTCTGGTATTGCAGGTAGTGAGCGAGACCCTGTTTCGACTTCCCAGTCCCAACAATGAATCGCAGACAGTACGTTTACCGTCGGCCCCGTTACTCGGACCATAATGTCGATCCATTGGCCAACACCAGAGCTTTGTTTAAAAAAGGCAGGGTCGACCATGTTCATTGAGCCTGTGTAAGCAACCTTATCATCAATAACGATGATCTTACGGTGTTGGCGTAAATCGAGCCTACGTAAGAAAATACGCCATGGACTGACCTCCAGCGCTTGTACCACTTCGACGCCCGCGTTCTTCATCATTTTGTACCATTCACTGCGGAAAAAGCGTGGGCTACCCGCAGAGTCGAGTAACACTTTCACTTTAACTCCCCGCTTCGCTGCTTTGATCAGTGCTGAAGCGACTGCGTCAGCCAGCCCTCCTGGATGCCAGATGTAAAAAACCATCCTTATACTGGTTTGGGCGGACTCAATGTCTTGAATAATAGAGTGGAGAATGTCGTTTGGAGAACTTTGCAGCGATAGCGTATTACCGCTTAAAGCAGGGAGACCAAGTCGGTTGTTACAAAGCTCATCAATGCGATAGATATGTCGGCCAAAGCTTTCTGGCGCATGGGCGTGACAGTCATTTAAGCTAGAAAACCAAGTCTCGAATGGGGTAAACATTATTTTAGCGCGCTCGGCACGCTTTCGACCAAGATTGAGTTCACCAAACAAAAAGTAACAAGCGACACCAACGATGGGAATGATGTAAATGATCATCAACCAAGCTAAAGAAACACTGACCGCACGGCGCTTTAACACCACACGGATGGTAACGCCCGCAACGAGAATCCAGTAAAAGACGATCCCAGCAAGAGTTAGAAATTGATAAAACTTGTCCATTCAATTACCTAGCATACAGGTTAGCTATTTCTAATAGTAATGCGACAGGGTTTTGGCCACAAGAATTAACGATATACCTGAGTTGGTATGTTAAAGACTTATCAAAAAGAGGATTTATGTTAGAGGGGTGTTAAAAATAGTGATTAGAGCTTGTTATTGTGTAAAAAATCAGCATTTAAACACAATAATTACATTTGTGGTGAAAAAATGTACTTTCTGGGGTTTCAATTTTAATCTTAAACTGCTTTACTTGCCATAACGTT
>NZ_AEVT01000089.1 GCF_000189275.1 Vibrio sinaloensis DSM 21326 | reverse complement strand
TATTGTTAAAGAGCTTTTTCTGACAACGCTTAGGCAAATCGCCTTGTCGTCAGGGGTGCGAATCATACGCTTCCCATTTTGAGAGTCAAGAACTATTTTAACTTTTCTTTTCTCCTACCGAATATCGGATTGTGACTTTCGTCTCATTCCGTGTCGGTGAGGCGGCATTATAGGGAGGTCTGGGAGGATGACAAGTGTTTTTTTGGATTTATTTTCTGACTGCTCAAAAACAAATCAAAACAGTTGATATAGAATAAAATTTCAACATTTGAGACATGTCACATCAATACGTTGGAAAAACAACAACCATATACGTAATATCTCTGTGTCTATTTTGTTAACAATAGATACCGTATTTATTAGTAAACCAATAGTTGTATTCCAATATGAATTCAAACAAATCGACCTTAATGATTGTCGCGGTCGCAATCATAGGTGCAATCCTCTTTTCGCAGGTAGCCCTATCTCCTGCTATTAGTTTTGTGATTGGTGTTTTAGCTTGTGCTTTTGTTTTTAAATTTTCGAACACCACTCCCATCGACGCGCCTCAAAATGACCCTTCTACTAACACTCTTTACGTAGGCAACCTTCCGTACAAAGCGAATGAGTCAAATGTCAAAGAGCTGTTCTCTAAACATGGTGAAGTGTTTGCCGTCCGATTAATGAAGGATAAAAGGACAGGTAAACGACGTGGATTTGGATTCGTCGTTATGGCGGCAGCAGATGCGCCAAAAGCGATTGAAGCTCTAAATGAAAATGAATATATGCAAAGAACGTTAAAAGTCCGTATTGCTAATGACCCTAAATCTTCAGCGGATAGCTCTGAACCGAGCTAAACTCTAAATGAGTTAATGCGCGATTAAGTGCTCCCTCTTCCCAAGGGGGAGCCGTCGAGAAAATCTCTCTCCTGCCTAACCATTCTTGTTTCTCTATCCCCAGTAAAGCTTGTACTCTTCGAGCGATCGCCTTTCCTGAGTCCACCAGCAATACCGACGAACCTAGCACCTGCTGGATCTCTTGTTTAATCAGAGGAAAGTGCGTGCATCCTAGAACCGCGACATCAATGTGCCCACTGATCGGTGCTAATATTTGAGATAACTCTTGCAGGTCTAGGGCTTTTCCTCTGAGCTTTTCCTCTGCCATATCGACTAGACGTGTAGAGCCAAGTAGTTCAACTGGCTTACTTTGAGAAAAGCTGCGGATTAAGTCATGGGTATATTGCCGTGTCACTGTTGCGGGGGTAGCAATTAGCCCAACAGCAATATTTGCCATATTGGATGCAGGTTTAATCGCCGGGACCACTCCAACAATGGGTATGGGTAAACGCTGGCGAAGTGTTGGTAGGACAATAGTACTTGCCGTATTGCACGCTATCACCACTAGATCAATCTCTTGCTCTTTCACCAGTGAGCCAATAAGCGCATCAACCCTATGAATCAAAGTGTCATGCTCTAGCTCCCCGTATGGATACGCTTCATTATCGAAGATATAGGTATAGTTGAGCTGAGGAAGGATGCGAGCAATTTCCTCATATACGGAAAGCCCGCCCACACCTGAGTCAAAGATAAGAACGTTCGCTTGATTCGACACTTGAATGATCCACTAATAGAGATGTGGCAATAATACTCAGATCAGCGGTTTTGGCAATCTCTTGGCGGTATAGCGTTGATAACAAAAACGACCATCGTTATCTTGGTTGCCGAGTTCAATGCCTATTTCCCCACAATAGCTCTTTGTCTTGGTCACTAGAGTATGAAACTCACCATCTTCACCGCAAGGGTCTACACCTTGTGGCAAATCATTTAGGAACTGCTGGTTATACCAACGACCGCAGTAGTGTGAATCCAACGCTTGACTATCAACAGTGACAACCAAGGTCTCTATTCCTCGTTGTAGAATCTCTTGTGCCAGTTGCTGGCTCTCTTCTCCGAGTAGAGGAAAGACGCACTCCCAACCAGCCGGCTCTATATAACTGCGTCGATAGTCCGCAATACCATTACAAAACATGTCGCCAAACGCCACAGCCTCAATAGCCAAGTCACTGCATTGCAAAGCCTCGACTATCAGAGACTGATATATCTCATTAGGTGGAAATATTTCAGGCAGTTCTATTTTGAGCAGTGGGAGCTGTAACAGTTCAGCTTGTAGGTCAAGTACCTCAACGGGCGTTGCCTGAAAAGGAACTTCGTGCCTAACGAAAGTGGTGTATAAGCCAACAACGTTAAAGTCTGGACTCTCATTCAAGCGTTCTAGGGTTAATGTGGAATCTTTACCACTCGACCAACTTATGATGACGTTCTTTGCCATAATCGTTCACTATATAATGAAAAAACCGCCCGAAGGCGGTTTTAAGTATTTAGAATTGGTAGCTTGCTGTCAGGTAGTAAGCGCGCTCATTACCTGAATAGTAGCCTGAAGAATAGCCATCGTAGAATACTGCACTCGCATATTTTTCATTAAACAGGTTATCTGTTCGCATCGTGACTGTCAGATCGGCATATGTGTAGTTAACGGCTAAGTTTACTAGCCAGTATGAATCTAGCTTATCTAATTCGTTACCATTATCACCATTTTGATAGCGCTCACCTGTATAAATAGCATCCGTGTACAGATCGAGACTTTCAGTAATATAGTAGCCAAAGCCAACTTTACCACTGTGTTTTGCTACCCAAGAAACCTCTTTACCCTTGTTAGGCCCATCTGTAAATTCTGCGTCCACATAACTGTACTCAGCAAATAACGACACATCTTCAGAAAGGAAGTATTCACCAGACAATATTGCACCATAACGAGTTGAAGAGTCCGCGTTTACATTAGCTCCTTGGAATGCTCCACCCACAGGGGTCAAACTAGCATCGTTTACGAACACAATTTCATCTTCTAGTTTTAGATGGAAAGCATCAACTCGCAAAGAATAAGCTTCTTCATTCCAATGCCAGCCTAGCTCATTAGACAGACCTGTCTGCGGTTTCAAACCGACAACCCCAGGCGGGGTGTACGATTGCTCAGACACTTTAGCAAATCTAAAATTACTCTCCGTGCGGGCGTAAAGGCGTGCTTTGTCGCTTAGCTGATAGTTTAGAGCCAACTCATAAGCAGTAGCATCATCACTTATGCTCTCTCCATTAGGGTAGAGAGCCTTATCGGTTAAGTCATCAGAAACTTTCGCATAACGAGCACCGGCAGTAAGTCTTAACTTATCAAGTAAGGGATAGGTATACTGCCCATAAACATCAAGCTTCTTCTGCTCCGAATCACGCTCTGTGAAAGAGCTAGTGTAATCGTAATGAGTTTTTGCAGCATCAACACCAAAAAGCAAGTTACTGGATCCGTTAGCAACAGCAATGCTACCCTCCAATTGACCAGTGTAATAAAGCTGGCCACTCTCAGTTTCAGTGGAGCTTCCCCACGCTTTGCCACGGCTGCCTGCATCATCTACTAAAATTTCGTTCTTCAGTAACCAATTACTGTTTAAGTATTGATGATAACCGAGTCTAGCCGCTCGCGTAATCTCGTGGCTAAAGTCCTCTGTGTTCCATTGATTAACTTGCGTAGGGTCATCTTCAAACTGCTCTTTCGTTAGGCTGCCTGCATATTCACGCTCTACATCATAATAAGCTAATTCAACAAACAACTGCTTAGAATCATCTTGGTAGTCAACACGTCCTAACACCGAGCCATTTTTACTCGCATTATGATCACGATAGTTGTCAGAATTATTCTGAGTTGCAGAGAAGCGGTAACTGAACTCATCATTAATTGGCCCGGAAGCGGAGATATTTTGTACTGAAGAATTAAAACTTCCGTAAGAGGTGCTTACACCCACTCGACTTTCTTTCGATGAACGGGTAACAATGTTAATCACACCACCTACAGCTTGATCGCCGTATAGTACACCTGCACTACCAGAAAGAATCTCTATGCTTTCAACATCATCTAGCTGCACAAAGCTTAGATTTGGGGCAACTAGATCTTGAGAATTTAATCGGCGACCATCTAACATGACGAGAGTATTGCTTGATGCTTGCTCGCCGCTAAATCCACGAATTGAAAATGCAGGTCCGCTGTTTGAGTCAGAAACTTGAATACCTGCTCGACCACGCAGCAGTGCTTCCAAAGACTTCGCACCGCTTTGCTCAATTTCATCTCGTGAGATAACAACGACATTAGATGGAATATCGGCAATGGTATTAACATTTTCGCTTCGAGCTAAGATCACCATTGTCTCATCAACAGAGACTTCTTGAGCGAGAGAATATGCAGAGGGAAGCAGCGACGCCACGGCCACCGCTAGAATAGATCGGTTCATTATTGTTGTCCTAAATCGCGTAAATCCTACCGAGCCTGAAGCGTTTGCTTCCAGTGTATGCTCAGTTGCTGGCAGGTATTCGGACTTAAGAGCTGTTAGCCTAATGCCTCGACTTCCCACATAGTTCCTCTATGCAGTGTCTCTTGAGGGGTCGTTCTCTTTTACCGCTGCGCGTCAGTTCTGGAATTTCACCAGATTCCCTTTTCAGCCATCTATACATCTAGACAGCACCAGCTGAGAGCAGATGTTATTCAGCTATTGATACTTTGTCTAGTTAAGATTGCTATAAGCTATAGTTTTTACAGTGGCTTGGTGGAGTGATTACCAAGCAACACTGGACATCAAGCGGGGATTGAATAAAATCTGCGCTCTTAAACAAAATGCACAAAGCATAGGCAATAACCCAAAGGTAATATTCATGGCTACTCTTGATGTAAACCCGCAGCGCTACCAAGAACAACTGGCGGAAAAAGTAGAGCGACTCACTGAGATGTTCTCTCCTTATAACGTACCAGAGTTGGAAGTGTTTGAATCTCCTGAGCAGCATTACCGCATGCGTGCAGAGTTTCGCGTTTGGCATGAAGGTGAAGACCTTTACTACATCATGTTCAACCAAGAAACTCGTGAAAAATACCGCGTTGACCAATTCCCAACAGCGAGCCGTTTAATCAACGATTTAATGCCATTGCTGATGGATGCAATGAAAGATAATGACTCGCTACGCCGCAAGCTTTTCCAAGTCGACTTCCTTTCTACCTTGAGCGGTGAAATTCTAGTGTCACTGCTTTACCATCGCCAACTTGATGACGAGTGGACACAAAACGCAAAAGCACTGAAACAGCGACTGAATGATGAAGGGTTCAATCTCAATATCATCGGCCGTGCACGTAAAATGAAGATTGTTCTGGATCGCGACTATGTCATCGAGAAACTTGATGTGAATGGTCAGTCTTACGTTTACCAGCAGGTTGAAAATAGCTTTACACAGCCGAACGGTAAAGTTGCCGAGAAAATGCTGGAATGGGCGGTCGATTGTACTCAGGATAGCTCAGGCGATCTGCTTGAACTCTACTGTGGTAACGGCAACTTCTCTCTTGCTCTGGCACAAAACTTTGACCGAGTGTTAGCCACAGAGCTTGCTAAGCCTTCTGTAGTGTCAGCGCAATACAACATCGCTGCGAATAAGATTGATAACGTACAGATCTTGCGCCTATCTGCTGAAGAGTTTACACAAGCAATCGAAGGCAAGCGTGAATTCCGTCGCTTACAAGATGCCGGCGTTGACCTAAAGAGCTACAACTGCAACACAATTTTTGTCGATCCGCCACGAGCAGGGATGGATGTTGATACGTGCAAGATGGTTCAAGGATACGAGCGTATTATGTACATTTCGTGCAACCCTGAAACCTTGAAAGACAACTTAGATATCTTGAGTGAAACCCATAAGGTCACTCGCTTTGCGTTGTTTGATCAGTTCCCATTTACCCACCACATGGAAGCGGGAGTTTTACTCGAACGTAAATAATCATCGCCTATAAAA
>NZ_AEVT01000090.1 GCF_000189275.1 Vibrio sinaloensis DSM 21326 | reverse complement strand
ACCTACGTGGTTTCATGAGTAGTAAGCTCAACAGTGAATACAGCTTGGCTTATTATGATACATTTGCAAAGAAAAAAAGATCTAAACCTCAAAACTCGATATTTAGTTTAAATGAATTAAGTATGACAATTTTAGTCTTTCTAGATTTTTTTAAATTTGTTTTTAAGCATAGAAACGCTGACGTGTATATTAATACGAGTTCATATTGGGGGTTTTGGGAAAAATCGGTACTGCTATTAATTGCAAAGCTCTTGAGAAGAAAGGTCTACCTAACAGTACATGGTGCTCACTTCTCTATTTTTTATAACAAAAGTCGAATTAAGTTTTTCATTAGATTTATATTGAATCAATGTGAAAGAATATCTTTTGTTTCTTTTGATATGAAGACTGAATTTGATGGAATACTACAATCAAGGTGCTTATATATACCTAACCCGGTATCTATCAAATCCGAAGAAGGTACTCTTAAAGATAAAGATAAAGATAAAGATAAAGATAAAGATATAGGTAATACTCTTCGTAATCTACATCACATTAAATCTAAATATGAACATGTTTTCCTGTCTTTGTCTTTGTTGGAGGACAGAAAGCGGGTGATTGAAATAATAGAAAGCTTTATTGGTGTCGAGAATGCCTGTTTAGTTGTTGCAGGAGATGGTCCAATAAGACGTGAAGTTGAAAATTCATGCTCAGGACGTGAAAATATTATATTTCTTGGCCCTATTAACGGGAAGTTGAAGAATGAAGTTTATAAGTTATCAGACGTTTTTATTCAAAACTCTAAAGAAGAGAGTTTCTGTATTACAATAATAGAAAGTTTACTATATCGAAAAATACTAATATCGACGAGAGTAGGTGTACTTGAATTTGACCCGCTGGAGTCCGATGATGTTATATACACACGTAATTTTAGTAAAAGTGACATTAGTTTAGGTGTTAATAGGCTTAAAGACAGTAATCGAGATATTACATCAAACTCATATGCTAAAAAATACTCGTGGGATGTTTTATGTGATGATTTTGTGAAGTTTTTTGATTGATATTATGAGGTGTAATTAGTGCTAGATTATATATATAAACACTCTCCAGTGTTTATTCAGAATTTAATGTGTAGTCTATATGGCTGGAAAGAGAGCAAGTCAAGATTTAATGAAAATTTTGTAAAGAAACTTAAGCTTTTCCAAGAAAGTGACTTCTACAAAGAAGACGATATTTTTGACTATAAGAAGACAAAGCTAGTTAATATATTGCAGTCGGCTAAGAACAGTAACTACCCTTTCGCTCACTATTTGTCATGTGTGGATGATGATCAAATAGCTCAAGCTCCTTTTCAAGTACTAGAATCTTTACCTATACTCACAAAGCATGAATTAAGTGGATATTGTCCGGAAAAAACTGATCGCAATGCGATAGTTATGAAAACTAGTGGTACAACTGGGAGAGCAATTAAAGTTCTAAAAGACAAGGAAGCGATCTCTACTCAGTGGGCTATATGGTTCAGACACCGAAGTCGATTTAATATCACCTTGGAATCTGTAAGTGTAAATTTTACTGGAAAGCCTGTTGTGCCTGCTAGCCAAAAGACTCCACCCTTTTGGAGGTATAACTCACATCAAAAGCAGTATCTTATTAGTATGCAGAGTGTCAATAAGGAAAATATAGCCTCAATTGTAAGTTTTCTAAACTCCATCAAGCCCAGTTACTATTCGGGTTACCCTAGTATTATATCTGAGGTATGTCGATTGGCTATAGATTCTGGTTTAAAGCTTGAGGGCTCGTCACGACCCAAATTAGTATTCTGCGGTGCTGAAAAAGTTCTAGAACACCAAAATGAAAGTATAGTCGCGTGGACTCAAGCTCTAGTGACAGATCAGTATGGCCTAACTGAGGGTAATTGTAATTTTTCCAAATGCGAGCATGGACACTACCACGAAGATTTCGAATTCTGCCATATCGAATTGGTTGATACTCACACCTCTGACACAGGGCTAGTGACAGGTCGTTTGATAGGAACAAGCTTTTACAATGAAGTGATGCCATTAATTAGGTATGATACCGGTGATATAGCAACATTTGCTCCAAGTGGTTTTAAATGCCCCTGCGGAAGAGAAAGCCGAGTTATTTATTCGGTAGATGGCCGCTCAGACGATTACGTTATATTGAATGATGGTCGTAAGATTATGAGGTTTGACTATCTTTTTAAAGATACTTATGAAGTTTTTGAGGCTCAGGTAATACAAGAAGAACTTGGATCTATCACTGTTAAAGCTGTTAAATCGACCAAGTTCAATAAACAAACCTTTGAAGCTAAAGTTAGGAAGTCTAGCTCAGATTACATTTGTAAAGATTTAAAAGTTAAATTCGATTACGTAAACCAGATAGAGCGCACTGGTTCCGGAAAGTTTAAAGCAGTTGTTAATAGGTTGTAATAATGAAACAAGTACTACAAGATATGGCTAAAGGTGGGTCTAATTTAATTGAAGCCCCAGCACCAAAATCATCAGCAGGTAACCTGCTAATAGACACCAGTATTTCTTTAATTTCTGCTGGCACAGAACGTATGCTAGTAGATTTCGGTAAAGCAAGCTTACTGGATAAAGCGCGTCAACAACCAGACAAAGTGAAAATGGTATTGGAAAAGGTGCAAACCGATGGGCTGATGACTACCTTGGAAGCTGTACAGTCTAAGTTAGCACAACCACTGCCTTTGGGGTATTGCAACGTTGGTGTCGTTAATGCGATTGGTAAAAATGTTCAAGGTTTCAAGGAAGGGGATCGTGTTATATCTAATGGCCCTCATGCTGATGTTGTTCGTGTACCAAAAAACTTATGTGCGCTTATTCCGGACAATGTATCCGATGAAGAAGCATCATTCACCGTTGTGGCAAGTATTGGTTTACAAGGTATCCGTTTAGCAGAACCTACGCTGGGTGAAGCGTTTGTCGTGACTGGTGTTGGTTTAATTGGTTTGTTGACAGTTCAATTGCTTCGTGCTCAAGGTTGTCGTGTACTAGCCATCGATTATGACGATGCGAAACTAGAGTTGGCTAAACAATTTGGCGCCGAAGTTTGCAACCCTGGAAAAGGTGAAGATCCCGTCGCTGTTGGTATGGCATTCAGCCGCGGCAATGGTGTTGATGGCGTAATTATTACAGCTTCAACGAAATCTAATGATCCAGTAACACAAGCGGCACGAATGAGCCGTAAACGTGGGCGTATTATTCTTGTTGGTGTGACTGGCTTAGAACTTAATCGCGCAGATTTCTATGAAAAAGAGCTGACATTCCAAGTTTCTTGTTCTTATGGTCCTGGCCGCTACGACGCAGACTATGAAGACAATGGTAATGACTATCCATACGCTTTTGTTCGTTGGACCGAGCAGCGTAACTTTGAAGCTATCTTAGATATGATGTCTTCGGGTCAAGTGGATGTTAAGCCTCTCATCACTCACCGATTCAAATTTGAAGATGCGGCTCAGGCATATGAGCTTCTCACTTCAGACAAATCGGCGCTTGGAATTTTGCTTCAATACCAGAGCGAGTCCAGTACTCGCCACCAGAAATCTGTTACGCTCAACAGTGACATGACGTTTGAAGTATCTAAGCCTGTTGTCGGCTTTGTAGGCGCTGGTAACTATGCATCTCGTATGTTAATTCCTGCATTTAAAGCTGGTGGTGCTCAACTACATACGATTGCTACTTCTGGTGGTATAAACGGCGTAACTCATGGTGAAAAGGCAGGCTTTGCGAAAACGACTACAGATACAAGCGCTATGATTTCTGACTCAGAAATTAATACCGTGGCTATCGTTACCCGCCATAACAGCCATGCTAGTTTTGTTTCTGAAGCACTTAGTGCAGGTAAAAACGTATTTGTAGAAAAGCCTTTAGCTGTCACATTAGAAGAACTTGCAGAAGTTGAGGCCACTTATTACTCAAAGGCATCTACTGCGTCGGCTCCCAAACTAATGGTTGGCTTTAACCGACGTTTTTCGCCTCAGGTGCAAAAAATGAAAGAGCTGCTGTCGTCAGTGAAAGAACCTAAGAGCTTTATGATGACGATGAATGCTGGCTCGATCCCTGCGGATCACTGGACTCAAGATAACGAAGTGGGTGGCGGTCGAATCATTGGTGAGGCGTGCCATTTTATCGATTTGATGCGATACTTAGCTGATTCTGAAATTGTTTCTGTACAGTGTCGTCGCATGGGAGATGTTGATGGTGTTGATATTACTGAGGATAAAGCAGCAATAATCCTCGGCTTTGCTGATGGCTCATTCGGTACGATTCATTACCTAGCCAACGGTGCGGCGAACTTCCCTAAAGAGCGAGTAGAAGTATTTGCCGCTGGGCGTGTTCTTCAACTAGATAACTTCCGTAAACTAAAAGCATTTGGTTGGCCGGGCTTTAGTAAAATGAATTTATGGAAGCAAGATAAGGGACAAACCAATTGTGCGGCGGCTTTTCTTAGCTCAATTGAATCTGGTAAAGAGTCTCCGATTCCAGCGCGAGAGTTGTTTGAAGTGGCTAGAGTGACGATTGAAATCGCAGAACAACTACGTAAGCAGCGATGAGTTTTAAATTAAAAGCGCAAACAGCTAGCGACTTGGGGCTTTTAAACTTAGCTCGAGTCGCTGGTTATCAACTTGGTGTTCGAAGCGGACTCAACTCAGTTAAGCGCCTTTCTCAAGCCCCTCTCTCGGGGCTTTTGTTCCGTCCTGCTGCGTGTTCAATACAATTGAAATGCATTAAGCAATACAAATTCGCTCCATTTGGTTGGTTGCCACAATTGTCTTTACAAGAACTCGAATGGGATAACAGTGTGCTAACCGAACATCGCTTTTCAGAGATGAGTAAGCCTTGGTTCAACCTATCTGATTTCGATTCTAATGTTGGTGATATTAAAGGCATTTGGGAGGCATCAAGATTTGATTGGGCCTTAGGTTTAGCAAGAGATTATCTTTCTGGTAGAGAGTCTGCTCTGGACGAACTCAATGCTACCGCAAAAAGCTGGATGGATCAGAATGCTCCTTATCTTGGCCCTAACTGGAAGTGCGGGCAGGAAGCGTCAATACGCGTTATGCACTTAGCGTTTACCGCTAAACTGCTTAATCAAGTTCGTAAGCCTGAACCTATACTTTTGGCGCTAGTAAAAGCGCATCTTAAACGAATCGCGCCGACGATCTCCTACGCGGTTGCGCAAGATAATAACCATGGCACATCTGAGGCTGCAGCGTTGTTTATTGGTGGCAGTTGGCTGGTTATTAATGGCGATAAAAGTGGGAATCGCTGGCAAAAGTTGGGGAGAAAATGGTTAGAAAACCGAGCCAAGCATCTTATTGCTAAAGATGGAACCTTTAGTCAGTATTCGGTGAACTATCACAGGGTAATGCTAGACACCTACTCTATGGCTGAGCTTTGGCGTCGAGAACTAGATCTTCCCCCATTTTCAACAGAGCTGACAAAAAGGGTAAGTCTGGCAACGCAGTGGCTTTATCAGTTAATTGACACATCAACAGGTGATGCGCCGAACTTAGGTCATAACGATGGTGCTCGTTTATTGCAGTTAACGGATACCGACTATCGAGATTTTCGTCCATCTGTTCAGCTTGCTTCTGTCGTGTTCCTTCAAGCATGCGCATGGCAGGAAGGTGGGGATTATGATGAAGCCCTTGCACTGCTGCAGTTACGAAAACCGCAAAAAAACTTACAAACACCAGCATCGTTTCATTTTGAGCACGGTGGCTATATCGGTCTAAGAAATCAATCGGGAACATTTGCTTTATTTAACTATCCCAAGTTTCGGTTTAGACCCGCCCAAAATGATGCGCTTCATGTGGACTTATGGCGTGATGGGGTCAATCTGTTACGCGATGGTGGCACGTTCAGCTACAACGCAGGCCAAGGCTATATCGACTACTACGGTGGTACACAAAGTCATAATACCATCCAATTTGACGGACACGAGCAAATGCCAAGGCTTAGCCGCTTTTTGTTAGGTGCTTGGTTAAAAGCAAAGAACGTCAACTTTGATGAGCGTCAGCTTACTGGAGAAGCGGGATACCGTGATTGTTTGGGCTGTGAGCATCATAGAGAAGTCTCCCTTACGGAAATGTCTTTGACGGTAGAAGATCAAGTGAGGGGCCTTAAAAATAAAGCAGTTCTTCGTTGGCGGCTAACTCCTGACGATTGGCAAGTTCAGGAACAAAAAGTGACCAATGGTAATCACAACATCTTAATCAATAGTGATGTAAAGATTGACCGCTTAGAGATCGTAGAAGGCAGAGAGTCTCGTTATTACTACCAAGAAAGCTCTATTCCTGTTCTTGAGGTGGAGATTTCGTCAGATGGCAAAATTACAACAGAGTATCAATTTCATTTATGAATATTCTTTATTTTCATCAACACTTTTCTACACCGAAAGGTTCAACAGGGATCCGTTCCTATGAAATGGCTAAGCGCCTAATTCATCATGGGCATCATGTGACTATGGTCTGCGGCACCTACGGTGGTGGAGAGACGGGTTTAGATTCGGCCTTTGTTTCTGGCAAGCGTGAAGGTATCGTCGATGGCATTCGAATCATAGAGTTTGATTTGGCTTACTCAAACTCAGATGGTTTTATTAAACGCAGTATGACGTTTATTAAGTTTGCCTTAAAAAGTATTGGCCTTGCCTTTACTGAAAAATACGATGTATTGTTTGCAACCACAACACCTCTGACAGCGGGCATCCCGGGTATCTTTGCTCGTTGGTTACGCGGCAAACCATTTGTTTTTGAAGTGAGAGATTTATGGCCAGAACTGCCCAAAGAAATGGGGGTTATTAAAAACCCAGTCATTCTTAGTTTGATGTCATTTTTAGAGTGGGCATCTTACCGAAGTGCGCATCGTTGTATTGGCTTATCTCCTGGCATTGTTGATGGCATTAAAAAGCGTGGCGTGGACGAAAGTAAAATAGCCATGGTGCCAAATGGTTGTGATTTGTCTATCTTTAGTCAGCCAAGTGAACCTTGGCGCCCGGAAGGCGTGAAAGAAACAGATCTGATGGCGATTTTCACTGGAACCCATGGAATGGCAAATGGCCTTGATGCCGTTTTAAATGCGGCAGTGGAGCTACAGAAACGTGGTCGAAAGGACATTAAGCTAGCTTTAGTCGGGCAAGGTAAATTAAAGCCCGAGTTGGAGAGAAGAGCGAAAGAGCTTGAGTTGAACAATGTGGTGTTTCACCCTCCAGTAAATAAGCAGAAGTTATCTGGTTTGATGGCAAGTGCAGATGTAGGTATGCAAGTACTGGCGAATATACCGGCCTTTTATTACGGCACATCGCCTAATAAGTTCTTCGATTATATCTCTTCGGGTCTACCAGTGATAAACAACTACCCGGGCTGGTTGGCTGGAATGATTGAGCAAACGCAATGCGGATTTGCGGTTCAGCCAGACGACCCGAGTGCTTTCGCTGATGCCTTAGAAAAAGCTGCCAATCAAAAAGAAGCCCTTACCTTGATGGGAGCCAATGCACGCCAACTTGCAGAGAGCCAGTTTGACCGCGTGCTATTGGCTGATAAATGGGTTGATTGGGTGACTGGCGTTAATGCAGAAGAGGGTAATGCGACAGACAACCATGTATCAGAGGTGAAAGATGAAAAGACTGTTTGATTTTCTCGCGTCTCTTATCGCGCTTATTCTGTTATCTCCTATTATTGCTTTAGTCGCTTGGAAGATTCGTGAAAACCTGGGTTCTCCGGTTCTGTTTCGTCAAACGCGTCCGGGTTTAAACGGAAAACCTTTTGAAATGGTGAAGTTTCGCACTATGAAGGATGCGGTGGATCAACAAGGGAGTCCGCTACCGGATTCTGAGCGCATGACTCCTTTGGGCGATAAGTTAAGAAACAGCAGCTTAGATGAACTTCCAGAACTCTGGAATGTTTTAAAAGGGGAAATGAGCTTAGTTGGGCCTCGTCCGTTGCTCATGCAGTATCTTCCGCTTTACAGCAGAGAGCAAGCAAGGCGACATGATGTTCGTCCCGGAGTGACTGGCTGGGCTCAAATCAATGGCCGAAATGCGATTAGCTGGGAAGAAAAGTTTGCCCTAGATGTTTGGTACGTAGATAACAAAACATTGTGGTTAGATATTAAGATTCTTTTCCTGACGGTTAAAAAGGTCTTCGTAAAGGAAGGAATATCTGCAGACGGCCATGTCACCATAGAGCCATTTACAGGCTCAAAAGAACAAGGTAGTCGCCAATCATGAAAAGCTGCGCCATTTTAGGAGCCAGTGGACATGGCAAGGTTGTTGCAGAAATTGCAGAGCTAAACGGCTATCAAAATATCTCATTTTTTGATGATCGCTGGCCCAGTTTAACCTCTGTTGAGCATTGGGACGTATCTGGTGATACTGTTGCACTTTTGGCAACGGCAAGCGAATACGATATGGTCGTGGTTGCCATTGGCCATAACGCGACACGCTGTGCGAAACAACGTGAGTTGAGTGCCGCAGGAGCGAACTTCAATTTGCTCGCTCATCCAAGTGCAGTAATCAGTAAATACGCAAACATCAAAGCAGGAACCGTGGTGATGGCAAACGCAGTCGTGAACCCATTCAGCCATATTGAAGCGAGCTGCATCATTAACACAAGCTCCGTCGTAGAACATGATTGTAGGCTGGCTGAAGGCGTTCACATAAGTCCCAATGCAAGCTTAGCTGGCGGTGTAGAAGTTGGCGAAAATTCTTGGATAGGGATCGGTAGCCAATTGAAACAACTTGTCGTCATTGGTCGTGATGCTGTTGTTGGCGCGGGCACGACGGTAATCAACCACGTACCAGACTTTCAAACCGTAGTGGGCTCTCCTGCTCATATGCTTATCAAATCAGGACAATAACCATTTATTAGGTGACATCGTGCTTAATACCCCATTTTCTCCATGGCCTTCTTTTACTCAAGAAGAGGCGGATGCAGTGAGCCGTGTGCTACTGTCAAACAAAGTAAATTACTGGACAGGTAACGAGTGTCGTGAGTTCGAGAAAGAGTTCGCGGCATGGACTGGTTGCGAATACGCGATTGCGCTTGGCAATGGCACACTTGCACTCGACGTGGCATTGAAAGCTTTAGGCGTAGGTGAGGGTGACGAGGTGATTACCACACCAAGGACCTTCCTTGCTTCAGCTTCGTCAATTGTGACTTCCGGTGCTGCACCAATTTTTGCGGATGTAGACTTAAACAGCCAAGCGATTACGGCAGAATCGATACAAGCGGTACTCACGCCAAAAACAAAAGCGGTGATCGTGGTGCACCTTGCTGGCATGCCAGCAGAGATGGATGCCATTATGGCCCTGTCGAAAGAGCACGGTTTTTACGTGGTTGAAGATTGTGCTCAAGCGCATGGGGCCAAATACAAAGGCCGTAGTGTTGGTACTATTGGCCATATTGGTGCGTGGTCCTTCTGCCAAGATAAAGTCATGACAACTGGTGGTGAAGGCGGCATGGTGACAACCAATGATAAGGCTTTGTGGTCATCCATGTGGTCATATAAAGATCACGGTAAGAGTTTTGATGCGATATACAACCGCGAGCATCCACCGGGTTTTCGTTGGTTGCATGAATCTTTTGGTACCAACTGGCGAATGACAGAAATGCAAGCAGTGATTGGTCGCATCCAGCTGGCTCGTATGGCAGATTGGACAGCGCAACGACAGGCGAATGCAGCACAAATCGATGATGCGGTAGCTGATCTTACTGTAGTTCGCCGAGTTGATGTCCCGGAATACAGCGAGCACGCCGAGTACAAACATTATCTGTTTGTAGAGCCTGAGAACCTTGCAGAAGGGTGGACACGAGATCGCATAGTAGAAACTATCGTTGAGCATGGTGTCCCAGCTTACCAGGGTAGTTGCTCAGAAGTGTATTTAGAGAGAGCGTTTGACAACACGCATTGGCGCCCTGTCAATCGGTTAACTAACGCAAAAGTACTTGGCGAAACGAGTCTAATGTTTCTAGTACACCCTACACTTACTAGTGAAGAAGTAGCAAAAATGGCCAGCACTATTCGAGACGTGTTGTTGCTTGCTCAGAAATAGAATAACTCCTTCACCTTTCATTTTCGGCTTTAAAGTAATAATGGATTGATATGGCTAGGCTAGATTACATCTGGAACCTATCGCGTTTCACAAAACGACTAATTAGCGTGCTTATTGATAGCGTGTTGATAATCACCTCTTTTTATGTTGCCTACTGGACGCGGCTCGGTTCGATAACACTTGCTCAAGATCCGCAAGTTCACTACGTCATTCTCGGTACCATAGGTGTGTCGATTTTAGCGTTTACTCGATTGGGCTTGTATCGAGCAGTCATACGTTACTTGACTTTTCATGCTTTAGCCGTAGTAGGAGCTTGCAGTGTTATTTCAGCCTTATCTGTTGCGTTGTTCTCCTACTACCTAAATGCAGATGTTCCTCGCTCAGTGCCGATTATATATGGAGCATTCTTGTGCCTGTTATGCGGCGGTGCGCGAATGATTGTCCGTTCTTTAGTAGCTCAGGTTAATAGTAAAAGTAAGAAAAGGGTGTTGATTTATGGTGCGGGCTCAGCGGGTCGTCAACTGGCTCTTGCTCTTCGCTCATCGGACTCCCATCATGTTGTTGGCTTTATCGATCAAGATGAAACGTTAAAAAATACCATGATCATGGGGATTAATGTTTACGATATCTTGGTCGCTGAGAACTTGGTCAACAAGTATCAGGTCTCTCAAGTGCTTCTTGCTATCCCTAGCGCATCACGTGCTAGGCGAAAACAAATTTTAGATTCATTAATGCATCTATCTGCAGAAGTGTTAACTATTCCTAATATGCAGGACATTGTTGAAGGGCGAGCTAAGATTGATGAATTTAAAAATGTTGAAGTTGAGGATCTTTTAGGTAGAGATCCTGTTGCTCCTCAGCAATCGCTTATGGAAGCGAATATTAAAGGCAAAGTGGTCATGGTTACAGGTGCTGGAGGCTCTATCGGCTCAGAGCTGTGTCGTCAGATTGCAAAACAAAAGCCTTCAGCCCTTATTTTATTTGAGCTGTCAGAGTTTGCTTTGTACCAAATTGATCGCGAGCTAAATAATTTAGTTGAGGCGGAAGGACTTTCTATAGAGATTATTCCTTTGCTTGGCTCTGTGCAGCGCATTAACCGTTTAGCGACCACTATGAAAAGCTTTAGTGTACAAACTGTGTATCACGCAGCTGCTTATAAACATGTACCTCTTGTAGAATATAATGTGGTCGAGGGCGTCCGCAATAATGTGTTTGGTACATACTATGCGGCGAAAGCAGCCATTGAAGCAAAGGTTGAATCATTTGTATTGATCTCAACCGATAAAGCGGTGAGGCCAACTAATGTTATGGGTACAACCAAGCGAATGTCTGAGCTCGGCTTACAAGCGCTTGCTGGGCAGCAAAGTGGGCTTGAACAAGGTACACGCTTTTGCATGGTCCGTTTTGGTAATGTGCTAGGCTCTTCAGGATCTGTTATCCCACTGTTTAAAAAGCAGATTGCTGCCGGTGGCCCCGTGACTGTAACGCACGAAGATATCATTCGTTACTTTATGACTATCCCTGAAGCGGCTCAGTTAGTTATCCAGGCGGGTGCTATGGGCAAAGGCGGTGATGTGTTTGTGTTGGATATGGGAGAGCCCGTCCGTATTGCCGACCTAGCAAGGAACTTAATCCAGTTATCTGGGCTAGAAGTAAAGGATGCTCATAACCCATATGGTGATATATCGATTCAGTTCTCTGGATTACGGCCAGGCGAGAAACTCTACGAGGAACTACTCATTGGAGATAATGTTGCGGAAACTGCTCATCCACGGATAATGACCGCTCAAGAGGCGTATTTACCTCTAGAGGAGTACTGTGAGCTATTGGATAACCTGGACAGAGCATGCCATAATTTCAATCATGAAGAGATTAGAAACTTATTGCTTGATGCTCCAACAGGTTTTAACCCGACTGATGAAATTGGCGATCTCGTTTGGAAGCGGGTCAATGATGGTACGACAAATCATTTTCCAAACGTAAACGAAGAGCTCAAAACATTAGTTCATTGACAACAAGCGAGCAGGAATGCTCGCTTTTCTAGTTCTAAGAGCGACCCCGAAGCGAAATCTCTCCCCCAATGAAACTCTCAATCCCACGTTCTGTCTCGAGCAACACTGCCCCTTGCTCGTTGATGCCTCGGCAGAGTCCAGATATTTCTCTAGGGCCGATGATTAACTTGATAGGCCGGCCGAGAAAGTTATCTAATCTATTCCACCGCTCAACAAAGCCTTGCATACCTTTTAACTCGTAGTCACTCAGTGCTTGGTGAAGTGTTTTGATTAGAGTAATCGCGAGTTGATTACGGTCTAGATTGTGAGGTCGAGCGACCTCATTTAAGCTTGCCCAAGGTTGTGTGATCCCATCGACTCGCTCTGGCATCATTAAATTCATGCCCATACCGATAACTAGGCTCGCCGCTCCTCCAGCTTGGCCAGACATTTCAACTAAAATACCTGCCAATTTTCGATCTTGATAATAAAGATCATTGGGCCACTTCAGTTTTACTCCGTGCATGCCAAGCTCTTCCAGTGCTTCAACGACGGCAACTCCTACAACAAGGCTAAGGCCCATAGCTGCGGCCATACCGGCATCCAAACGCCAAAACATAGACATATATAGGTTGGCACCAAAAGGGGAGACCCATTCTCGACCACGTCTGCCGCGCCCAGCCGATTGATATTCCGCGAGGCAAACTGCCCCACACTCTAAGGAGTCGACTTTGTTGAGTAAATACTGGTTGGTGGAATCAATGACGGGGATAAGCTCGACTAAACGGTCAAACTGTTTACTGAGCACATGCTCATCCAGAAGTTGCATTGGTTGTGCGAGCTGGTAGCCTTTGCCCTGAACTCGATAGATATCAACGCCCCAAGATTGGATTCCTTTAATGTGTTTGCTGATCGCTGCACGTGATACGCCCAGTTTTTCTCCTAACTCTTCACCGGAATGAAAGCCACCTTGGGCTAAGGCTCGTAGGATGGATAGCTTAATACTATGGTCTTTCATTAACGTGCTTCCACAATCGAAGTTAGATAAGTCTCTTGAGTCGCATCCATAAATCGAACCTCATGCTCTAGACTAACCCCAAACTTCTCCATAACAGTGGCGCGAACTTTCCCCGCAAGTTGTACTACGTCATTGGCCGTAGCTTTGCCATTGTTGACCAAAACCAATGCTTGGTTTGGGTGAACAAGAGCGCCGCCGAGACATGTACCTTTTAGGCCGCACTGATCAATAAGCCAACCGGCAGCAAGCTTCATTCCTTCCTGTGCAGGAAAAGCGACCAGATCAGGGAAACGCTCTTTTAGTTGGGCAAACTGAGAGTTTGATACGATTGGATTTTTAAAGAAACTGCCTGCATTGCCTGAAATGTCAGGATCGGGAAGTTTCTCTGTTCTCACTTCGCACACTCTATCAAATATCTGCTTTGCAGTGACGTGAGTTGCGGTGAATGATCGGAGTGGGCCATATTCGATATTGGGTTGCCAAGACTTGCGAAGCTTTAATCCTAAAGCAACCACTATGGCTTTTTGGTATAGCTGGTGCTTGAAAATGGAATCTCGATAGCCGAATGCACACTGCTCTGCAGTTAAGCGAGCCACTTGCATTGTTTCAAGTAAAAGTATGTCCACGTAGTCGCAGACATCTTTCAATTCGACACCGTAAGCGCCAATATTTTGAATTGGAGCGCTACCCGCACAACCTGGGATTAATGCAAGATTTTCCAAACCGGGATACCCTTGCTCTGTCGCCCAGTTTACCAGTTGTGGCCAGTCTTCACCTGCTGCAATGTGCAAGTGCCAGTTGTCCTCATTTTCAATGACGCTTTTTCCTTGCAGTCGATTGATGATCACCACACCTTTATAATGTTGAGTAAAAAGCATATTGCTGCCTTTACCGAGCATGATTTTAGGTAAGGCAAGCCATTCTGGCTTTTGGTAAACATCGATGATGTCTTGCACTGAATCTACTTCGACAAGGTAATCGCATGTCTGTGGAATGGAAAAGGTATGGTACGCCGCAAGGTTGGCTTGAGTCTGTATTTGCATCAGGAATGTCGAGTCATCTAAACTGCCAACATTCTACCTTAAAAATCGGTAAGACGATAATGAGTACACTACGTATCGA
This sequence comes from Vibrio sinaloensis DSM 21326, assembly GCF_000189275.1. Taxonomy (GTDB): domain Bacteria; phylum Pseudomonadota; class Gammaproteobacteria; order Enterobacterales; family Vibrionaceae; genus Vibrio; species Vibrio sinaloensis. The sequence goes on along the minus strand of NZ_AEVT01000090.1, from coordinate 55,086 downwards.
AACCTTAGACCCACTCAAATTACCTCTAGTTACTCGCTTATATAAGCAGCATTACCCTTCGGCGAAAGCGAAAAAAGATGAACTAGTGATTGTAGGGTACGCTGAACAGAACATGGTGTCAGTGGTGAGATTTAGAACCATTGAGCATTATCGCCTTTTGACTGGGATGCTGGTGGTCCCGGAGCTAAGAGATAAGGGGCTAGCTCATCAGTTAATGGCATATTGCCAAGAACATGTGTTAGTCGATCGAGATTTTTGCTTTGCTTACCAACATTTAGAGGGTTTCTATACTCAGCATGGTTTTAACGCTGTGGAAGGTACGGCGTTACCCAACTCACTCAAACAATTGTTTCAACGATACTGTGCGAGTGGTAAAAAGCTTGTAGCTATGCAGTACATCCCATAGTTGTTAAGGCATTGATACGTGTCAAGGAAGCTCAAAGGCGAAGAAAATCTTTCATATTGCTGTGAGCTAAGGATGATTCTGACTCTGTTATTCTCTAAAGTGAAGCGTCATTTCTAGGCAAAATCAGCCAGATTTTGCTAATATCGCTCTCCACTCTTAGTAAAGGTATTACATCCAACATGATGACCAATAGGAATATATTCGAAAAACTGCCAACGCTAGCACAAGATCCGGCTCAATTTGAGACGCTCTATGCAGCGCGAGATTTCCGAACGCGTCTCATTGAGGCGATTCAGAAGGCAAGTAAACGAATCTACCTTGTTGCGCTTTATTTGGAGGATGATGACGCTGGGCGTGAAATCCTAACTGAGTTGTATGAAGCCAAGCAGCGCAATCCAGGCTTGGATATCTCTGTTTGTGTAGATTGGCACCGCGCACAACGAGGCTTAATTGGCGCAGCACCTGGTGAAACCAATGCGTCGATGTATAAAGCTTTTGCTGATAAGTATGAGCATAAGATCCCGGTATATGGGATTCCTGTGCGTGGGCGAGAGGTATTTGGTGTTTTACACTTGAAGGGCTTCGTGATTGACGATCAGGTCATCTATAGTGGAGCAAGTCTCAATAACATCTACTTAAACTATAAAGATCGTTATCGCTTTGACCGTTATCACGTGCTTGGAAACAAGTCGTTAGCGGATAGCATGGTGAACTTAGTACAGCAGGAGATGATCGCGCATCCGGCTGTCAACGATCTCGCTTGCCCACGTAAGCCCGAGACCAAGGAAATAAAGGGGCAGATTCGTCAGCTTCGTGGCTCCTTGGCAAAAGCCAGCTACCAGTTTGAGCCAGAAGCAGTCAGCTCTGAACACGTGGCGGTAACGCCGATAGTGGGAGTTGGCAAAAAGCGTAATAAACTTAACCAAGGTATCAACCAGTTGTTGGCCTTGGCAAAGGATGAAATCTTCATTTGTACGCCATACTTTAACTTTCCACGCAGTGTCGCGAAAGAAGTAAAGAAAGCCATCAAGCGTGGTGTGAAAGTGACGATTGTTGTGGGTGATAAAACGGCTAACGACTTTTACATTGCCCCTGAAGAAGAGTTTAAAACCATTGGCGGTTTACCTTATCTCTACGAGCGCAATTTACGTCAGTTTGCAAAAGCGAATGAGGCGAATATTGCCAGCCGTAAACTGTCTATTCACTTGTGGAAGCACGATGAAAATAGTTTCCACTTGAAAGGTATCTGGGTGGACAAGCGTTATATGCTGATCACGGGTAATAACTTAAACCCTCGAGCATGGAAACTGGATCTTGAAAACGCCATTTTGATTCAAGATAACTACCATCACCTAACAGGCCAATTTGAGCAAGAAGTCGAGAATATTCTGCAGCATACACAGCTCATTTGTACTTATAAACAGCTTGAGAAGTTTGAGAACTACCCTGAGCCCGTGCAAAAACTGATGCGTAAAATCACCCGTGTGAAAGCGGATAGAGTGCTAAAGCAGATTCTTTAAGACTTGGATGCCAGTAAAGAAAAAGGGCAGCGTAGTGACGCTGCCCTTTTTTGTTACTTTGATATCAATGTATAGTCATAGGATACCATCGTACGACGGTGCTGCAGATCATCGATAGGTGTTGCAAGCAAATCAATGTAGTCCGTTGAAGGGGTGTAGTTTCTGGTCGTGCCATTTACTAAGAAGGCTTTCCTTAACTCTAGGTTGCTATTTTCTGAAAGTAGCATTTGAGAGGTGATGACTGTGTTAGAGTCAGGATACGTGACATTCACAACCTTTGGTACGAGAGCATTCCCTGTGGATACCAGTGTGTATCGAGCATCGCCGCTAGAAAAGCGAATAGTATTTAGCTCTGAGTTAAGAGAAGTTACTTCAGTTTCAGAAAAGTAGCAGTTTGCCCCCGAGCAATTCAGGCTAATGGGCTGAGTTGGCATATCCAAAGTGGTCAAATTAACATTATTAGCTACATTCTCAAGTAAGTAGTTATTGTTCACATTCCAACCATTAAGTGTTCCCTCATATGATGAAGAGTAGCCTACTGAAGGGGAAGCTGGAGCACTGGTGCTGAAAGAGTTGGACTCCGTTGTCCAGTCGTACCAGTCGAATGTAAATCCCGAGTAAATGGCTTTCATTGTCAATGAACCAAAGACCGCGCCAACTGTATTGGTAAAGTCGATGGTTTTGTTATCGAATATAGCGTCAAGAAAAACAGTATTTGGTGCTGAAGATGAGTTGTCTGAAAGTTCAGACTTGTTGATGAACTTGTAGCCAACGATCTCGTTACTGGTATTGTAACCAGACAATAATAAGTTCTCGTTGGTAGCAATAACTTCTATATTAGCCTTGATAGTACCGCTATCTTGTGGAGATTTCCCATCAACATAGCCCTCTACTGCTGTCGTTGATACACCATTAAAAGTTCCGATATTTACCTTTTTAAGTTGGGATTCATTGACGAGACTTCCATTCGTTAGGCAGGTTTGTTGGCCTTGTTCTCTATTAATTTTGACAATAAAACTCTGAATTGCCTCTTTCTCTACACTTAGCACGTTGTCTATTCCATTCGAAGAGTCAACAATTACGAGGTAGCCTCCATCCGGTACATCGTTTTCCGAAAACGTTAGGGTTCCATTGATTTGATTGACATCGAATTTATCTAATGAGCTGTTTGCTAGGCTTCCATCAGAATTATAAACGAAAACGTCTGAGATATTGGGTGCTTTGGCTGCAAATGTATATAGCCAGTTAGAGCTGTCACTGTCGCTATCATCTAAATTGAAAACTGTAGCATTCCCAACGCCACAAAACTGTTCCATAGCACTTTTGGGTAGCTCTTTCATCTGAACAAACTGCCATGTATAACTTGTCAGGGTAGGGCTCGGACTGCTACTACCACTACTGCCACCGCTTCCGCCTCCACAGCCAGCCATTAAGGCTGGTAAGGTCAGTAATAGAGCACTTTTTGCTGCTTTCATCGTCAATTTTTTGTCCTAAGTCATTCTAGCCTGCTAACTTTCTAGCAATAAATGTGCCTTGAACGCTCGGTCTTTGGGCATTGTAGAATCTCATCACACTTCACTTAGCCTTTAGAGCTAAAAAGGGCTGATGTTCTCACATCAGCCCTTAAACTAGCTCACAATAACGCTATTCAACGCTACTAGGTCTTTGGCTCCATTGCGATCTCGCGTCGGTTTTATCAAACAAGTAATACTGTTTGCGCAGCATTTGTCCGCCATCACGAGTGATGGGTTCCCAAGCAATTTGCGCACGGCTGGTACTAGGTTTGACGGTCATAATATCCATTGGAATCGAAACGTAGAAACCTTTGTTGTAACTGCCTTCGCCGTATTCCTCTGCGGTTAAGTCGGTAAAGGTTGCGTAAGCTCCAACGATGACTCCCGATTTGAACTGTTTCGAGAAATCTATTCGAGCGCCCATATCTCCGCCTAGGAACTTACCAGCGCTAACTTTGAATAGTGTGCTATCCAAAAATTGCCACTGCGGCATATAGTAGCCAGTTACATGGCCAGTTGTCCCTTGGCTAAGTACGTAAGCTTGGCACTGGGGTATCGGATCACTACATGCGGATTCATCATAGAAGAAATAGTCTTCACTAAATACGCCGAACCAAGAATCCGGGTCGCGCTGGCTTACTAAGTTTGCATCGGCGCCAATCGCCCAATTGGTGCCAAGAGGGCGGTACAAAACCTCTCCGCCAACACCGGCAAACATAGATTCCAAGTAACCCGCATAAGCTTGGGTGTAAACGGATTTGGCAGGTTGCTCAAACCAGGTGAGCTGTAGTCTATTTAAACGCACAGGATTGTCGTGTACGTAGGCGCGGAACATGGTTCGAACCCGTGGCGTTGCGTAGTTACGCACATGCGGAGAGTTCTCTACGTAGTTAAACTTGTCGTAATTATCCACTAAGTTGAAATAGACAGAGCCCGCTAACTCTATTTTGTCTGTTAACCAGACATTGGATTTAGCATTTAAGCCAATACTGTATAAGTAGAAATCTTCTGGCGCACCGATGCTCTGCTTCAATACAGGGTCAATACCATAGTCCCAACTCTGTTTGGTGCTGGCAAGCGCTGCCGTTGGTTCAGTATTCGGCTCACTGGTTGTGAAGCTATCTTCCACATTGTTATCAATTGACATGTATTTAGCTGCTGCAAGATACTCATTTCGGTCGATAGCGGTCTCAGTAAGTGGCATTCCATCTTGTGTTTCAATTACCTTAAAGGTGTTAATTGATTCGTCACTATTATTGGATAGAATCGCTGCGGCACGAGCTAATGCTTCACTTCTATCGCGATATTTAGCCTGCTGACCTGTAACCACAAGAGTATCACCTTGTTTCGACACTGTATTGTGCTCATAGCCAGCATTCTTATCCACCTGGTTGGCAACCTGTTGCCAGTTGGTATCTTGTTTTGAAGGTCGTAACTGGGCTTGTAGCTTAGGCTCATCCCTCCACACCGCTTTCATATCATTGAAGTTAGTGTAGATATTAAAACCTAGAGTAAGGGTATCACCTCGTTGGTAGCTGAGTTTTGCATCCCCCCAGTCACCTAGGCGGTAGTTAGCCCCAATATTCCAAGGCGTATGCTGGGTCATTGATTTCACCCCGACTCTTACCGGGTAGTCTTGGCTGTAATCATTGCTGTCGTATTCGAGTTTTAGGCGCAGTGGTTCGTACGGAGTTTGATACTCTACCCCTCCAAACAAAGCTGCAGGCCCTTTAAACCAGCGTTCAAAATCAACACTACCGCCAGTTCCTTTAAAGCCACTAGGTCGTTCACAATACTCGTCGCTAATCTTGCAAAGAGGGTTAGTTGCATTGCCACTTTGACCCAAATAGCCCCATCCTAAGCCAATCGTAAAATCGATGTTGCCAAAGCGCTTTGTTGCTGTGAGGTATTCCGCATCAAACATCCCTGTACCACCAAAATCTCTTACACCGACGGAAGCTTCAGGTAGCCAGTAACTTTCTTCCAGTAAACGAAGCTTAAAATCAATTCCTTTGTCGGTGTAGATGTTGTCACCGCTATAATCTGGGTTGGTATTGTAAAGTGTGTCAGGGACTCTAGTGTAGCGAATAGTCGTTTCTATCCAGCTCATTAACTGTATTGATGCTATGTAGTGTTGGTAATCGTCATTAAAACTAACGCCAATATTAAATTCACCTTCTTCCGCCATTCTGGCTGTAGGTGTCTGCATAAGTCCTGTACCACCAAAGTCGGTTTGAGAGACTTTCCAAGTGGTATCGTTGGCAAAGCTAGAGGTCGAAATTAGGCCAACAGTGGATAGAGCTAGAATGAGGTTTTGAGTCTTCATTTGGCACTTTTTCTCATAGATATAAGCTGAACAATTCGCTCTTCGATCTTTTGTATTTCTAAATCTTCAGAATTAAAGCCAATGAAGACAGCGCTCCCTGGCGTTAACTGAGTTTTTTGCTCATTCCAATATGCGTAACCCGCACGAACAAAGTGACCATTTGGGTAGATTATCCATGCATAGCTAGGGTGAGCGTTGGAAAGTAAGTTCAGCTTACGAAAGTATTCACTCAATGGTTGTGATGCATCAAACGGCACTTTTTGAGGGGGAAACAGTAACCCCTCGAACGATAATTCCTGAGAACGCTTAGGGCTGATGAACTCTAGGTTTCCTTGGAGCATCGGGTTGGCTGAAGGCTGGGTTCGAATTGTATCGAAATCTAATTCTATAAGCTCTCGGTAAACGACATCCCAGTTTTCTACTTGTTCTATGACAAGCCCAGCTGATTCATTTGCAATAAGCCCCTCTGTAACCAGTTCTTTCAACCCTAGCAGTATTTCTTTTTTTAGTTTGTCGACTTGCTGTTGCTTATCCAGGTTAAATAGCTGGTTTGCGAGTGGATAATTACTGGGTTGAGTGTTGCCACCTTGCTGAATGATATCGTTAATTACCTGCTCTAAGCGTACAGGATGCTGATACTCCAAAGCGATGTTATCCGCGGGAAGGGTAATCTTAACTGCTGTTGCAAATGTGCTAGGGATGAAAGCAAGAAAGCTTAAGCAAATCGCCTTGCAAATGAGTTTCGAGTGATAAGTTATCAAGTGTGTCATATCTATTTACTCTGCATAGGGCTTTAAAATTTCAATGTCGACTTTGAGACGTTGTGGGACAAGCCACTGTTGGCTTTTAACTACATCACCTTGAGTGTCAATCCAATATTTGCTCGTCATTGATTGTTGGCTTTCAGTAAAGGTAATGACTTCTTGAACTTGACGTGTTTCTTTCTTCCAAAGTAAAGATTGTACGGTCTCGAATCCAGTCGGAAAGCTTTCTACTATAGCTCTCTCTCCGTAATGATAATCAGGTTGCCAATCGTACTCACTTTGCCATGATGTTGTTTCAGTCGTTGGAGATGTGTGGGCATTTGAGGCGGATAACCCTGCTAAATTGGCATCGGGTAAGTGGGTGGTTTTTACTACGCGACCGTTTTCTGTGGTGATCATAGCGCTATCGGATGAGAGCCATTTAAATTGTTTATTGCCTGTCACAGGGTTAGTGTCGACAAAAGCGAGTACCATAAATATTTGTGGCCCATCATTGATGCGCACATACATACTAGCGTAAGGAAGTTGCTCAACTTTTTCTACGCTGAGTACGATGTCATCGACCCCGAAGAGTGCTTCATCGATTGTGGAGTTGACATCTTGAAATCGTTGCGAGCAGCCAGCAATAAGGCAAACAGCTAGAATTACGAGGCTTCTAATTAAATGAGTCATTTGTTCATCCTGACAATGACAATAGGTATTGTTTTAAAACTAAAAAAACACCCTTAGCACAGCTAAGGGTGTTTAATCTATCCACTAACAATTAGTTAGTGCCATCAGTACCATCAGTACCATCGTTGTCAGATGCAGCAACTGCTACAACTGCGACTGCAACAGCTGCGCCGATAGCTACAGCAGTAGTGGTTGCAACACCAGCCGCTGCTGTTGTTGCAGCCGCACCACCAGCCGCACCGCCGCTTGCTGTCGCAGCGGTTCCTGTCGCCGCTTCAGTTGCTGCGAAAGCGTTTGTTGCTGCACCTAGTGCAACTAACATTGCTAGAGCAATATTTTTCATTGAATTATCCTTGTAAATTTACAATTAACACATCGATGTTGGAGGAATTTTAATCACCCCAAAGGTTATTCTATGTGACATTCTGCAAAGTGTAAATTAATTAACAATTTGTTTTATATGAATATCACCAACCGTTGATCTTATTAATCAACTATCGCTTTTATAAGCGTAGTTATAATAACCGTAACCATATGAGCTTGATGCTTTCTTCTCAACGGCGTTGAGAATAACCCCTTTCACTTCAATACCTGCTTTTTCAAAACGGTCACGTGCAACATCAATTTCTTTTACTGTGTTTTGACCAAAACGGGCCACCATTAAGGTCGTGCCTGCTAGCGCTCCAACAATGCTTGGATCAGTAACCGCTAAAACGGGTGGGGTATCGACGATGACTAAATCGTATTCAGTGCTTGCCCACTCTAGCAACTCTTTAAAGCGTGGGTGCATCAACAATTCTGATGGGTTTGGTGGCACTTGCCCCCGGGTTATTATGTCGAGATTTTCAATCGTTGTGCTCACGATTGATTGAGCTCGCTCGATTTTGCCACTCAGCAAGTCAGATAGGCCGTTGTCCCACTTTAAACCAAATTGCTTTTGCAGGTAGCCTTTGCGCATATCGGCATCAATCAATAATACTCGTTGGCCTGTTTTAGCCGCGACTGCAGCAAAGTTAGTTGAGACAAACGATTTACCAATGCCTGGGGCTGGACCTGAGATCATCAGTACATTGTTTTCCGCCTCCATCATGGCGAAGTGCAAGCTGGTACGTAGACCCCTTAGAGCTTCAACAGAAAGGTCGGCTGGGTTTGCCTCCGCAAGCAACGCCATTTGGCCTTCACGTGCTTTCTTTTTCGTTCTATTAAATAAGCTCTCTTGCATTTCAGAGCGCGGAACACTTGCGTAAACAGCGAGGCCTATTTGCTCTATTTCATCAGGGTTTTCAATCCCGCGATGGAATGCCGCTTTGACCAGTACAAACGCAACGCTCAACACTCCACCAAGTAAGGTGGCAAGCACGATAATCAAAGGCTTCTTAGGTTTCACTGGAGCGGCATAGGTTTGCGCAGAGTCTAGGATACGCACATTGCCTACAGTTCCCGCTTTAATAATACTCAGTTCTTGAACTTTATTAAGAAGCTGAATATAGATTTGTTGATTTACTTCTACATCACGCGTCATGCGTAAAATTTCACGCTGCGTTTTTGGTAGCTTTTGCACTTGTTGATTGAGACGCTCTTTTTCATTAAGTAAGGTTTGGCGCTTATCTAGTAAAGAGCGGTATGCTGGGTGGTCTTTGGTAAAGCGTTGGCTAATGTCACTTTCTTTAAACGTCAGCTCATTTAGCTGAGCTTCCAGTGCAACCATCACCTTTAGGGTTGACTGAGCCTCTAAACCTAAATCTACCGATTCATTATCTTGACGGTATTGGTTGAGTATATCTTCCGAAGAGTTCAGCTTGGTTTTAATTTCGGGCAGATGATCTTTAAGAAAGACTAGGCTTTTTTCCGCTTCAGCAGAATTGCGCTCAACATTTTGCAAGAAATAGGTTTGACTAATGTGATTGAGAATACTGTTGATAAGAGTGCGATTTTCACCTTCGAAACTCAAACTCAGTATGCCTGTTTGCTTACCGCGCTCGCTAATAGATAGGTTTCGCTTGAGCCATTCAATCGCTTCTAACTGTGAACGTTTTGCAATGTTAAACTCAAAGTTGTTACTTGATTGGATATTGGTGACAAATAGCGCATAGCCGTCATTTTGAACGAGTTCTCCTGCACGTCCTTCCAGTACTACTCTCTCATCCTCACGGAGCAACTGATATTGTTGTTTTTCTTCGTCTGTAACGATCAGAGTATGCGCCATACCTACAGCATAGTCCGGTAAATCAAAGCGGCTGATATGAAGGTTGTTAACCTCTCCACTCAAGCGAGCAATACCTTGACCAATGACAGGGAAGTAAGAAGGGGAAACAACGGTCGTTAAGTTAAACTTATCGACTGTATCACCAAGAATCATGCGAGACTTGATGATTTCAATCTCTGTTGTGGCGGATGACTCTTGAGAAAACAGTTCTCCCATATCACCTACCATCGCAGAAATGCCACCAGAGCTTTTTTGCTCTATTTGTATTAAGGCGTCCGCTTTGAAGATAGGAGTCGATAAAAGGGCGATGGCTACACCGGAGAATGCGAAAACAATGGTGGTAAGAATGATTAGCCATTTTGCATCCAGTAAGATGCCAAGTAGTTTCCCAAGATCGATTTCATCTGAGGAATGTTCAGTCGTTGGTCGAGATTGTTGTGCTGTCATAATATATTTAGGTTTCTTTAATCTTGGCAACTCGGCGTTAGAGTTTTTTCGCCCATGCTTCCGCTGATTTTTCGATAAGTTGGTACGCGTGCTCAAAGGCCTCCCGACTTTGACGGTATGGGTCAGGAATATCCTGTTGCCCTAGCCACTGTCCAAACAGCATGGTTTTACCACGGGCTTGTGGTGCCATCGAAGTCAGAGCTTCCATATGCCCTTTTTCCATTACAAGAATAAGGTCGTACTGAGCGCAGAGTGCTGAGGTTAGCTGTTGCGCTTCGTGTCCTTCAAGGCATACTCCGTTTTCAGAGGCGAGCTCAATGGCCATACTGTCTGCAGGCTTTCCTACTAGTCCGCTTTTTTCTGCGGCTATACCAGCAGAGTTAACTTGCTTGCTTGGTAGAAGCTTTTGTAAGACTCGCTCTCCGGTCGGTGAACGGCAAATATTACCGACGCATACAACTAAAATTTTATTGAACATTGATTTTCTTTTGCGCCACGCTGGTTTGTCACCCAACGTGGCTCTCCATTCGTTTACAAGTAACTAGGGCCAGTTTCTAATGCGCAATGCACCTTCTGTCAGCTCATTAAAGCCAGTGATTGTTGGCATGAGCTGGCTAATAACACGGTTCCAACGAGTGATTGGCGCAGCAGTAACATAGACAATATCATAAGGTTTGAGGTCAAACTCAGTACCAATCACCAGTGCTGATGCATCTTTGATATTCAGTTGGAAAATATCGGCTAGGTGTTCAGACTTTTCGCTAGAAGTTCGAATGACAAACACACCTGTCGCATCGGCGGAGAGTTCGTTAATACCGCCAACATTGCTGAGTGCTTCTGTTAGACTCATGCCTGCACGATCCATTTTTAGTAGTTTCGGATCGTTGACTTCACCCATTACGAAAACCTTTTGGTTGTCGTCGCGAGGTACATGAACGATGTCGCCTGATTGCAATAGTTTGTTCTGCTGTAAATCTCCTCGCTGCATCAGTGCATAAAGGGAAAGAGACTCTTCGACACCATTACGTGTTAGCGTCACATTTCGCCAGTCAGCATCACTAGCTAAACCACCTGCTCGGTTAACTGCATCCAATAAGGTCAACGGGATGTTGGTAATGGCTTGCTGCCCGGGCTTAGAAATGGCACCAGTGATATACGCTTTTTGCGAACGGAAGGCAGCGACATTAACATCTACTTGAGGGCTTTCGAGGTACTTTGCTAATCGAGTCGCAATATCCGCACGAATTTCTCGCACAGTTTTACCCTGAACGTCCACGGTGCCTATATAGGGGTAGAAAATGGTACCGTCAGCATGCACCCAGTTACCCGCTTCAGATGCGCTTCGATATGAGCCTGCTGGAATGGTTAACTCAGGATGATCCCAAACCGTAACGTTCAGAATATCTCCAGGGCCAATACGATACTCATAGTTAGCGATTTGCTGTTCCAGTTTTGGGTTAGCTTGCGAAGAAAAACTTCTCTCTCCGGGATACAAACTTACTGTTTGAGCGGTAAGAGGGTAAAGGTTAACTTGCTCTGAGAGTGAAGACTCTTGGTCGACTTCCGTTTCAACAATATTCTTATTGTCTGTTGAAATATGTGAGCCTGGTGTCGTACATCCTGCCAGTAACGCTGGGAAAACCATCGTAAGCAAAAGCTTTTTTTTAAATTCCATGTCTGCTAAGTCGTTAAATTAATTATTTATTACAGCACCAATTTGTTGCTGGATAAGAGTTTAAATAAAAGCACATGCCAAACTTGTTGGCGCTAGATTGTGTATGTATTAATAAAGTCTATTTGGCGATTGTACTATGCATACGGTTAGTCACCTAATTATCCATACATTCGTTGTTGCCGCAATTGTGAACTACGTATTTATGGGATTAAGGTTGAGGTTTTGAGAGTTTGAATAAAGATATTTGTCATTATGTGCCTTGATTAAAAACTTACACGAATCAATTGAAGCGTTTCTCACTGTCTTGTTTATGAGAATATTACTCTTAAAGTGACTTGAGTGGCGTTAGTTGGCTAAGCTTTGCTTAGACGTTGATAGAAGAATCAACGAAAGGAGGCCGCATGAGTGCACCATTAATCAGCCAAACCCTTCCTCCCTTTGATGAGTTGGTCGAGTTAGCGCAGCAAAACCCAGAAGCATTCCGACAGTTCAAGCAAGACATGTGTGAGGAGCTAATTTTGTCTGCTTCCGATGAGATGCAAGCGAGGCTGTGGGCTCAGCAAAGTCACATTGATAGGGTTGTCAGTCGTTGTAAAAACCCAAATCAAGCCAATGTGGTGTTAATGCGAGAACTGGTTTCTCAAATGATTAAGTTTCAAGACATCATCGAACAAGAGAGTTATGAGGAACCAAAGCAGAGCGCTGATATTATTCCTTTCGATGCGTGGAGGTGATTAGTGGGTAGCGGTCTACTGTGATTCTCTTATTACTAGCGGTGCTTACGCGTGCGTGAACTCCCATTCTCTGGGGTGGTGGCTATCTTCTATAAAGTCGGACTCTTTACTTCTTCATAAGCAGTTATCTCGCATCGGCGCCTATCTTTTCCCTTCTCTGACCATGATCACAAAAAAAATGTTGCCGCCCCTTGGGTTTGGTAAATTTGCCCCACATATAGTTACCACAAGGCTTCCAAAGCCATTTATCACATCTATCATGGAAATTTTCAGGAGAGACGACCGATGAACATTCGTCCATTACACGACCGAGTTATCGTAGAGCGCAAAGAAGTAGAATCTAAGTCTGCTGGTGGCATCGTGCTAACTGGTTCAGCTGCAGAGAAATCAACTCGCGGCGTAGTGCTAGCTGTAGGTAAAGGCCGCATTCTAGAGAACGGCACGGTACTTCCACTAGATGTAAAAGTGGGTGATACGGTTATCTTCGCTGAAGGTTACGGCACGAAAACTGAAAAGATCGACGGTAAAGAAGTGCTAGTTATGTCTGAGAACGACATCATGGCAATCGTTGAGTAATAGCAATCATTGAGTAATTTTTTGCTCAGATTCAAAACGAAATAAAACACAGAATTAGAAAAGGAAACTAAAGATGGCTGCTAAAGACGTTAAATTTGGTAATGACGCACGAGTTAAAATGCTAGAGGGTGTAAACGTTCTAGCGGACGCAGTAAAGGTAACACTAGGCCCTAAAGGTCGTAACGTAGTACTAGACAAATCTTTCGGTGCACCAACGATTACTAAAGATGGTGTTTCAGTAGCGCGCGAAATCGAACTTGAAGACAAGTTCCAAAATATGGGCGCACAAATGGTTAAAGAAGTGGCGTCTCAAGCAAATGATGCTGCGGGTGACGGTACAACAACTGCAACAGTGCTTGCTCAAGCTATCGTAAACGAAGGCCTAAAAGCGGTTGCTGCGGGTATGAACCCAATGGATCTTAAGCGCGGCATCGACAAAGCAGTTGTAGCAGCGGTTGAAGAGCTAAAAGCACTTTCTGTTCCATGTGCAGACACAAAAGCGATTGCACAGGTGGGTACTATCTCTGCAAACTCTGACGCGACAGTAGGTAACATCATTGCTGAAGCGATGGAAAAAGTAGGCCGCGATGGTGTTATCACGGTTGAAGAAGGTCAGGCCCTACAAGACGAGCTAGACGTAGTTGAAGGTATGCAGTTTGACCGCGGTTACCTGTCTCCTTACTTCATTAACAACCAAGAAGCAGGTTCTGTCGATCTAGAAAGCCCATTCATTCTTCTGATCGATAAGAAAGTATCGAACATTCGTGAACTTCTGCCAACTCTAGAAGCTGTGGCTAAAGCCTCTCGTCCACTTCTGATCATCGCTGAAGATGTAGAAGGCGAAGCACTTGCAACTCTAGTTGTGAACAACATGCGCGGTATCGTAAAAGTGGCGGCTGTGAAAGCGCCTGGTTTTGGTGACCGTCGTAAAGCCATGCTACAAGACATCGCTATCCTAACTGGTGGCACAGTAATTTCTGAAGAGATTGGTCTTGAGCTTGAGAAAGTGACGCTGGAAGACCTAGGTCAAGCGAAGCGCGTAACGATCACGAAAGAAAACTCAACCATCATTGATGGTGCGGGTGAAGAAGCAATGATCCAAGGTCGTGTTGCTCAAATCCGTCAGCAAATCGAAGAAGCGACTTCTGATTACGACAAAGAGAAACTACAAGAGCGCGTAGCTAAACTGGCTGGCGGTGTTGCAGTTATCAAAGTTGGCGCAGCAACTGAAGTTGAAATGAAAGAGAAGAAAGACCGCGTTGAAGATGCACTTCACGCAACTCGCGCAGCGGTTGAAGAAGGTGTTGTTGCTGGTGGTGGTGTTGCTCTTATCCGCGTTGCTTCTAAAGTTGCAGGTCTTGAGGGTGATAACGAGGAGCAAAACGTAGGTATTCGCGTTGCACTTCGTGCGATGGAAGCGCCAATCCGTCAAATCACTAAGAACGCAGGTGATGAAGAGTCAGTGGTTGCGAACAACGTCAAAGGCGGTGAAGGTTCATACGGCTACAATGCAGCAACTGGTGAGTACGGTGACATGATCGAGATGGGTATCCTAGATCCAACTAAGGTTACTCGTAGCGCACTTCAGTTCGCAGCATCCGTTGCTGGTCTAATGATCACAACGGAAGCAATGGTGACAGACCTACCGCAGAAAGACGCTCCTGCAATGCCTGATATGGGCGGCATGGGCGGCATGGGTGGCATGGGCGGTATGATGTAATCGCCGTTTAGTCTCATCTATGACCATTGAAACGGAGGCACTTGTGCCTCCGTTTTTGGTTTTTGTAATGTTGGAGTGCGGGTATCGGCGTTCTCGCACGATAGTTTACTTGGTGCTATCATAGTCGCCACTTCAATATCCTTCCGATCAGAGAAAACGAGGTTAGCAATGAAAATTGCCGTAGCGGGTACCGGTTATGTTGGATTATCTAACGCTATGTTGTTGGCGCAACATCATCAAGTTGTTGCATTGGATGTCATCGAAGCAAAAGTTGAGTTGCTCAATAGTAAAGTTTCTCCAATCGTAGATGCTGAGATAGAAGAATTCCTAGCCAATAAAGAGATAGATTTCGAGGCAACGACGGATAAACAACACGCTTACCAAGATGCACGATTTGTCGTGATTGCAACGCCAACTGACTACGATCCCGTAACTAACTACTTTAATACGTCATCGGTAGAATCTGTGATTCAAGATGTTCTGGCGATTAATCCTGACGCGGTGATGGTCATTAAGTCTACCGTGCCAGTCGGTTACACCGAGCGCATTAAGCAAGAGTTAGGTTGTGAGAATATTATCTTTTCACCTGAGTTTCTTCGTGAGGGTAAAGCGCTATACGACAATCTCCATCCATCTCGAATCATTGTGGGTGAGCAGAGCGAGCGTGCTCAGGAGTTTGCCAATTTATTGGTGGAAGGGGCTGAAAAACAAGATATTGAAGTCTTGTTGACGAATTCAACCGAAGCCGAAGCCGTCAAGTTGTTTTCCAATACCTATTTAGCCATGCGAGTCGCTTATTTCAATGAGTTAGATTCGTATGCTGAAGCACATGGCTTAGATACGCGTCAGATTATCCAAGGTGTTGGGTTAGACCCTCGTATTGGCAACCATTACAACAACCCATCATTTGGTTACGGTGGTTACTGCTTACCTAAAGATACCAAGCAGCTGTTGGCTAACTACCAAGCGGTACCGAACAATATTATTGGTGCGATTGTTGAAGCGAACCGCACTCGTAAAGATTTTGTCGCTGAGTCGATTTTAAAGCGTAACCCTAAAGTCGTCGGGATCTACCGTCTTATCATGAAAGCAGGGTCGGATAACTTCCGCGCGTCGTCCATTCAAGGAATCATGAAGCGTTTGAAGGCCAAGGGTATTACGGTGGTGGTGTACGAACCGGTACTTGAAGACGATGAGTTTTTCCATTCTCAAGTTATCCGCGATCTCGACCAATTCAAAGCCCAATCTGATGTGATTGTCTCGAATCGGATGGCTCAAGAGCTTGCTGATGTCGCGGATAAGGTTTACACCCGAGATTTATTTGGTTCTGACTAATCAAAGACATCAAAAGCTCCTTCGGGAGCTTTTAATTACCGAGCTGTTGATGAACATGATCTCGAATGTAACTCACCACGTCTTCCTCAAACCAAGGGTTATTACGCAGCCATAAGGTGTTTCTTGGTGACGGATGGGGGAGCGGCAGGTAGTGAGGAGCCCAGCGTCGCCAGCTTTTCACTGTCTCAGTTAATGTCTTAGGCTTATCCTGCAAATAATAGCTTTGTGCATATTGGCCAATGAGTAAGGTCATTTCAATGTTAGGCAGTTGCTCTAATATTGGTGTATGCCACAGCGGCGCGCACTCTTTTCGTGGTGGTAAATCGCCACTTTTTCCTTTCCCCGGGTAACACAAACCCATAGGCATGATGGCGATTTGTTTAGGGTCATAGAATTGCTCTTTATCTAGCGCTAGCCATTGCCGTAGCCGATCACCGCTGGGGTCGTTCCAAGGTATTGAGCTATGATGTACTTTTAACCCCGGTGCTTGACCAATAATCAACAACTTGGCCGCTTCATTGGCTTGAATGACAGGGTTACAGCCAAGCTTTAGGTAAGGCTGGCAAACTCTGCAGTTGGTTACTTGTGTGAGTAGCTGATCTAGCGTATTCATATTTATTTTCGCCTCAATAGCCCTTATCGAGGTCAATTTGGTTCAACAATCCAAATCCGTCACGCCATCGATGGTAGTTGTCAGTAAAGATTTCTACCACTTGTTCCGGAAAGCTAATTGCAGCGATATGAGGTGTGATGGTGATATTGGGGTGAGACCAAAATGGGTGTTGCGGCGCTAAAGGTTCTTGTTCAAACACATCAAGAAAAGCGTGCTCAAGCCAATGTTTTTCGAGAGCAGTGATTATGGCTTGTTCATCTATTGCACTTCCTCGGCCTACATTGAACAGTAGTGCCTTGTGGCAATGGCTTAGTGTCTCTTGATTAAATATGCCTTGTGTTTCTGAGGTATCCGGTAAGGTATTGACTATCACATCAGCATGTTTGAGAGCGGTAGACAGTTCTTGAATGTGGTAGGTGGTATCAAAGGGGCTGTTTTTCGCAGGAATACCACTTCGATTGACTCCTGCCACATGCAAACCAAATGCTTTAGCCGTTGCAGCAAGGTAACTGCCAATAGAGCCAGTGCCCAATATCACCAGATTCAGAGTGTTGAGAGAGCGATAAGCCTTGGGTTGCCAACTCTGATTGTGTTGTTGTGCTTGGTAGTGGTTGAAATGGCGACAATGTTGGATGAGGTAACCCAGTACATACTCTGAAATTTGTTGCCCAAAGATTCCTTTTACATTGGTGAGTTCGCCAGAGAAGTTCTCTAAAGAAGGGACTAAAGCATCGACTCCTGCATAAATCGATTGAATCCATTCCAAGCTGCTAAACTCTGAGATACAGGGAGAGGCCATTGGCGGAGAGGTGAGTAAGATGTTCGCTTCTTGGCGAGAGTCCGTGATTTCAAGTTCTGGCAAGTCTGCTTGATTAAGCAGTGCTTGGTACGTCGCATCATCTTCGGTGAGAAGATACACTTTATGGGTGAAATTGTTCATCGGCTTGCTTTTTTCCCTGTTGGTTATCAAGTACACTTTCGCTGTTTATTTCTGCAACCAAAGAGTCGCTATGCTACAGAATCCTCTTCAGCTTCGCCTAGAGAAGTTTGAGCCCTGGAAACAGATTACCTTTATGGCATGTCTATGTGAACGCATGTATCCAAACTATGCCATGTTTTGTCAAACGACTGAATTTGCTGAAGCACGAGTCTATCGCGATATACTCGACAGTATCTGGGAGCAACTGACTGTCAAAACTGCGAAAGTTAACTTTGAGCGTCAACTTGAGAAACTTGAAGAGATCATTCCAAGCTCTGAAGACTTTGACTTCTACGGGGTATACCCAGCGATTGATGCATGTGTTGGTCTGTCGACCCTGATTCATGGCTTATTAGATCGTGATTATCTGTATGAAAACATGCAAAAGCTGAGTCAGATCTCTGTTGCGACGGTCGCTCAGCTTGAAGAAGCTCAAACCGGTGAAGAAATCACGAACGACAATCAAAAAGATAACGAAGCCGTGTGCGCAGAGTGGGATGTTCAGTGGGCCATCTTCCGTCCATTGAAAGACGCTCAAGAGCGCGATATCGATTTGATTAAAGATCTGCGTGCAGAGCTTAAAGACGAAGGCGTGAGCAATATTGGCGTGGCTGTCTAGTTGTTAGCCAGTAACCAGAATAAAAAAGGGTTGACGTTTGTTCGTCAACCCTTTGTTTTTAGTGGCTGGGCAGCTCTAGTTATCTTCTTTCTTTGCTTGTGACTCGCCAGCTTCGTCATCATCTTCGTCACGATTTTCAATCACGCCGTGGGTCTCTTTCCACTTTTCCCAGCGCTCAAATGCTAGCTCTTGCATGTCGGTGGTGCGGTCTGCTTCATCGACAATCTCTTCGCCGACTAAGTGTTCGAAGATGTCTTCTAAAGTCAGAATGCCCTGTACCGTGCCATACTCATCAACAATCATGGCGAGTTGTAAGCGATGCGCCATCATCTGCTCAAACGCTTTTGGCAGCGCAATGGTATTGAGTAACACATGCACTGGACGCATCACGGCACCAAGTTGCTTTTCTCCACAACCGACCTGTTGCAGTTTAAACAGCTCTAGACGATGGACAAAACCGATGATGTTGTCTTTCGATTGGCTGTAGACCAGTGGACGAGAAAACGGAGTGTCTCGATATTCGCGTAGAAACTCATTGATGCTCATTTCTGCATCGGCTCGGAATACCACTGGGCGTGGGGTCATCACTTGAGTGACGGGAACATCTTGGATACCCAGCAAGTTGTTGAGGATCTTTGTCTCCCCTTCGGCAAATTCACCACTTTCCTTTGCGAGCAACGCCATCGCAGAAAGCTCATCTCGCATCTTAGGCGCTTCGTGACCACTGGCTAGACGTTTGGTGATTTGTTCTGAGAACCAGACGAACGGGGTCAACGCCCAAACCATCCAACGCAATACTGTCGCCGCGGTTGGAGCAAGTTGACGCCAGTATGTGGCACCAATGGTTTTAGGCACAATCTCAGACAGCAACAAAACCGCGAACGTCAGCACTGCGGAGAACACACCAAGCCATTGGCTACCAAATACGACAGCTGCCTGGGCACCGGCAATTGCGGCACCTATGGTATGAGCAATTGTATTTAGGGTTAGAATTGAAGCCAGTGGGCGGTCAATGTCGGCCTTTAGCTTAGTCAACGATTCTGCGGCTGGGTGCCCTTGCTGGCGTAATTGAGCAATATAACTTGGAGAGATGCTTAATAGCACCGCTTCTAAAACGGAACAGATAAACGATACGCCAATGGCAACAGAGACGTACAGAGTAAGCAGTAACATAAATGTCCTATGAAGGTTAATTAATGACCGACATCCTCGAATGAGTCGGGTTGTGTGTCTAGTTATACCCGAAATTGACGTCAGTATCACAACCGAACTTTGCATGTTATCCGTTGAAGGTGGCTGTCTTACGGATTTTTTTCATACCTGGGCATTATTGGTGTGAGTGTTTTTTATTCGCATCAGCCCTGCAACATCAGGCTTCGCTGGCTTTTGCTGCTTTATAAATAAAGCCAAAATTGGTCAAAAACAAGTCTTGCCAGTGAGGTGGATGGTAACAAATTGTGAGTTAATACTCAGATTATGGTTAAAAGTACGTCATGAAAGCGAAAGATCGCTTACAAACCTTTGCCAGATGGGGCATTTATGCTTTAGAGTGAGTTGAATTCGATAACATATGAGAAGGGAAACCTAATGAACAAGACCCAATTAATCGACTTTATCGCAGAGAAAGCAGACCTATCAAAAGCACAAGCTAAAGCTGCTCTGGAAGCTACTCTTGACGGTGTGACTGATGCACTTAAAGAGGGTGACCAAGTTCAACTAATTGGTTTTGGTACATTTAAAGTTAACCACCGTGCAGCTCGCACTGGTCGTAATCCAAAGACTGGCGAAGAAATCCAAATCGCTGCTGCTAACGTTCCTGCATTTGTAGCGGGTAAAGCGCTAAAAGACGCAGTAAAATAATTAAACAAACCACTCCGGTGTTTTTCGCTGGAATAGTTTAAAATACGCCAAGGTAGCTTCTATCTTGGCGTATATTTTTATTATGAAGAAATTTTTATTGTCAGCACTGCTTGGCTCTCTACTGATGGGGTGCGCCTCAGGTACGCCAAACCCAAATCTAAACCAGTTCTCAGATTACACTGGTGGGCGCTCTATGGGTGACGCCACAAGCTTATACTGGTACACCGAGAAACTAACGTCAGCCTATACAGCATCCGACTACGTTACCGCAGGTGACTATGGTTGGTTTAAAACAGATTATCGTTGGGCTGATGGAGAGCTGCGCGAGTTAATTCGTGAAGGTGAACAGATCAAAGATAACACTGAGCTTGTTCCTTACCGTATTCATGTTCGTTTCAACAAAGAGGGTGAAGCTGTGTATCAGCAATACCGTCTGGATGGTCGAGTTTTGCCGTTGAGTAAGGACAAACTGGCTTGGTTGAAACAAGAAGCGTTAGACATTCCAGCTGTTACTCGACAACAGGATAAAGATGGCTACGAGCTGATCCAAGGTTATTGGGATGGCAGTGAGTTTGAAACCTGTGCTGGTAATAGCTACTCCGCAATTGAGTTTAATCAGACGCTTCCAAGCTTTGTCGTCAATCGTCTTTCTGCTGTCGACAACTATATTGCACTCCTCGGCTCGACTAGAGGTAATAAAGTGATCGTGAAAGAGTTGTTGATGTTGGCAGAAGACAGTCAAGATTGTATTGAGCGCACTCGCCTGATTGAGAATTAGCAATTAGATAAATAATGGATACAAAAAAGGCGCTCAACGAGCGCCTTTTTCAATTCTAAACGTAATTACTTCTGTTGTTCGCGCTCAATCGCACGGTAACCGATGTCATTGCGGTGGAACATACCATTCCAGCTAACTTGCTTAGTTAGCGCGTACGCACGCTCCTGAGCCTCAGAAACGCTATTACCAAGAGCCGTTGCACATAGAACACGACCACCGTTTGTCACTACATCCCCAGCTTCGTTATTCGCTGTACCTGCGTGGAAGATTTTTTGGCCTTCAACATCGCCTGTAGGTAGTGAAATAACGTCGCCTTTCGCGTAGTCCGCTGGGTAACCGCCAGCAGCCAGTACAACACCGATAGATGCTCGTGGGTCCCACTTAGACTCCGCTTGGTCTAGTTTCTCATCGATAGCCATTAGGCACAGTTCAACCAAGTCGGATTCCATGCGCATCATGATAGGTTGTGTCTCTGGGTCGCCGAAGCGGCAGTTGTACTCAATCACTTTCGGTGTACCGTCTGCTGCGATCATCAGGCCTGCGTATAGGAAACCTGTGTAAGGCGCACCTTCTGCATCCATACCACGTACCGTAGGGTAGATAACTTCTTCCAAGATGCGGTTGTGGATTTCTGGTGTGACAACAGGAGCAGGAGAGTAAGCACCCATGCCGCCTGTGTTCGGGCCTGTGTCTTTGTCGCCCACGCGTTTATGGTCTTGGCTGGTGGCCATAGGCAATACGCTAGAGCCGTCAACCATCACGATAAAGCTTGCTTCTTCGCCTTCTAGAAACTCTTCGATAACCACGCGGCTACCTGCTTCACCAAATGCGTTTCCAGCAAGCATGTCTTTGATAGCGTCTTCTGCTTCTTCGAGCGTCATTGCTACGATAACGCCTTTACCCGCTGCAAGGCCGTCAGCTTTCACTACGATTGGCGCGCCTTGCTCACGAACGTAAGCGATCGCTGGCTCAATCTCAGTGAAGTTTGCGTAAGAACCGGTTGGGATATCGTGACGAGCTAGGAAGTCTTTAGTGAATGCTTTAGATCCTTCAAGCTGCGCTGCTGCTTGAGTTGGGCCAAAGATAGGCAGACCCACTTCGCGGAACGCGTCAACCACACCAATGACCAGTGGTGCTTCAGGGCCAACAATAGTCAGTTCGATTTTTTTCTCTTGAGCAAATGCGACTAACCCGGCGATGTCTTCAACACCGATGTTTACGTTCTCAAGTTTTGGCTCAAGTGCAGTACCTGCGTTACCTGGAGCAACGAATACTGTTTCAACGTTTGGGTTTTGTGCTGCTTTCCAACCTAAAGCGTGCTCACGACCGCCAGCACCAATAATCAATACATTCATGTTTTAAACCTTCAATTAAAATTGATAGTAGTAGAACTAGAAAATGTCTGAGCAACACGAAAGGAGAGTGTTGCTCATCTCGGAGCGCAGCGTTTCCGTTTCCCGTATTGAAGCGCTCTCGTCTCTTTTCTTTCTAGTGGCGGAAGTGACGCATACCAGTAAAGATCATCGCCATGCCGTGCTCGTCTGCTGCAGCGATAACTTCGTCATCACGCATTGAGCCACCTGGTTGGATAACACACTTGATGCCCGCTTCTGCAGCCGCGTCGATACCGTCACGGAATGGAAAGAATGCATCGGATGCCATCACACAACCTTCAACCTGTAGACCTTCGTCTGCAGCCTTGATGCCTGCGATTTTCGCAGAGTAAACGCGGCTCATTTGGCCTGCGCCTACACCGATAGTCATGTCGCCTTTCGAGTAAACGATCGCGTTAGATTTCACGTACTTCGCTACTTTCCAGCAGAATAAGGCATCTTTTAGCTCTTCTTCTGTAGGTTGACGCTTAGAAACCACTTTTAGATCATCTTGAGAAACCATGCCTTGATCGCGGTCTTGAACCAGTAGGCCACCATTAACCCGCTTCACGTCAAAGCCAGTTGTCTTAGTTGTCCACTCACCACACTCAAGTAGGCGAAGGTTTTTCTTAGCCGCCACGATTTCTATTGCTTCAGCAGAAACAGATGGTGCAATGATCACTTCAACGAATTGACGCTCAGTAATAGCCGTTGCTGTTGCTGCGTCGAGTTCACGGTTGAAGGCGATGATGCCGCCAAATGCAGACGTTGGGTCTGTTTTGAATGCACGGTCGTAAGCTTCTAGGATGTTTTCGCCCAGAGCTACACCACATGGATTAGCGTGCTTAACAATCACACAGGCTGGCTCATCGAACTCTTTCACACACTCAAGTGCTGCGTCAGTATCGGCGATGTTGTTGTAAGAAAGGGCTTTACCTTGGATTTGGCGAGCAGTAGAAACAGATGCTTCTTCAGGGTTTGCTTCAACGTAGAATGCGGCTGCTTGGTGGCTGTTCTCACCGTAACGCATGTCTTGTTTTTTCTCGAACTGTTGGTTGAACGTACGAGGGAATTTAGACTCTTCATCACCCTCCTTGTTCTCACCGTAAGATGGAACCATAGTGCCGAAGTAGTTTGCGATCATGCCGTCGTAAGATGCTGTGTGCTCGAAAGCTGCGATAGCCAGGTCGAAGCGAGTTTCTAGTGTTAGAGATTTCTCGTTCGCGTCCATTTCAGCGATAACGCGGTCGTAGTCGTGAGCGTTCACAACGATAGTGACGTCTTTGTGGTTTTTCGCTGCAGAACGAACCATTGTTGGACCACCGATGTCGATGTTTTCAACGGCATCAGCAAGGGTACAACCTTCTTTAGCAACCGTTTCTGCGAATGGGTATAGGTTAACAACAACCATATCGATAGGATTGATTCCGTGCTGTTTCATCACGTTATCATCTTGGCCACGACGACCTAGAACGCCACCGTGAACTTTAGGGTGAAGTGTCTTCACTCGTCCATCCATCATTTCTGGGAAGCCTGTGTAGTCAGAAACTTCAGTTACAGAAATGCCTTGCTCAGCCAAAAGGCGAGCAGTACCACCAGTAGACAGAATGTCTACACCACGTTCAGCGAGCGCTTTAGCAAACTCTACAATGCCAGTTTTGTCTGATACGCTGATTAGTGCGCGGCGAACAGGACGAGCGTTACTCATGCTTCTATTTCCTCAAAGTCACAGTAAGATAAAGATATTTGCCAAAAATGAACTTGTTTTTACATAGCCTCGTGATGAGGCGTAAAATATTGGCCAGTTTTGGTAAAGACCTTTGAAGACGATTAAGCGATTTCAACAGTCTGTGAGATTGATGGCGCGTATTCTAACCAATTTATTACAAAAAAGCTCGCGCAATCGTTTGGCATCGCAAAAATAATTGTAATTTACTGGTTTTACCGCACCAAAAGTAACGAAATAGTTAATTAGGTAAGTTATGTTTCAGATAGGCGAACTTGCAAAACGCTGTGGCGTCACAGCAGATACACTGAGATTTTATGAAAAAAATCAGCTGATAAAGCCTGCAGGGCGCAGTGACTCTGGTTATCGGCTTTATAACGAGCAAAATCAGGCTCAAGTGGGTTTTATCTTGAAAGCCAAAGATCTCGGGCTGAGTTTAGATGAGATTAAAGAGTTACTGGAAATCAAGTTAGAAGCCACAGAACACAGTTGTGCTGAAGTAAAAGCGATCACAAGTGCTAAGTTGAGCTTAATTGATGAGAAGATCAGTGAATTGAGCCGAATTCGCAATGCGCTGAAAAAGATAAACGATGCGTGCTGTGGCCACGTGGATGATGACGCCAGCCATTGTTCGATTCTTGGTGCACTCGCGGACGAGTCACATGTGGATTCTTGCTGTGATTAGGAAGCGATGAGAATGTGGGTTTTATTGCTTGGTTGGATCTTCATGTCTGGCAAGCTGTCATGATAGAGAGTGACTTGGTTTCGGCCAGTGTGCTTTGAGTAATACATGGCTTTGTCGGCTTGAACCAGCAGCGTTTTGACGTCATGGGTTGTCGCATCCGCTTCTGCAATGCCAATGCTAACGGTAGGGTAGATGGTTTTATCATCGACTTGGCATGGGGTGTCGGCGATAGAGCGGCGTATCCGTTCTGCGATGTCGTAAGCCTGGATTGCACTCGTATGGCTCAGCATGACGCCAAATTCTTCCCCTCCTAGTCGTCCGACAGCGTCGCTAGCACGGATCTGCTGCTGGCAGAGCTGTGCAACGTGGCTAATGACTTCATCGCCAGACAAGTGACCAACTTGGTCGTTGATCTCTTTAAAATGGTCGATGTCGACCATCAAACAGCTCAGATTAGATCGTTCCACACTGTTAAAGGCTTCCTGAAGGCTGTGTATAAAGGCGCGGCGGTTCAATATCCCAGTCAGTTCGTCGGTTTCTGAGAGTCGCTTGAGATCTTGCTCGCGCGCATACGCTCCAGTGACATCTCGCTCTTGCCAAAGGATGTAAGTTGTCTCACCTAAGGTGCATAAAGGTTTAATTGTGGCTTCAAACCAAGCATCTTCCGCAAAGGCTTCTAACTGCTCAATGGATAAATTTGGGCAATTGACTGCTGAGATCGAGTATTGAATCACTTTCGTTTGCTGTGAAAGAACTACCTCAGAGAGCGCACGAGAAAGCTCGCTGGCTTTTTCTTCGTCGAGTAATGACTGGAGTGAGTTTTGAGTAGAGTGAGGGTTATCTAGGCGTGTCGAATGGAAAGTACCGCCGAACCCTTCAATGAACTGGCCATCTTGATTAAGCACAAATAGACGATCGGGCAGCTCATTCAGCAATAGCTGAAGCCATTCTTCCCGTTGCATATCAACCATATAGCCTAATCCAAATAATCACAGAACCATCCATTATATAAAGGTACTTGGCTGGATCAATCTTAATAGATCACATTTTGCTTATAATTTGCTCAATAAGTACTACGTACTGTAGGTGCCATAAAAGGGTGAAAATCACGCTAGAGTGTCGAGCGGGCCTGTTGTCGACACAATAAAGAAAAAGCCGATCTCATAGAGATCGGCTTTTTCATTTTAGAAACAGTGCCTTGAACGATTAGTTCATGCCGTATTTCTTAAGTTTCTTGCGAAGAGTACCGCGGTTGATACCCATCATAGTTGCTGCGCGAGTTTGGTTACCGCGAGTGTACTGCATGATAGTATCTAGTAGTGGCTGTTCAACTTCAGCTAGAACTAATTCGTATAGTTCTGTTACTTCTTGGCCGTTAAGTTGAGCCAAGTAGTTTTTAAGAGATGCTTTAACAGAGTCACGTAAAGGCTTTTGAGTAATCTGGTCTTGCGACGTTACTGTAGTTACTGTTAATGCTTCTGAAGTCAGATTTTGTTCGAACATATTCGGTCTAGCTCTTCTCTTAATTATGATGCAACGTTTACCCGTCATATTTGCAGCCAAAGCTACAACTATTTAGGCTTTATCAAAATACTCTTCTAACGCATCAAGTTGCAGCGGTGCTGCGTCGATGGCGTTGAAGGTACGGCGAAACTCACTCGCTTGTTCATGCTCTTTTAGGTACCAACCAACGTGCTTACGCGCGATACGAGGGCCTAAATACTCACCATAAAACTCATGTAGAGCATTCACATGTCCAAGCAGGATGTCTTTTACTTCCTCGAGAGGAAGGTCAGCCATCTTAGTGCCGTTTTCCAAAAAGTGTTGGATTTCCTGAAAAATCCACGGACGACCTTGGGCAGGGCGTCCAATCATCAAAGCGTCGGCTCCGGTGTACTCCAGAACAAATTTGGCCTTCTCTGGGCTATCAATATCACCATTAGCGATAACCGGTATTGAGATGGCCTCTTTCACCGCTTTAATGCTGTCATATTCGGCCTCACCTTTGTACATGCAAGCTTTTGTTCTACCATGCAGAGCAAGCGCTTGAATGCCGCAGTCTTCGGCTAATTTAGCGATTTGGACACAGTTTTTGTTGTCTGTATCCCAGCCAGTACGAGTTTTTAATGTCACAGGGACATCTACCGCATTAACGACGGCTTTCAGAATATCTTCAATGATCTCTGGAAACTGAAGTAGTGCAGAGCCCGCTAGCTTCTTATTCACTTTTTTAGCTGGACAGCCCATATTGATATCGATGATTTGCGCACCGTTCTCAACACTAAACTGAGCAGCATCGGCCATAAGTTGTGGGTCGGCGCCAGCAATTTGTACAGAGCGAATGCCCGATTCGCCTTCATGCACCATGCGTTGCATCGACTTAGACGTATTCCATAGTTTTGGATTTGACGACATCATTTCACTGACGGCCATTCCAGCACCATAACGGAGACACAACTCGCGGAAAGGTCTATCCGTCACTCCTGCCATAGGGGCAACGATGAGATTATTCTTAAGTTGGTAGTTTCCGATTTTCAAAACGTCTTCACAGCTTAGTACCAGTAAGGGCGCGCATTTTACGCATTTTTTAGCGCTGTGAAAAGACTAATATTTGAGCATTTACGATTTGTTTTCGCAAAATGCCCAAAAATCAGTCAATTAACTCGCAAAGTCTTGTCTAGCCTTGCTTGCGACCAGAGATGCGGCACCACTCACTCTGCTCTTTGATAGGATCAATGTGAAGCTCATCACGGTAATAATTAGCAACATCTTCCGCTTGAGTATCCAAGACACCCGACATCGCAAGGTCTCCACTTGGCTTCACAAGAGACTTAATTATTGGTGCAAGTTCACGTAGTGGACCAGCTAAAATGTTAGCTACGACCACATCAGCGATTAACCCCGCAGGCTGATCTTGAGGAAGGAAGACTTCCAGTTGTTCTGCCACACCGTTACGCTCTGCATTATCTTTTGAGGCCAGTAATGCTTGAGGATCAATATCGATCCCGATTACCTTTTCTGCCCCTAGCTTGATCGCAGCGATCGCCAAAATACCCGAACCGCAACCGAAATCGATAACCGTTTTACCCGTCAGGTCTAACCCTTCTAGCCACTCAAGACATAGTGCCGTAGTTGGGTGCGTACCTGTACCAAAGGCAAGGCCCGGATCCAGCATTACGTTAACCGCGTCAGGCTCAGGGATATCACGCCAGCTTGGACAAATCCAAAGGCGTTCACCAAACTTCATTGGGTGGAAGTTGTCCATCCATTCGCGTTCCCAATCTTTATCTTCAAGTTGCTCAACTTTGTAAGCAAAGTCTTGCGCCAATAATCCGCTAAGCTTGGCTTGCTCAATGATAAAGTTAGTATCCGCTTCAGCGTCATACAGCGCCAGGATATCGGTATCACCCCAAAGACGAGTTTCACCAGGTAGAGGTTCAAATACAGGCGTATCTTGCGCGTCTAAAAAAGTGACAGACAGCGCACCAGTCTCTTCCATTAGCATGTCGCCGATTTGTTCAGCGTTTTCATTTGTCGCATTGAGTTTGATTTGAATCCAAGGCATGAGAGTCAGCTCTTTCCGATGGTTAAATTTTGATTGGCGCAGAGTGTAGCAGAACTGCGGCCGATATTTGAGTATAGATGTGTCTAATCACGCTGGGCTGCTTACGCCCAAAAACAAAAATGCCCACCGAAGTGGACATTTCAACGTTAATTGCTGCGTGATTGTTTATTGCAGACCTAGTTTTTTCTCTAGGTAATGAATGTTGGCACCACCGTGTTGGAAGTTCTCATCATTCATAATGCTTTCTTGTAGAGGAACGTTTGTTTTGATACCTTCAACGATCATCTCGCCTAGCGCGTTCTTCATACGTGCAATCGCAACATCGCGGTTCTCACCAAAGGTGATCAGTTTACCAATCATTGAATCGTAGTGAGGAGGTACAGTGTAGCCTGTGTAAATGTGCGATTCCCAACGAACACCCATGCCGCCTGGCGCGTGGAAGCGTTCAATCTTACCTGGTGAAGGTAGGAAGCGCTCTGGGTCTTCAGCGTTGATACGACATTCGATCGCGTGGCCACGGATTTTGATGTCATCCTGCGTGAATGACAGTGGTTGGCCCGCTGCAACACGTAGCTGCTCTTTGATCAGGTCTACGCCGGTAACCATCTCAGTTACTGGGTGCTCAACCTGAATACGAGTGTTCATTTCAATGAAGTAGAACTCACCGTTTTCGTACAAGAACTCGAATGTACCTGCACCGCGGTAGCCGATCTCTAGACATGCACGAGTACAACGCTCACCGATGTACTTACGCATCTCTTCAGTAATACCAGGAGCAGGAGCTTCCTCGACAACTTTTTGGTGACGACGCTGCATTGAACAGTCACGCTCACCTAAGTGGATTGCGCCGCCTTGACCATCGGCAATCACCTGTACTTCAACGTGACGAGGGTTTTCTAGGAATTTCTCCATGTAAACCATGTCATTGTTAAAGGCTGCTTTTGCTTCTGCACGAGTCATAGCGATAGCTTCAATGAGCTCGCCTTCGCTACGTACAACACGCATACCACGACCGCCGCCACCACCAGATGCTTTGATGATTACTGGGTAACCAATACGCTTAGCGTGTGCTTTGTTTGCATGCTCATCATCATCAAGAGGGCCATCAGAACCTGGAACACAAGGTACGCCCGCTTTTTTCATCGCTGTGATAGCCGAAACTTTGTCACCCATGATACGGATTGTTTCCGCTTTAGGGCCAACAAAGATAAAGCCACTGCGCTCTACTTGTTCAGCAAAGTCA
This sequence comes from Vibrio sinaloensis DSM 21326, assembly GCF_000189275.1. Taxonomy (GTDB): domain Bacteria; phylum Pseudomonadota; class Gammaproteobacteria; order Enterobacterales; family Vibrionaceae; genus Vibrio; species Vibrio sinaloensis. The sequence continues at coordinate 25,750 of NZ_AEVT01000090.1, read as the reverse complement.
GCGTTCTCAGACAAGAAACCATAGCCTGGGTGGATAGCAACAGCGCCGGTTACTTCCGCGGCAGAGATAATGCGTGGAATGTTTAGGTAGCTGTCGATACCACGAGCTGGGCCGATACATACGGTTTCGTCAGCAAGTAGTACGTGTTTTAGGTCACGGTCAGCCGTTGAGTGAACAGCAACGGTTTTGATGCCTAATTCTTTACATGCGCGAAGGATACGAAGTGCGATTTCACCTCGGTTCGCGATGACTAATTTATCTAGCATAAGAGATAGCCTCGATTATTCGATAACAACAAGTGGTTGGTCGAACTCAACTGGCTGGCCATCATCAACTAGGATAGCTGTAACTACGCCAGACTTGTCCGCTTCGATTTGGTTCATCATCTTCATCGCTTCAACGATACATAGTGTGTCGCCAGCGTTTACTGATTGACCAACTTCAACGAATGATTTCGCGTCTGGGCTTGGAGAACGGTAGAAAGTACCTACCATTGGAGAAAGAACTTGGTGGCCCGCAGGAACAGCAGGAGCTGCCGCTTCAGCAGGAGCCGCCGCAGGTGCTGGAGCTGCTGCAGGAGCCGGTGCTGCTACTGGAGCCGGTGCTGCTGCATACTGAATTGGCGCTGCCGGCGCTGCGCTACCGCTACGGCTGATGCGTACCGACTCTTCACCTTCAGAGATTTCTAGCTCAGCAATGCCAGACTCTTCTACTAACTCGATAAGCTTCTTGATTTTACGGATATCCATCTTTTCTTTCTCTTTTATCTTGTGAATAAGACAGCTCATTTGAACTGCAGAGTGTTTGTGTACGTTGAGCGTTCGTTACTCACGTCAACGTCAGTTAGGTTAGTGTGCCTGCAACTTTTTAAGCGCTGCCGACAAAGCAAATTCATAGCCTTGAGCTCCTAGACCACAAATCACACCTTCTGCCTTATCAGACAAGTAGGAGTGATGGCGGAATGGTTCTCTGGCATGCACATTCGATAAATGCACTTCGATAAATGGGATCGCTACGCCAAGTAGAGCGTCGCGCAGTGCAACACTGGTATGAGTGAAAGCGGCTGGATTGATAATGATAAAGTCCACCTTGCCATAGGCTGCATGGATTTTTTCAATCAGTTCGTACTCGCGATTTGACTGTAGATGTTCCAGTTCTACACCCGCAAGCTCTGCTTGTTCGGTCAATAAATCGATGATTTGCTCAAGGGTTTGAGAGCCATAATGTGCTGGTTCGCGTAACCCTAGCAGGTTTAGATTTGGACCATTTAAGACAAGAATGCGTGATTTTGCTGCCATTGTGTCGCTATCTTCCTAATACATGAGACGAACTAAGATATTCCCATATTATCGCGGATTCAGCATGGTTTCTTTGTAAGAAATTTGTCTGGATCTTTGAAATAGACCCAGATTATAGCTAATTCAGCGCATTTAGCAGCAATTTACTGGTCTAATCACCCAGTGAGCGGCGGCGTTTTTGCTACCGAGATAACAAAATTGACCAATTTTGCCTCACGACAAGTGGGGGAGATAGGCTCTAACAAAGCAAAAAAACCGCCACATGAGTGACGGTTTTGGTTTATGAGGGCTGTTTTAAACAGGGGAGGCTTAAGCCAGCTCTGCTTTTTCCGCAATCAGTTTATCAACGACGCTCGGATCAGCCAGAGTTGAGGTATCGCCTAGGTTGCTGGTATCACCTGTGGCAATTTTGCGTAAAATCCTACGCATGATCTTACCAGAACGCGTTTTCGGCAGTGAGTCAGTCCAGTGCAGCACATCTGGCGTTGCAATTGGACCAATCTCTTTACGCACCCAGTTTTTCACTTCAGCATGCAGCTCAGCACTAGGGAATTCACCATCATTTAGTGTGATGTAAGCGTAGATCGCTTGGCCCTTGATATCGTGTGGGATACCGACGATAGCGGCTTCGGCAATCTTGTCGTGGGCAACCAAAGCCGATTCAATTTCAGCTGTCCCCATTCGGTGACCTGAAACGTTGAGTACGTCATCGACTCGTCCTGTGATCCAGTAGTAGCCGTCTTCGTCACGACGAGCACCGTCACTAGTAAAGTACATGCCTTTAAAGGTGGAGAAATAGGTTTGCTCGAAACGCTCGTGGTCACCGTAAACAGTGCGCATCTGACCTGGCCACGAATCGAGAATCACTAGGTTACCGTCCGTCGCACCTTCAATGATGTTACCCATGTTATCAACCAGTGCCGGTTGAACCCCAAAGAATGGACGTGTAGCAGAGCCTGGTTTTAGATCGGTTGCCCCTGGTAGTGGCGCAATTAAGATGCCGCCGGTTTCGGTCTGCCACCAAGTATCAACGATTGGAGAATTCTCGTTACCTATGGTTTTGTAGTACCACTCCCACGCTTCAGGGTTAATTGGCTCACCCACTGAGCCCATGATTCGTAAGCTGCTACGAGAAGTGCCTTCAACCGCTTCGTTACCTTTCGCCATAAGCGCTCGGATTGCCGTTGGCGCAGTGTATAGAATGTTGACTTGATGTTTGTCGACCACTTGGCTCATGCGGTTTGTGCTTGGGTAGTTTGGTACGCCTTCAAACAAGATTGTCTTCGCACCATTAGCGAGTGGGCCATAAATTAGGTAAGTGTGGCCAGTAATCCAACCCACGTCTGCAGTACACCAGAAGGTTTCTCCTGGCTGATAATCGAAGACATATTTAAAGGTCATCGCGGCATAAACTAAGTAGCCGCCAGTTGTGTGTAGAACGCCTTTTGGTTTACCTGTTGAGCCAGAAGTGTAAAGAATGAATAGCGGATCTTCGGCTTTCATCTCTTCTGGTGGACAATCTGAAGGAACGTTAGCGGTTGCTTCATGCCACCAAACATCGCGATGTTCGTGCCATTCGATATCACCGCCAGTTCGTTTCATGACAATGACTTTTTCAATGGTTTTAACTTCTGGGTTAGTCAGTGCTTCATCAACGTTCTTTTTCAACGGTACCGCACGACCACCACGAACGCCTTCGTCGGCTGTGATCACGACTTTAGCATCGGAATCGATAATACGACCAGAAAGAGCCTCCGGCGAGAAGCCACCGAACACCACAGTGTGGACTGCACCAATACGGGTACAAGCTAACATCGCAACGGCTGCTTCCGTCACCATTGGCATGTAAAGACAAACCACATCGCCTTTGCGAACCCCTTGTTCTTTTAGTGCATTTGCAAACTCACACACCTCTTTGTGCAGCTCTTTAAAAGTGAGCGTGCTGTCATCATTTGGATCATCGCCTTCCCAAATAATCGCGATATCATCACCGCGCTCAGCAAGGTGGCGGTCAATACAGTTAGCTGAGACATTAAGCGTGCCATCTTCAAACCAACGAATGTCGACGTGTCCGGTGTCAAAAGAGGTATTTTTGACTTGAGTGAAAGGTTTCATCCAGTCGACAATCTTGCCGTGTTCACTCCAGAAACCAACCGGGTCTGTAACTGACTGTTGGTACATGGCTTGGTAAGTATCGTTATCCGCGTGCGTGTTTTGTTTGATGTTTTCTTTTACCGGATAAATATGGGCTTCACTCATTGCTTTTCTCCTTGTGCTTAATTCCTTTGAATTGAGCATGTGTCCGTTTAAAACAACTAACGTTGTACAAATTCCCTATGGCTATAACTTTCAATCACAGGCCGAGATTCGACAATTAGACTTTAGGATGAGAGAGGGGCTTGTGCTTAAAAATGAAGGAATTAAAACGCAAATTGAGAGCTTGGTCGTAACTTGATCTAGCGAAGATAGGGCAGATTTAAGCTGGGCAGATCACCTTTTGTAAGTCGCACGAACACCAAAGCGGCAGAAATGGCATCCTGCAGGGCATCGTGTTTATTTTGCATCGGTAGATCAAGATGCTTGCAGATCGCCTCTAGGCTGAGGTCAAAGTAGGCATTGGGCAGGTGGCGCTCCAGTTTATCATGATAGATTTGACTGACTTCGATTAAGGGATTTGGCAAAGGAAAACCAAGATGGCGGCGACAGGCTAGATCGAGAATTTTTTTGTCGTAACGAATGTGATAGCCGACTAAAGGTCGGTTACCAATAAATTCCAACAACTGAATCAATGCCTGTTTTTCATCTATCCCATCGACCAAATCTTTATGACGAATTTGATGGATTTTGACTGAATTTGAGTCAAGAGATTGTGGCGCACGTAATCGAACTTCAAATGGGCGACTGGTGATGATGCGGTTATCGATGATTTTGGCCGCCGCAATAGTGACCAACTCTGCTCGGTTAGGATCTAAGCTGGTGGTTTCACAGTCGAGCGAAACGTATTCGCCCTTTTGTAACCCAGTAAATAGTGGGCGGTAGGGCGAACCTTTCAGTTTGATGTACCAATATCGACGCTGAAGCCAATTCATACTGCTGCCTTAGTCCCTTATCTGATAATGATAGCCAAGAAACTGCTTAAATTTTTTCACTACGTGGAGACTGTGACGGAGTAGGTCTCGCTCGGTACGTTCTAACTGTTTCAAATCAATACGATTACTACTGTGCTGGTTAGCTAGCTGCTGGGCTAAGCGCAGTTTAAAGAACAACTTTAACGCTTCACTGAGGTTATCGGCGGTATCTGGCTCTAGTATTCGCTTACTGCGTAGTGCCTCTATACGATCAAAGGTATTGCTCTCCTCGATACCATATTCGAGAGCGAGTGTCCGGATGCCATGCACAATCGGGAAAATCCCGCCACTTTTCAGATCGACGCCTTGTTTGTCTTGCTTGACGTTGCCAAACAGGGTCAGTGGCAGAGAAAATTGCAGTGCAGGACGACAGAAATCTTGCAGCGCGAGCATGTTGTTGAGCATGAGCTGGCGAAGGTGATGTCTGACTGGGGTAAGCAATTCTTTATTACCCGCTACGGCGTGGGCATCAGTAAAAATGGCCAGATCCATCACCTGTTCGGCTGAGGTTGGCTTAGACCACTTGGTGAGTGCTTTCTGCCAGTCTGCTTGGCTTTTGACCCATTTAGGGTTGTTGACCATCACGTTGCCAGGACAAAGAGGGTAGCCTAATTGCTGCAATGTGTGGGTCAATTGGTCCATCACCTTGCTGCATTGATGCCATTGCAAACCATCTTTCACGATCAAGGCATTATCTTGATCGGTTTTTAAGATCTGTTCCCCACGCCCTTCTGAGCCTAAAACGACCAAACAACAATGATCGTGAAGGGCTGGAGGAACAATCAGTTCAAACGCTTTTTCGATGATTTGCTCATTAACCGCAGAGATCAGCTCCATGATAAAACGAGTTCGTATGCCATTGCTAAGCAGGCTATCGACCAGTTGACGCTGGCGATTCGAGGCAAGGGCGAGCTCTTCGACACTGGTTGCTCGAGCAATACTTAAGGTCAACACGTGTGAATGAGTAGAGAAAGCGCTGAGTATCTGTGTCATATCCAGCATACCCACTGCGTCTTTTCCGTCAGCCACCATGACGCGCTTCATCCGGTTGCGCGTCATTTTAATCATGGCGTTGAATAGGAAGTCCCCATCATCGACGTGGATGACTGGGAAGGTTGCGATTTTCCCTACTGGCGTGTCAAGAGGGTGATCGTCGAGCATCACCGCATGCAGCATATTGGTTCGCGTGACGATAGCAAAGGGCAGGCTGTGAGAGTCATCCAGTAAGCGAATATCGTCTTCGTGCAGTTCAACCAGCGCAGAATCAATGCCATTTTCTTTTAGTATCCGGGTAACTTCATTGAGCGGTTGTTCCGGTTTTAACAGCATGGGGGGATGATAGATATCACTATCGACCTTAGTCAGAATAAATTCCGCCAAGTTTTGCTGCTGTTGAGCAGCTTCAATCAGCTCCTGACGTTTAGCGAGGTTACTATCAAAGTAAGCGGCGAACTGTCCGTTGGCATTGTACAGTTCTAAAAAGATGGCTTTGGGCAATAGATAGACTAGAGTGTCTTCAAGGGCGACGTAATGGTGGCGAGCTTGTCCTTCAAAGAGTGCGCGAACATCAAACAGGTCATCATTGGCATAGTGGGCAAATATCTCCTGACCATCGGCACTGCGCTCTTCGACGGCACCTTTGATTATAATATGCAGGTGTTGGCTTTGCGCATCAGTGGCGAGCAAAATTTCCTTTTCACGAAAGTACGCAACGTCTAAAGAGGTTCTCAGCTGAGTTTGCTGTTTATCATCCAGACGATCAAAGGGAGGGGTGTGCATATTAAATTTGTCAGGCATGAGCGACCTACAAGTGTGCAAGAGACCATAGCTTAAGTGTGCCCAATTGTGGCGAAACTGCCAGACGACTTTGGTCGAATCTAATACGAATCGGATAGATGAAACTGGGCGTAAATCAACAACTAGGAAAAGTCTTAATTTAGATTATTCCCTTTTTAAGTCTGTTTTGTGTGTGGATAATGACGCATCTAATTTTAGGCATTCAGAGGTGACAATGCTGACCCCATCTCCTTACGGCTGGATTTCCCAGTACTTTATTGGCTTTTTCTTTGCCTACGGCGTCTACCTGCCTTTCTGGGCGCTCTGGTTTGAAAACCAAGGGGTATCACCGACGGATATTGGCCTATTGGTCGGAATAGGTTTTGCTACCCGTTGTGTGGCGAACATGCTGCTCACGCCGCGCATTCATAAAGTTGAGCACTTGATGCCGGCGCTGCGCTGGTTAAGTTTCGCTTCGCTGCTGTTTATCGCGTTCCATTTCTTTACCGGTGGAAGCTTCTGGCTAATGGCGTTAGCCACCGTTCTGTACAACTTGTGTTGTGGACCAATTGTTCCCCTCTCTGATGCGATGGCGAACTATTATGCTCGCCTCAATAAGCTTGATTATGGCCGCACACGTTTGTGGGGATCGGTTGCCTTTATTGCGGGCTCCACTGTGGTCGGCTTCATGGTGTCGCAATACGGCAGCGACATGATTATCTACACTGCTTTGGTGGGGATCTTGATTTCTTGGCTGTTTGCGATGCGTCGCATTAATCCTATGCCAGTGACTCAAGCCGAAGAGCATACTGAGCGCCCTAAACTGATGGATTTGCTACGCGAAGGCCCGGTGGTTAAGTTCTTAATCCTAGTCGCATTGATTCAAGGTAGCCACGCGGCATATTACAGCTTCAGTTCCATTTACTGGAAAGAGGCCGGTTATTCCGAGGACATCATCGGCTACCTGTGGAGCTTAGGTGTGGTCTCTGAAGTGGCCATTTTTGCGCTGAGCAAGCGCCTGTTTTCTGGTTGGTCACTGAGAGCGATGTTCGTGGTGGCGGCACTGGGTTGTATCGCTCGTTGGGGGCTCACCGCTTCGACGACGATGATCGCAGCGTTGGTTCTCATTCAGTTACTGCATGGCGTAACATTTGCTATCGCCCACATTGCGGCGATTCAATACATTCAGGACTCTGAGCCGCGTAAGATGGTGGCGCTGCAGGCTTTATACAATGCAATTCCGCTGGGAGCATTCATTGCGTTAATGACCACGTTAAGCGGCTGGGGATACGAGCATTGGGGAGCAAATGTCTTCTGGGCAATGGCGGCAATGGGAGTATTGGCCCTGTTCATAAAAGTCGACGCCAACAAACAGTCAAACATCCATGTTATGGAGCCTGAAGCACAGAATTAAGCGTGACTGTTTGAGTTCAACTCACTTCCTTAGTTAAATGAAACCTCTCCAATATGGAGAGGTTTTTTATTGGATTTCAGCACATAGCAACATGATAAGGATATCGGATGCAGGGTTGGCTAGTGATCTTAGTATCGCTGATGTATCTCGGGCTGCTTTTTCTTATAGCCTGGTATGGGGACAAGCAAACAAAGTGGTTAGCAAAATGGCGACCATGGATATATAGCTTATCGATTGCCGTTTACTGTACCTCTTGGACCTTCTACGGGACCGTGGGTCAAGCGAGTAATAACCCCTGGTCTTTCCTGCCTATCTACCTTGCGCCCATCATCGTTTTCACTCTAGGCTGGCGGATACTCGCTCGCTTAATCATTACTGCCAAACGTGAGCATATCACCTCGATTGCTGACTTTATCGCTGCCCGATATGGTAAATCACAGGGGCTAGCTGTGGTGGTGACCCTTATCGCGGTGGCGGGCATATTGCCTTACATCGCATTGCAGCTGCGTGGCATCACTATGGGGTTGGAGATCATCGCCCCCGATCTGGCTGACAATGTTTCTGGACAGGGTTTTGACGTCTCGTGGTTCGTTGTTGCAGCGCTGGCGATATTTACTATGCTGTTTGGTACTCGCCATATCGATAACACCGAGCACCACCGCGGTATGATGATGGCGATTGCGTTCGAATCCTTGCTCAAGCTGGTCGCCTTCCTCGTGGTGGGTTGCTTCATTCTTTATTTAGCGCTTAATCGTAGCGACATCGCGTTACTGGATATTGCTGAGCAGACTTATCAATCTCCTAACATTCCTACGTTAGTGATACATACGCTATTGACCATGATGGCGATTGTCTGTTTACCACGCCAGTTTCACACCATGGTTGTCGAAAACGAACGAGCACAAGATTTACACACTGCGCGCTGGTTGTTCCCGATTTATTTGGTTTTGATGGGTATCTTTGTTTTACCGATCGCATGGGTCGGTCAAAGCCTGCTGACTGGAGTAAGCGCAGACACTTACGTGATCAGTTTGCCAATGGCGGTTGGCGCGCAAGATATTGCACTGCTTGCATTTTTGGGTGGCACATCAGCGGCAAGCGGCATGGTAATCGTCTCGACCATTGCTTTGGCGATCATGGTGTCTAATGACTTAGTGATGCCTTTATTGCTTCGCCGGATGCGATTGTCGCAACGCAGTCACCGCCACTTCTCGGGTTTGTTACTGATCATTCGTCGCGGGTTAATTTTATTGCTGCTGCTTGGTGCGTGGGGTTTCTATCAAGCTTTGGGCAACATCCACTCACTGTCCGCGATAGGTTTTCTCTCGTTTGCCGCTATTACCCAGTTTGCACCGGCAATTATTGGTGGAATGTACTGGCGACAAGGCAATCGCAAAGGGGCGTATGTTGGTTTGGCCATTGGCTTTACCATTTGGCTCATTACCTTGATGAGCCAAACCGACATGTTGGCGGGGGATGCAAACAGTAACTTGCTGCTTTGGTTGATAACGCCGCCGCAGCTGCTTGCCAGTGCAGGAATAGAAAGCTCTGACTGGGGCATAGTGTTGAGCGTGACGGCGAATGCGCTCTGTTATGTATTGGTATCATTAGTCACCCGCTCAAGCCTAAGTGAACGCTTACAATCAGCCTCTTTTGTGGGGACGCCTTTACCGGAAAGCGAGAACATGAGTCTCTATCAGAGTCGTGTTACGGTAGGCGAGTTAGAAATGCTGGCTTCACGCTTTGTTGGCCGACAGCGAGTGCGTAATGCCTTTAAACAGTATTGGGCGCAGCAGCATGAAACCATGCTACCCAACCAACAAGCCCCCTCTACCTTAATTCGTCACACTGAGCGAGTGTTGGCCGGGGTATTTGGTGCTTCTTCGGCTAAGTTAGTCCTGACTTCTGCTCTGCAGGGCCGCAATATGCAGTTGGAAGAGGTCGCAACGATTGTTGATGAAGCGTCTGAGCTTTATGACTTTAGCCGGGGATTATTGCAAGGGGCGATTGAGCATATTGGTCAAGGGATTGCGGTAGTCGATAAACAGTTAAGGCTGGTGGCATGGAATCAACGTTACTTAGAGTTGTTTACTTTTCCGGTCGGTCTCATTCAAGTCGGCAGACCGATAGCGGATGTGATTCGTCATAATGCGGAGCAAGGTTTGTGTGGCCCGGGTGATCCTGAAGAGCACGTTCGTCGCCGGGTTTATCACTTAGAGCAAGGGACTCGGCACACCTCTTCTCGTGTTCGCCCAGATGGCAGAGTGATCGAAGTACAAGGCAACCCTATGCCCGGTGGCGGCTTTGTGATGAGCTTTACAGACATCACCGTGTTCCGTGATGCCGAGCAGGCGCTAAAAGAGGCCAATGAATCGTTAGAAGAGCGCGTGCATAAACGGACTCAGGAGTTAGAGAATCTCAACAAGCAGCTCGTTGCCGCGACACAACGCTCTGAGCATGAATCACAATCGAAGTCGCGTTTTCTTGCTGCGGTCAGTCATGATTTAATGCAGCCTTTGAATGCCGCGCGTTTGTTTGCTTCCTCATTATCGGAAGTCGCTAAAGAAGAAGAGACTCAGAAGTTATCGCAACACATCGAAAGTGCATTAGGGGCCGCGGAAGATTTAATTGGCGACCTGCTGGATATCTCGCGGCTAGAGTCGGGCAAACTGGATGTGAATGTTCATGCCTTTGCGATTAACGATGTGTTGTCTAATCTCAACGCGGAGTTTAGTGCATTGGCGAAACAACAGGGTATTGATTTCGAGATGGTACCGAGCCAACTCATTGTTCAGTCTGACCCTAAGCTGTTGCGTCGGGTAGTGCAGAACTTTCTCACCAACGCTTTTCGCTACAACCCTAAAGGCAAAGTGGTGCTGGGTGTGCGACGCGTCAATGGTCAGGCTCGGATCGATGTATGGGATAACGGTACGGGTATCGATGAAGATAAACAGCAAGAGATTTTTGAAGAGTTTACGCGTGGCAGTCAGGTACGTTCTGACCAAGGTTTAGGTTTAGGGTTGGCGATATCGAAAGGCATCGCGCACGTTCTAGGTCATCAAATCTCGATGCGCTCTTGGCCCGGTCAAGGAAGCGTGTTTTCGATTACGCTCAAACGAGGTATAGAAGCACTTGTTCAACCTCAGGTAAACAGCGCACCTAACCTGTCTGATTTGAGCCACTTGAACGTATTGTGCGTCGACAATGAAACTGAAATCTTAGTCGGTATGGAGAACTTACTTGCTCGTTGGGGCTGCAATGTCCGTACGGCGACCGACATCGTCACGAGTTTGAAGTGTATTGAGGATGAGTGGCTACCTGATGTTATCTTGTCTGATTATCGTCTCGATGAGGGGCGAACGGGCTTGGAAGTGCTGCAGCAATGTCGCTTGCGTTTGGGAGACAGTTTTGAAGGTGTGATCATCAGTGCCGATCGCACCGCAGATATGATGGAGGGGATTAAATCTAATGGCTTTGGCTTTATCCCGAAACCGGTTAAACCGCTTAAACTGAGAGCAATATTGAATCGCGTTTAAGTTGCAAAGTCCTCTTGTCTCAACGCTGGCTAGGTACAATATGCCTTTCTACGTGCAAACAAAAAGGGTTGGCGTCACTGGCCAACCCTTAATAATTTCTGACTAATGGTTACTCAGTAAAAAGCGTTTCGTATTTTACGAAAGCCGTTTGAGTTTCACCGTAATACAAGGTGCCTTCTGCTTGGATTGCGACGCGCAACCAGCTCTCTGCTGATGCTGGTTTGGCCAAAGTGATATACCAATTCTGACCCGCTTTATCGGCGGCTTGCATGTCGATGGGTTGGCCAGCTTGATCTTGGCTATCAACGAGTGAGAGCTTAACCCCTTCGAGCGGGAAATCTGATGTCATTGATAATTGCAGTTCTGACGTGGTTAATTTCTCGGAGCGAAACTTGACCTTAAACTCACCATTTTCCATGCCACATAAGCCACTGGTATAGCGGCAGTTAGATTTAGCGATCAACTTGTAGCTTTGGCCTTCTTTGGCTGCATGCGGCTTTTCGCTTACCGCCATATCAGCGCCAAAATAGGCAATGATAGACAGAATAGGTGCGACTAATAGAGCGACTATAAAGTGCTTATTTTTGAACATCTTGGCTTCCTTGCTACAACAGACTTCGAATACGGTAACGTAAAACTTGGAATAAAAAAGCCCCAATAGGGGCTTTTGTGGTTTAGGTATTGTTATTAGTGGTCAACAGCGTCACCTGCCCCTGCTGGTACACGAACGTGCTCTACAAGGTCTTTCACTTCTTGAGGGGTTTCAGCCGTAACTTTCGATACACCGAACGCAACTAGGAAGTTAAATACCGCACCAATCGCACCAAATGCATTAGGTTCGATGCCTAGGAACCAGTTGCTGCCCCAGCTTTCTAGGTAAGTCCAGTCAGCAACGAATAGGATGCCTTTGTGCTGGAATACGTAAAATAGTGTGATACTGATACCTGCAATCATACCTGCAATTGCACCCTCTTTATTGATACCTTTGCTGAAGATACCCATCATCAACGCCGGGAAGATGGAGGAAGCAGCAAGACCGAAGGCTAACGCTACCGTACCGGCGGCAAAACCTGGCGGGTTGAGGCCGAGATAACCTGCTACCGCAATCGCAACTGCCATGGAAATCCGACTGGCGAGCAGCTCTTTCTTCTCCGATATATTTGGATTGATCACACCTTTAATTAAGTCATGGGATATTGCCGAAGATATTGCGAGCAATAGACCTGCTGCGGTTGAAAGTGCCGCAGCTAGACCACCGGCTGCCACGAGAGCGATTACCCAGTTTGGTAGCTTCGCAATCTCAGGGTTAGCCAGTACCATGATGTCACGGTCAACTTTCAGTTCATTGGTTGCTGGGTTTGACGTGTACTCAATCAGACCGTCGCCGTTCTTGTCATCAAAGCCAAGTAGACCTGTTTTCTCCCAGTTTTTGAACCAGTCAGGACGCTCATCATAGGCAAGGTGCTGACCTGGCGCTGGATTCACTGTATCCATTAGGTTTAGACGAGCCATTGCAGATACCGCTGGCGCAGTTGTGTATAGGATAGCGATAAATACTAGAGCCCAACCTGCTGATGTACGTGCGTCGCGTACCTTAGGTACCGTGAAGAAACGGATGATTACGTGTGGCAAGCCTGCAGTACCGATCATGAGTGACATGGTGTAAACGAACATGTTCAGCGTGTCGCCACGGACTTGTGTGGTGTATTCACTAAAGCCGAGTTCGGTCACCACTTGGTCGAGCCTATCGAGTAGATAGACATCGGTGCCTTGGATGGTACTCCCAAGACCGATTTGAGGTAGCGGGTTACCCGTTAGTTGCAGAGAGATAAAGATTGCTGGGATAGTGTAAGCTAAAATGAGTACGCAATATTGAGCAATCTGCGTGTAAGTGATGCCTTTCATGCCGCCCATTACTGCGTACATGAATACGATACACATACCGATCAATAGACCCGTTGAGTAATCCACTTCTAGGAAACGACCAAACGCAACACCAACGCCTTTCATTTGACCGATAACGTAAGTGACCGACGCAATGATTAGACACACAACTGCAACGATACGAGCTGCGTTAGAGTAGAAACGTTCACCTACGAACTCTGGTACAGTGAACTTGCCGAACTTACGTAGATAAGGAGCAAGTAGCAGTGCTAGAAGTACGTAACCGCCAGTCCAACCCATTAGGAATACGCTGCCACCGTAACCCATAAAGGCGATGAGACCAGCCATAGAGATAAATGATGCGGCTGACATCCAGTCTGCTGCGGTTGCCATGCCGTTTGCGATTGGGTTAACCCCACCACCTGCAACATAGAACTCTTTAGTTGATCCAGCACGGGCCCAAATCGCAATACCAATGTAAAGGATAAAGGTCGCACCAACAACGAGGTAAGTGATTGTTTTCAAATCCATCTGAGTTACTCCTTACTCATCTACGCCGAATTCTCGGTCAATTTGGCGCATCTTCCACGCGTAGTAGAAAATAATACCTAGGAAGGTATAGATAGAGCCTTGCTGAGCGAACCAGAAGCCTAGCTTGTAACCACCTAGTTGAAATTGATTAAGTACGTCGACAAATAAGATGCCGCAGCCGAAAGAAACGACAAACCATACGATCATCAAGTTGATCATCAGTTTTACGTTCTTGTCCCAATAGGCTTTGGCTTTATCCTGACTTTCAAACGCCATTGCCGCCTCCTTACGATTGGTTTGTTGTTAAGAAAATGTTTCAATATCTACCCTAGCAAGGTGTTGGCAAGAACTCTTTTCAACTTTAGTCGTGGCATAAAAAACAAAAAGCGCCCATAAATAAGGCGCTTATATAAAATCGATAGAAATCTGTGATGTTAATGTTGTGTTAAATTAGCCAAAAGTCTAATGCTGAATGGCCAATTTGGTGCAAATAAATTAACCAAGATAAAAATCTTTGATCCCCATCAGCAGGTTGTTGACCGCGACCGCCGCCAGAATTAAGCCCATCACGCGACTAATAATGGCAGCGCCGACATTGCCTATCCATCGTTGAATATGGGTAGCACCAAGTAGTAAGAGCAAGGTGATGAGCAACACCACGACCATCACACCGGCAGTGATGCTTTGATCTATCAGTGCATAGCGATGATTGTCGGTCAGCATGACAATCGCCATCATCGCACCAGGAGAGGCGATAGAAGGAATCGCCAATGGATAAACGGCGAGATCCGCGAGCTCTGAGTGGCTTACGTCTTGTGATAGCTTGGTTTCTTGTTCAGGTTTAGACTCACCAAAAATCATGGTGAGTGCGAACAACAGCAGTACCAGACCTCCTGCGGCCTGAAAAGCAGGCAGTGGGATTTGCATCGCTTCGAGTAGTAATTGACCTGCAATGAGGAAAAACAGGAGTACTCCTGTCGCTATTGCCACGGCTTTTAGGGCGACCAAACGGCGCTGCTTGGCGGTTAAATGTGAGGTTTGAGACAAGTAAACAGGCACGCTACCGATAGGATCGATCACCGCCCAAAGAACAACAAATTGAGTGATTAGAATGCTTAGCACTTTGCTTTCTCCCAGAGTAAGTCAACAGAGGGATAGAGGAACCAGTAGAGACCAGTTCTCTTGATATTAGCAAAGAAATTACACTTTAAGGTTAAATCTGAGTGAATTAAGCTTCAGATTCTAGCTGTTGGAGTAAAATTACGGCTTGAGTTCTATTTTTTACACCTAACTTGCGAAAGATGGCTGTCATATGGGCTTTGATTGTTGCTTCTGAAACATTTAACTCGTATGCGATTTGTTTATTGAGTAAACCATCAGATAACATTCCAAGAACTTTATATTGCTGTGGCGTTAGGGTCGCTATTTTTTCAGCTAAATCATTGCACGCCGCGTTATTGGTAATCGAGCCTTCAGGGAAGAAGGGTTCGCCATTCAGCACTTGATTCAGTGCACTGACCAATTCGCGCATGTCACTCGACTTAGGGATAAAGCCAAACGCACCATGGCTTTTGACTTGAGTAACGACCGAAGACTCTTCACTGGCTGACACGACAACAATCGGAAGGTCCGGATACTCTGCTCGTAAGTGGATTAAACCAGACATGCCGTTTGCACCGGGCATTTTGAGATCAAGTAGCAACAAATCAGGCTCTTCTTCGCGCGCGAGAACCGCCAACAGAGCATCAAGTGAATCGGCTTCCAAGAGGTTAGCCCCACTCACCGCCATATGCACAGATTGAAAAAGCGCATTGCGAAAAAGTGGATGATCGTCGGCAATAATGATGTTGTAGGTCGAGTCCATGACGTTAAGCACTTATAGCAAAATAGTTAATAGAATTATTGTCACCTTTGTAAGTGTGGACAATCTTTATGCACTAAAAGTCTGAACTGTATCGGGTTTTATTAGAAAAATTGCATATAAATGAGAAAAGGCAAATAAAAACGCCGACCTAGAGGTCGGCGTTTTAAACACAGTTTAGCTAAAGCTTGTGGTTACTCAGGTGCTCTAGGAAAGGCTGCGCCTGCATAAAGCCAGTAATACGGGCATTGTTTACGTGTACGCCGTTTGCATCCCAAAATTCTATGGTTGGTAAACCCAACACTTGCATTTGTTTCAGCAGGGCGATGTCTTGCGGGGTATTCTTAGTGACATCGGCTTGCAGTAGAACGAAGTTTTGCAGCTTTTGTTCGACGTCAGGCTGGTGGAAGGTGTACTTTTCAAACTCTTTACAAGCCACGCACCAATCGGCATAGAAGTCGAGCATGACAGGTTTACCTGCTTGTTTGGCCAGCCCCAGTTGCTGCTCTAGCTCTGCGACATTGGCAATGCGGGTAAAGCTAATGGTTGCTTGTTCTGTTTGCGTGTTGTGGTGATTACCAAACCAGTAATTTAATGCCGGCTGGGCAGAGGCAAAAAGGCCAAGCACCGCAATGATTCCCACCGTGCTTTGTTTCCAACCGCCGAACTCTAGCGTGTTCTTAATATGGTATAACCAACCAAACGCGACGATGCCAAGTGCTGACCATAAGGCTGTGGCCCACATCTCTGGCAAGATACGTTCTAATAGGAAGATAGGCGCAGCAAGAAGAATAAAGCCGAACAGCGTTTTCACTCGATCCATCCAGTTACCTGCTTTTGGTAGCAGTTTATTACCAAATACCGCCACTAACATTAAAGGGATACCCATGCCGATCGCTAATGCATACAGTGCAATGCCGCCGGTGAGTAGGTCGCCACTTTGAGCCACATAAAGCAGTGCCCCTGAAAGTGGCGCTGTCGTGCAAGGAGAACAAACGAGCCCTGAAATAGCGCCCATTGCAAATACGCCAGCGCTGCTACCACTTTGCTGTTTGTTGCTTAAGTTATTGAGCCAAGTTTGGACGCCGCTCGGCAATTGCAGGGTGTAAACACCAAACATAGACAGAGCCAGTGTGACAAACAAAATGCTTAGGCCAATTAAGACATAGGGGTGTTGCATCGCGGCTTGAAACTGCATTCCTGCCGAAGCCACCACCAAACCCAGTAAGGTGTAGGTAAGCGCCATACCTTGGACATAGATAAACGCCAAACCCAGCGCGCGGCGCTGACTCAATTTTCCGCTACCCAGTACGATACTGGTCAGAATCGGGTACATAGGAAGAACACATGGTGTAAATGCTAGCCCAACACCGAGGGCGAGGAAAAGTAGTGGTGTCCACCAGCTATCACTCAATTTAGAAGCAAGGGTGGATTCTTGAGAGCGCGGAGCATCAACCGGATTGGATTTGACCACATCGCTGGTGGGTTGAGGCTGAGGTTGCGTCGAGCCCGAGGCTGGAGTCTGCACCTGACTAGCGGTAAAGGGTTGAATGTCGATCACTCGTGTTTCAGGCGGGTAGCAAAAGCCGGCTTTCGCACAGCCTTGGTATTGAACGATCAGGCGCGCTTTGGTTTGGTAATCGGCCATAGAGACATCAACAAACAGCGGCGTTGTGTAAATGCTTACGTCACCAAAGAATTCATCTTTGTACGGCTCACCGTCCCGCATCTCTATATTCGCAACCGTGACGTTTTCACCGCTAACAGAAATACGGTGTTGATACAGGTAGTAATCAGGCTTGACCTGCCAATCGATGAATACGCGATTGTCCTGCTGATAAGCATTAAATGGAAACGCTTCGTCAACTGGAACAAAAGTGTTGCTGTTGTTGGCAAAGCTTGGTGTGGAGTTGGAGTTACCAAACAGAGCCATTGCCGGTGCAGAAACAACGGAAATACAGAGAATTAACAGTGATAAGGCGAAGCGCATAAATCGGTCACTTGAGTAAATTTGGGTTCATTTTAACTCAATATGACAGGGAAGAGCGGGATTAAGTTTCATCACATATGAAATTACTGCAGATTGGTAAAAAATTGGGTCAGTTGCCTGACCCAATTTGATTAAGCGACCCCTAAACGTGCCCGAACTACGCGTTCGCAGGCGTCAATGTTGTCAGTATCTTTGGGAATAACCAGCACCGTATCGTTACCGCCAACTGTGCCAAGGATCTCGGTGTGCGGGTCAATATCGACTAAACGGGCAACGAGTTGAGCGCTGCCAGGGTGCGTTTTTACCACCACCATCGCCTGATTATGGGTAATAAATTCTATTTGTGAGGAGATTGAAGACTCGACACGTACCGGCGCGGTTTCGACGGTAATACAGTACACCTTTTTACCGCAGGCATTTTGGACTTTAACCACTCCCAACTGGGACAATAATCTCGATACCGTAGACTGACTGATGCCTTCAAAACCAATATTGATCAGCGCTTCACGCAGTTCATTTTGAGTGGCAAAACTCTGTTGTTGTAACAGACGTTTACAAGCAGCAGTAAGCGTTTTATCTTCGGTATAATCGGTGTTCATAGGGTTTAGAGTTTCACTCATGGGAACTCCTTAAACGTGACGTACGGACAAATCATCCATGTAAACTTAGGCACTCCATTCTCCCTTCGTGCCCAACACTTGAGCGATCACTCTGTGGTGATTTAATTGAATATGCTGCTAGTTTACCACCAAAGATAGTGTGGCTTTGTGAATGGGATCGCCAAATAATAAACTAAGTAAAATCTTGATATCTGGTGATTTATTCTGTTGAGGTTGGATATTTATCCGTGAGTTCGAATAAATATCCAGTAAATCAAAGGGCTAAAACCGTTAGCCCTTAAGGGGTGCGTTTAGCGTGCTTCGGTCATGATCTCGCGTGAGAATACTTTTTCACAGTAGTGGCATTTAAGGTGCACATTGTCCATTTTTTGCTGCACTTTAAATCGGCTCTCAACAGGCTCGCCATGTGAAATACAGTTGCTGTTTGGGCATTCAAAGACGCTTTCGATGCTCTCTGGCAAGGTGAGGTTAAGTTTGCTAACAACCTTGTATTCTTCGATCTGGTTAACCGTTGCTTTTGGGGCGTAAAGCGCAAGTTGACTGGCTTGCTCTTTGGTTAAGTACGTGTTCTCGATTTTTATTAGATCTTTCGCGCCAAGAGCTGAAGACGGCAGGTTTAGACCCATAGTGATGCGCTGATTAGCTTTGTGCATCTTGAACAGTTTCAGTACTTTAATGCCGATGTGCGCAGGGATGTGGTCGATAACAGAGCCATTGCGAATCGCTTCTACTTGAAGTTGAGTTTGTTTCACCATGATATCTCTCCTGCAGATTAAATGTTTTCGTTAAGAACTAGAGCCAGTAAGGCTTCACGAGCATAAACGCCATTCTCAGCTTGCTCGAAGTAGTAGGCGTGCTTTGTCTTGTCGACATCTGTCGTGATTTCATCGACACGAGGTAGCGGGTGCAGTACTTTGAGATTGTCACGAGCACCTTCAAGGGTAGCTGCGGTAAGGATGAATGCCGATTTCATATGCGCATATTCTGATTCATCAAAACGCTCTTTTTGTACACGAGTCATGTATAGAACATCCAGTTCAGGTACCACTTCTTCAATATTGTTGTGCATGCTGAATTTGATGCCCGCTTCTTCGAGTTCCTCACAGATGTAATCAGGCATAGCAAGCGCGTCTGGTGCGATAAAGAAGAAACGAACGTTATCGAATTTCGCCAATGCTTGCGTTAGCGAGTGCACCGTTCGTCCATACTTTAAGTCGCCTACAAACGCGACGTTGAGGTTGTCTAATGTGCCTTGCGTTTCGTGAATCGAAAACAGGTCGAGCAGAGTCTGGGTTGGGTGCTGGTTCGCACCGTCGCCACCGTTGACAATGGGTACGCCGTTAGAAAACTCTGAGGCTAAACGAGCTGCGCCTTCTTGTGGGTGGCGCATGACGAAGGCATCAACGTAAGAAGAAATAACCTGGACTGAATCTGCCAATGTTTCGCCTTTTTTCGCCAGTGATGTATTACCACCGTTATCAAAGCCAATCACGCTGCCGCCTAAACGCTCGACGGCTGTTTCAAACGAAAGGCGAGTACGAGTTGATGGTTCAAAGAAGCAGCTTGCGACTACTTTGTTCTTCAGCAACTCAGGGTTTGGCTCTGCCTTTAATCTTGCTGCGGTATCGACGATAAGCTCCAGCTCTTTACGGCTGAGCTCAGGGATGGAGATAATGTGCTTTTTATACAATGAATGCGCCATAACGGTGTTTCCTCGTCTCGAATCAAACGTAAATTACAGACAAAAAAAAGCCCCCTAAATAGGAGGCTTTAAAATAGAATCAATGGAGAAAATGAAACAGATAACGATCCCGATTTCGGGCGCGTTTGGTAACAACAAGATGTTGTGAATAGCTGCTGCATTTCTGTTCTCCTGACAAATTGCGGAGGATTATACGCACAAAAAAACGCCTTGCAAGCGTTTGCGAAAACTATCCATAAATTGGATTTTTATGCGAATTTCGCATGTTTTCGCTCTATTTTCTCAGCCATTGTGAGAGTTTACTTGAAGGCGTATTGGTCGCTATTTTGTTTCAACTTATGTGAAAAAAAATGCGGACTTTATTCATGGGGTGAGGCCTCAATCCTGCCGTCCGCATTTCCCTGCAGATTAGTCGCCTAGAGTAGCAACCATTACAGCTTTGATGGTGTGCATGCGGTTTTCTGCTTCGTCGAACACGATAGAGTGCTTAGACTCAACCACTTCGTCTGTTACTTCCACGCCATCTTTAAGTTGTGGGTATTCTGCTGCTAGCTGCTTACCTACGGTAGTATCTTCACCGTGGAACGCTGGTAGACAGTGCATGAATTTCACATGTGGGTTGCCTGTCGCTTTTAGCATTTCCATGTTTACTTGGTAAGGCATCATTAGGTTGATACGCTCAGCCCAAGCTTCTTTTGCTTCACCCATAGATACCCAAACGTCAGTGTATAGGTAATCACAACCTTGAACGCCTTCTTGCACGTCTTCAGTTAGTGTGATTTTTGCACCTGTCTCTTCAGCGATTTCACGACAGGTTGCCACTAGCTCTTCTTCTGGCCAGAACGCTTTTGGTGCCACTAGACGGATGTCCATGCCCATTTTCGCTGCACCAACCATTAGTGAGTTACCCATGTTGTTGCGAGCGTCACCTAGGTAAGCGAACTTCATTTCATGGAGCTGTTTACCGCGGCCGTGTTCCATCATAGTTAGGAAGTCAGCTAGGATTTGAGTTGGGTGGAATTCGTCTGTTAGACCGTTCCATACTGGTACACCAGCGTATGCGCCTAGCTCTTCAACGATTTCTTGACCAAAACCACGGTACTCGATGCCGTCGTACATGCGACCAAGAACGCGTGCTGTATCTTTCATTGACTCTTTGTGACCGATTTGAGAACCCGATGGGCCTAAGTAAGAAACTTGAGCGCCTTGGTCAAATGCTGCAACTTCAAATGCACAACGTGTACGAGTAGACGTTTTCTCGAAGATTAGGGCAATGTTCTTGCCTTTTAGACGAGGTTGCTCATAGCCGTTGTATTTCGCTTTTTTCAATTCCGCAGAGAGATCCAAGAAGTGCTGAATTTCACGTGGAGTAAAGTCTAGTAGTTTTAGGAAGTTACGGTTGCGTAGGTTGAAAGCCATGATGTTTTCCTTCTTAGGGTTTAGCGCTTTCTTATTGCAGGGAAAGAGGTAAGAAAACGCAGAAATTATTAATGTTGTTTCTAAATCGTTTATGTCCACAGTGGGGAGCGAGGCACCAAGGTCGCTAATTCAACGAGGGTCCGACTTATCGATGTCTCGCTCGGCTGTGGAGTATTCAATCCGTTAGCCTTTAGTGATATTGGTTCCCGCAGTGCCTTGTAGGATGCGTAAGCCATCTTCTAGAGAGCCAATACCGACGACTTTGCCGCCTTGTTTGATGAACTCACACGATGCTTCAATTTTTGGCCCCATGGAGCCTGCATCGAATTCGTATTTAGCAAGCTCTGTCGGGTTAGTACTGCGCAGTGCGTGCTGAGTTGGTTTGCCCCAATCAAGGTAAACCGCGTCCGCATCAGTCAAGATAAGCAGAGCATCTGCCTCTAGCTGTTTTGCTAGGAAGGCGGCAGACATGTCTTTATCGATGACAGCTTCGACACCAACCAGTTTGCCGTTTTCACGTTTAACTGGAATGCCGCCGCCACCCGTACAGATCACCAAGTGACCTTGCTCGATTAGCGCGGTGATTGCTTCATGCTCAATGATGCCAGTTGGTTGTGGGCTAGGGACCACACGGCGGAAATGTTGGCCATCTGGTTTGATAGTCCAGCGGTATTTCTCTGCTAACTCACGAGCTTCTGTCTCTTCATAGATCGGACCAATCGGCTTAGTCGGATCGGCAAAAGCAGGATCGTTAGGGTCAACCGTCATTTGCGTCAGCATGCAAGTTGCGTTGACGTTAGGCATTTGGTTTTTGAACTCTTGCATCAGCATGTAGCCGATCATGCCTTGAGTCTCACTACCTAGGACGTCGAGTGGGTAAGGCGCGACCTTTTTGTATTCCAAACCTTGCAATGCCAGCAAGCCAACTTGTGGGCCGTTGCCGTGAACAAGGACGACGTTGTACTCTTGAGCAATTTGAGAAATCGTTTTAACTGCGACCTCAATATTTTTGCGTTGCACTTCCGCCTCTAATGGCTCACCGCGACGAAGAAGTGCGTTACCGCCAAGTGCTACAACAACTGTTTGCTTTGTCATGTTGAAATTCTCTCTGCAGGGGGCGAGAGCATTAGCCCTCGCCTTTAAACACTTACTTAGATGCCATCACGTTCGATTGGGCAGCTCATACAGCGAGCGCCACCACGGCCACGGCCTAGTTCATCACCTGGGATAGGTAGAACGGTGATGCCTGCTTTGTCGTATTTCTCATTGGTGTAAGTGTTGCCTTCGTAGCCAACAACCACGCCTGGTTTCACCGTCAGTACGTTGTTTGCGTCGTTCCATTGCTCACGTTCTGCATGGAAGTTGTCACCGCCAGTAGTGATTAGGTTGAGTTTGTCTACGCCAAGTGCTTTTTCGATAGCAGTCACGAAGTAACCTTCTTCTTTCACATTTACGGCACCGGATTCATCACCTGTTAGGCTCCAGCATTTCACGTCTTTACGAACCACTTCTGGGTAAACAGAGAAGGTATCTTCGTTCATATGTGTCATGACGGTGTCTAAGTGCATGCAAGAGCGGTGTTTAGGTAGCTCCATTGCAATGATTTGCTTCGCTTGACCGTGTTTGAATAGGCCTGATGCTAAGTGCTCAACACCTTGCGCAGTTGTACGCTCTGACATACCGATAAGCACAGTGCCACGACCAAGAACCAGTACGTCACCGCCTTCAATGGTTGAGTTGTCGTAGTTGATGGTCTCTTCGTCGCCGAAGTACTTGATGAAGTCTTGGCCAGCGAAAGTTGGGTGCCAGCGGTAGATAGCGCGAACGTGGTTAGTTTCACGTTGACGAGCTGGTTTAGCCATTGGGTTGATAGATACCCCACCGTATACCCAGCAAGAAGTATCACGGGTGAATAGGTGATTCGGTAGTGGTTCAATGATGAAATCTGTTGGAGCGTGTAGACCTTGCATCATTGAAGATGACTTCATTGGCATCTCTGCGTAAGACAAGCCACCCGTTAGAATTTTAGCAAGCTCTAGGTTTGGAAGGTCACCTAGGTAGCAACGGACGTCGTTAGCGAATGTTTTGCCTAAGCGGTAATCAGAAACCTGACGAGAAAGAAGCCATTCTTTTGCTTCTGGAACCGCAAGTGTGTCAGCTAGAAGATCAGTAAGCAGTAGAACTTCAACACCTTGGTCACGCAAAGTTTGCGTGAAAACATCATGTTCTTTACCAGCACGCTCAACAGCAAGTACATCATCAAATAGCAAATCGTGGCAGTTTGATGGTGTTAGGTGAGTCAGAGCTCGTCTTGGACGGTGAACAAGTACGCGACGTAATTGACCGATTTCAGAACCTACGTATAACTTACTCATGATCGTATCTCTCTTATATTTCTAATTAGCTTTATATTTAAAAACTAATAATTAATTTTGTAGGGAAGAGGTGTGAATTAATTTATTCACTTATTTGTTCTGGAATTAATATTACGCCTATATGGGAAGTAATCTTAGAGGTCGCTCACACTTCATTTTTTATGCATAAAGCCCCTGTTTTCAATGGTTTTAACAATATCTATGCAGTTGTTACTTGCTTGTGAATGCCCTAAAAAGCCATTGGTTTAGGAAGTTTATGCACAAAATTATCGATCAATTTGAAAAAATAGTCATCGAGGGGAAAAATATGCAAGATGATTTGTTTGATAGATAAGTGAATAGATTGGAAATATGCACTATAACTTTCTAGATAAGTGTTTTTAAAGGTGTAATTAATCGGTTGGTAACAAAACTTTTGAACATAAATTTAATCTCGATCACAAATTACAAATAGTAAAATTAAGGTAATTAATTTCGTTGAAATAAATTTAATTCATTCATGGGTATAGATTTTCTAATTGATAGGTAAAAGGCGCCAATGGCTATAGCTTTACTTGTCTCTAAAATATACCTACAGGAGGTTTGAAGCAGTAATGAGGCACAAGGTCAAAAGGATTAAGCGCTCGTTAGGTAATCATGTGTCGCCTGTGAAAGGGAGGAAAGGAGCCGTAGAGCCTATATAAGCGAGACAAAAAAAGCCGCACAAGGCGGCTTTGAGGACCGGCTCACAACCCTGTGAGCCTGGGATAAGGAAATGGCACTAGATCAATGCAGCAGCACTTAGACACACAATGCAGAATAGCGTGAGGATAGCCAGTAGAGGCGCAACCCATTTCACCCAGCGTACGTATGGCACGCGAGCAATGGCAAGGCCACCCATTACTACCGCTGACGTTGGTGTCACTAAGTTAACCAAGCCAGATGCTGATTGGTAAGCGGTGATCACTAGGTCTCGACCAACGCCAGCAAAGTCAGCTAATGGTGCCATGATTGGCATAGTCAGTACTGCCAAGCCAGAAGTCGATGGGACTAAGAAAGACAGTAGCATTTCGAGGAAGAACATAACGTTGATGAACACGACTGAGGACAGGCCTGTCACCATTTGTTCTGCAGAGAACAAGATGGTGTCGGTGATCATACCGCGGTCCATGACAACGACGATACCACGTGCAATACCAATGATTAGGGCAACACCTAGTAGGTCGCGTGCACCGTCAATAAAGCTGTTGGTGAATTCTTCTTCACTCATTCGTGCCACTAGACCAACAATGATGGTTGCTGCTAGGAACATGGCTGAGATTTCTGCCATCCACCAACCGGCAACAGATACACCGTAAATCATGACCGCAAATGAACCACCAAAGATAGTCAGAATAATTTTACGTGTAGTCGTAAAATCAAGCGCTTCACCGTCTTGGTTGCCAAGGAAGTGCTTTTTATTCTCTTCGTATTTGTCGTAAACGATTGATTTACTTTGATCTTCGCGCACCATTCGTGCATAGCGCATCACGTAAGCAACACAGATGCCGTAGCCAAGTACCAGCATAATCGCGCGTAGCATGATGCCGTCAGTAAATGGGATACCCGAAGCGTTCGCTGCGATTACTGTCGCAAATGGGTTGATTGTCGAACCGAGTACACCAATACCTGCACCAAGAAGTACAGTTGCAGCAGCAACAAGAGGGTCAAAGCGGGCTGCCATCATAACTGGAACAAGTAGGGTGTAGAAAGGCAATGACTCTTCAGCCATACCATAGACAGTACCACCAGCTGCGAACAACGCCATCAAGATAGGTATCATCAGCTCTTCTCGACCATGAAGTCTGGCGGTGACGCGTTCAATACCAGCGTCAATCGCACCTGTTTTGGTCACTAGACCTAGGAAGCCACCGATAATTAGGATGAACAGGGAAACGTCGATTGCCGCAGCTTCATAGCTGTTGTGGTCGTAGAAGCCATCAATAGGTGCAAGGAGAACATCGATCACGCCTTGAGGATTGCCCTCAACAGCTTGATAAGTGCCTGTTACAGGGACTTCTCGTCCTAGATCTTCGTTCATTGCTCGGTCATATTGGCCTGCTGGCACTATCCATGTCAGCAATGCAACCAGTGCAATCAATACAAAAAGAATCGTATAGGCAGAAGGGAATTTAAAGTTGGCGAGGAAGCCGCCTTTTTTTCTTCAGTAGGTACAGTTTGGGTTGTCATGGTGATCT
>NZ_AEVT01000091.1 GCF_000189275.1 Vibrio sinaloensis DSM 21326 | reverse complement strand
CACACAAATCCAGTGGGACAAAAATTCGCCCGTCACGTAAACCACGTCAGGGCAAAGGCGAAACCAGCCAGCAGGGGAGAAAGCCATGCAGAAATCCAGCCAGACAGCACCGCATCGCGGGCAGTACAGCAAATCAGGGCAGCCCGCGTGCAGTGGGAACGCGAAAACGGGATCGCCAGCGACGGAGACGGCCTGGCGACTCTGGGAAGTCATGGGGGAAATTTATTCGAACCGATGGACGCAGAAGAACGGCGCGGCACCTTCGAAGCTGTGGGTGGCCCAGATTGGGGCGATGACTGAGCGCCAAATCCGGCTGATTTGTCAGCAGTGTATGGAGCGATGCCGGGCGGCTGAGACATGGCCGCCGGACCTGGCTGAGTTTATTTCGCTGGTTTCTGAAAGCGGAGCTAATGCGTTTGGTCTCACAGCCGATGCAGTGCTGGCGGAATATCGTCACTGGCGTAACGAGTCCTGGCGCTACTCCGGCAGTGATAAATATCCGTGGCCGCAGCCGGTTCTGTATCACATCTGCATTGAGATGCGCAGAACGGGCGTCGAGC
>NZ_AEVT01000092.1 GCF_000189275.1 Vibrio sinaloensis DSM 21326 | reverse complement strand
CCGATCAATGCAGATCGATTGAAACCTCCATTAACCTCCATCTCCAGCAGGTGAAATTAGAGCACCTTGTCGAAGATATAGAGAATAAATTTGACCGAAACCGCTTCCACGGTTTTATCGGCTCTAGCCTACCGATGCAGGGCGTATACAAGATCATTGACTCCGTTGCACCAACCACAGCAAGCGTATTCATTATCGGTGAAAGTGGTACGGGTAAAGAAGTGTGTGCAGAAGCAATACACAAAGAAAGCAAACGCAGTGACAAACCGTTTATCGCCATAAATTGTGGTGCCATCCCTAAAGATTTGATGGAAAGTGAAATCTTTGGTCATGTGAAAGGGGCCTTCACCGGAGCCACCACCGACAGAAAAGGCGCGGCCTCCCAAGCCCATTGCGGAACCTTGTTCCTCGATGAGCTGTGTGAGATGGAATTGGAAATGCAGAAAAAGCTGCTGCGCTTCCTCCAGACAGGTACATTCACGCCTTTGGGTGGCAGCCGAGAAGTAAAAGTTGATGTACGCATTATTTGTGCGACGAACCGAGATCCATTATTGGAAGTCGAAGAGGGACGATTCAGGGAAGATCTTTATTATCGAGTCCATGTCGTTCCAATTGATATGCCGCCATTACGCGAGCGCGGTAACGACATCGCCACGTTAGCAAACCACTTCCTCAAAATTTACGCTAAGGAAGATGGGAAAGCGTTCACCGGCATTAACCGCGACGCAGAGAACATACTTAAGCGCTATAGTTGGCCAGGTAATGTGCGTCAGCTGCAGAACATCATTAGAAATATTGTGGTACTCAATGATGAAACCAAGCTCACCGCAGAGCACCTGCCCGCTCAAGTCACTCAAGGAAAACCCGCGAAAGCAGCAAAACCCCAAGTGGCAGAAACCCGAGCTGTCGAACCTCAAATGACGGTGGTAACTCCAGCAGAAGCGCCTGTTGAGTCAATCGCATTTTCGCCGAGCGAAGACAAGACACCGGTTAACATTCGCCCTATGTGGCAGATCGAACGCGAGGCAATACAGCAAGCGATTGATTATTGCGATGGCAATGTGCTTAATGCGGCGGTGTTGCTCGAACTTAGCCCTTCTACGGTTTACCGCAAGAAGCAGGCTTGGGAAGCGGAAGATGAACAACAGTTCGCCGATTAGCGTTTGGCTGGTCATCGATAGCCTGACCTTTGGTGGGATTGAAAGTCACCTTTTAGAACTCGCCAAAGGACTCAAGCGACATAACGCTAACGTTAAAGTATGGTTAGTGAGGCGCTATTCTCATCCCGCCTCATTAGCCGATAAGTTAGCGCAAAACTGTATCCCATTTGAATACCTGTCAGAAAAAACCATGCGTGCGCTGCCAAATTTGCTCCGCGCGATCAAGGCAGGCTCCCCCTCTGTGATACATGCTCATGGTTACAAGGCAAGCCTGCTTTGCAAGTTAGCTCACGTTGCCACTGGGGTGAAACAGGTGACCACCTACCATGCCGGTGAAACTCCGACTGGCTTAGTTAAACTTTACGATTTCCTGGATCGATACAGCGTCTCACTTTCCAATCATTCACTCGCTGTTAGCCGCCAAATTCAAGCTAAGATACCCGGCCAAACATTTTGCCTAAACAACTTTGTGGACACCCATAATGTACCGCGCTCAGAGGGTAAACAGATTGCCTTCGTTGGCCGATTGAGCCATGAAAAAGCCCCTGACCGATTTGCAGAGCTTGCAAAGCATCACGCAGGTCTCGCGTTCGATATCTACGGCAGCGGACCAATGGAGCAAGAACTCAAAGACACAAAGCTCAACAATGTCCGTTATCATGGCCATCAAACCGATATGACTAGCGTATGGCCCAAAATCGGTACTCTGGTCATATGCTCTCGTTATGAAGGGCTACCTATGATTGCATTAGAAGCCATGACTCGAGGTATCATTGTTATCGCGTTAGATGTCGGTAATTTGTCTAAGCTCATTAACCACAATGAGAATGGCTTTCTTTTCGACTCTTTCTCTACCTTAGCCACTCAATTTCGCCAGTTGTTAAACCAAGATCGCCCCACCCTAGACGCTATCCGACAACGCGCTATCAACACCGTAGAAAATGATTACTCTCCACAAAGCGTCATTCCTAAACTGCTCAAAATCTATGGTTCTCAAGTTGAGAAATCTGATTTTCATTTTGACAACTCATCACAATCGAAAAATTAAATCTTTAAATTTCAACAAGATAAACCCGAAAGATTCTTGGCACTCGAATTGCTCTAGTTAACGCAACGGAGTCTTAAGACTCAATGTGATTAATGAGGGGAGCATCATGGCTAAGAATATCTTATTTGTTCATTATGGAGACGATTGGATTCGAGGGAGTGAGCACTGTTTACTCGATTTGATCCGTTACGTATGCAGGCGAAATTACCGACCAATCGTTTGGACTAATAATCGCGCACTGTTCAAACAGCTGAGCGTGATGAACATCGAAACCCAGTTCAATGAATTCCCACTGCTGCTTGGTTGGAAAGCGCCACGCTTTGATGTCGCAAGCTGGCTTAACCTGATTGAACAAGGCTGTAATATCATTGAAGAATATGACATTGATCTTGTACACGTTAATAGCGCGGCTCCTTGTCAATGGATGACTACAGCTGCACGTATTAAACGTACCCCTCTGGTGACACAGCTGCACTGTGACTACACCATTAGAGATAGATTAACCCTGGGTATCCACGCCAGCCCCAACATTATTTCAGTCAGCCACCATGTGGCGAAACCCGTCCTAAAAGACGGTTACCCGAAAACGCAGCTCCACGTTATTCATAACGGTATAGACACCAAGCAGTTAGAGAGCCAAGAACGAGTCAATGCTAAGCAACACCTAGGTATCGCTGACGACGCCTTCCTGTTTGCAACCGTTGGCTCGCTGATCCGACGTAAGGGTGTCGATCGACTGATCAAAGCTTTACGTCATGTGAGTTTGGAGTACCCCCACACCCACCTTCTCGTCATCGGGGATGGACCACTGCGCGACAGACTTGAAACCCATGTAGATTGTCTTCACCTCAACCAACACGTTCATTTCATTGGCGAACAAGACAATGTCATTGGTTGGCTGAAAGGCTGTGACGCCTTTATTAGCGGCGCGAGAAGTGAAGCGTTTGGCTTAGTCATCGCAGAAGCGGCTTTAGCAAAAATTCCAGTCATTGCTCCGCAAGAAGGTGGCATTCCAGAGTTCGTAAAACATGGCGAAACAGGAGTTTTGTACCCAAACAACGGCGTGGGCATCATCACCAAAGCAATGCGCATCGCGATCAAGAAACCTAAGTTGTGTCATCAACTCGCGCAAAACGCGTATCAGCACATTGTCGACCATCACGACATTGAAATGAGTTGCCAGAAAATCGAGAAAATCTACCGCACTATGCTCGCTGGCGAAGGTAAAACACGAGTCGGACTAATCCGTCCATTATTGCCGTTAAAAACTTTCGTTAATAAACGTCTAAATTTGGGAGGTCAACATGGCTAATCTTCCTACTACGCTCGTGTATGACCCGATCACGTTCAAAGGCGGCTCAAAGATAGCCACCAGCGACGCGCTGAACCTTTGCACCGTTAACAAACAACACTTTCTGGTTATCAGCGCGGATACGGGTTACTGGCAGCAAACGGAATTCTATCAGCGTCATCAACCTACATTGATCAAATTGCCAATGGCCGCGTTATTGACTCGTCACCATAACGGAATATTGTACTGGCTAGAACAGTGGCTAACTGCACTGATTGTGCTGTTCTTCATTAGCCGCAGCAAATGCGTCACCCAATTACTTGGCGCATCCGGACCTGGCATTGACATGGCCTTATACCTAGTGCAAAAACTACTTGGCGTGCCTGTTATCCAATGGGTACACGGTAATGTTGGCCTGTCTCGCTCCATTGGTTATTGCTTAACCAAAGCCGATGCAGTGTTCTTCCTTCCATCGACAGAGACCAGCATTCGCAATGCGATAGAACACTACTTTAAAGCAAAAACCAATATTGCAGACTCTCAAGCCATTTCGACTCATTTTATTTCAGCGTCGCATTACCATGTGACCATAAACGGTTTAGCTCAAAGCCGTTGGCCGTCACGTTCACAAACGGATTTCCCAATAGGTTTATGGGCCGCTTCGCTACTGAAATGGAAAGGGCTAGATACTCTTGTAGAAGCCGTAAAGTATGGCCAGAAAGTTCGCCCACTGGCATTAAACATTTGCTTTATTCGACCAAACAACACGCGTTTACCCGTCTCAAACGCCCCGGTGGATCTCTTGCATACTCAATGGCACCAAGATCCTGACAATCTCGATGAGATAAGAGCCCAATCAAACATCTTTATTTCAACCAGTCACAACGAGCCGTTTGGCTTATCCATTCTGGAAGCTTTGGCGGCGGGTATGTGCGTGGTCATCCCAGCTGACGGTTCTTATTGGGATCAAGTCCTTACCCACAATGAAAACTGCGTGAAGTACCAGCCAGGTGATGCCAACTCATTGTGCGATGCACTATTGTATGCCTTTAGTGAAAGAGACGTGATGCAAGCTTGTAGCCGCAAAGCTCATAAAGTTTCTCAAACCTACCGTGCTGACATTCAGTATCAAAAATTTGTTCACTGCATCAGTGGCACAGCACCCGCTCAGTTAACGAGTGTTTAAGGAGCCGGACATGGAAAAGAACGCAATCAAAAATATGAGCTTGTACGCAATCAGTTTGTTTCTCATCAAGGGTGTCT
The DNA here is from genome assembly GCF_000189275.1 of Vibrio sinaloensis DSM 21326. GTDB lineage: Bacteria > Pseudomonadota > Gammaproteobacteria > Enterobacterales > Vibrionaceae > Vibrio > Vibrio sinaloensis. The sequence continues at coordinate 10,980 of NZ_AEVT01000092.1, read as the reverse complement.
CGCTGTTTACTTTGCCCCTAATGGCACATTACCTTTCGCCGTCTCAAATCGGCCAACTCGAGTTTCTTGGCATCACAACCGTGTTTTTTTCTATGGTGGTTGGGTTAGCCATGCACGAAAACCTATACCGTTTCATCGGTACAATTGAGAGTGAATTTGAACGTCGCCGAAAAGCCAGTCAACTGTATACCGTTTGTTTACTGATTTCCTCAGGCCTTGCTCTACTCGGCTTACTTATCTATCAGCTGGTAGGTTCTCCAATAGAAGCCATCAACGACTCCCAACTACTATTGATGACCGTAGTGCTGTGTTATGAGGCGCCTTTGGCCATTGGTCTAGCGTGGCTGAGATTACACAACCAAGCCTCTCTGTTTTTTAAAGTCAGCGTCTCAACCGTTGCAATACAACTCGCGCTATTAATGGCAGCTCTGATCTACCGACCAGATGTTACGGTTATTTTTGCAATCAATGTACTGTGTACTCTAGGTCAGTTTATATTTCTTCACTTCTACATTGGATTTGATTTTCGTCTTCCAGCAAAAGAGAAAATCTATACCTATCTGAGCTATTCTACTCCGCTGATGTTATCAGCGATGGTAGCGTTTGCGTTGAGTGGCGCAGAGCGTTGGATCATCGTTGCTTATACCGACTTAGATACACTTGGCATTTATGCGATTGCGGCTAAATTTGCGCTTGGCGTCGGAATCCTGATTCAACCGTTTCATATGTGGTGGATGCCTAAACGCTTTCAGGTTCAACAAAGTAAGGGGGAACAAGTTGTTGCTCAGACGACAGAACAAGGTATCTTACTACTCATTGTTATCGCCGTCGGCCTGACTTGGGCAAGCCAGCTGTTCATCACTTACACACTGCCCTCAGCCTATCACGCAGCCAGCCAAATGGTCAGTATGACAATATTGATCATGTCGTTTAAAGAACTCACAGAAATGGTCAACATTGGCATTCTATACGCGAAGCAAACAACAAAATTGTTGTTCATCAATCTCATCTCGATTGCGATTGCCGCATCGATTGGGTTAAGCATCATTGAACACGGCATCGCAGCGATCTTGGTTGCTCTACTCGCGGGCCAAATCAGTCGCTTCATTCTTGCGCTTGGATTGAGTCAGAGACTACTTCCGCTACCGTACCGACTCGCTCAAACGTTATGCTTACTCTCGTTAAGCAGTTTGATGATTTTTAGCAGCAGCCTAGCTTACTCGAGTGACATAAGCGCAGTAATGATGGTACTGCAACCATTGCTGATCGTAGGGGTTGCGCATCGTGTTGGTTTAATCGACATCGTACGAATTAAAAATCAGACAAAAACTGCGAAAAGTTATCTAGATAGCCTATCTTCACAGTACAAGGCGAAAGGCAATTGATATGCAGAACTTAGCAGCACAAAAGAAAGCCATACTACTGATGAGCCTCCTTTGTTTAGGATTGGCGGCACTATGGAGCTTAGTGCCTCACCCTGCGATCATCGCTGTCATTTGCTTTATCCCCTTTGGTATTCTATTCGTCCTTAACCAAACATTCTGGTTGGTGAGCTTATTTGTGCTGTTTTCCTTTTTTAGAATACATGAAGCTTTTCCGGCCCTCTATTCATTGAAAATCCCGCTATTACTTTCTTTAGGGGCGCTTTCCGCTTTGATGTGGCATACGCTGATCAGTCGTCAAATCGTTACCTATTGGCACCCTTGCCTTACTCAGCTTACTGTATTTTGGGTTTTAGTCGTCATAGGCTGTGTTCTGGCCTCTAACCCCGGCATTTCAATTACTTACTTTAAAAACATTTACTGGAAAATCATTATCATGACCCTAGCCATTGCGTGGCTGGTAGACACACAAGACGCCGTAAGAAAGATCGCCACATTGATCATTATTTCCGGCGCGCTGATTTCCGGTGTTGCAATCTTCAACTCAGTCAACGGCATCGGTTTAGTCGAAGGAACTAGAGTGACCATTGGCCGAGCACTAGGCTCAGTGCTTGGTGATCCTAATGACTTGTCATTGGTGCTGATGTTTCCTCTCGCTTTTGCCATCTCTTTCGCTACCACCAAGAAGATCGGCCTCGCTCGTTTGCTTGGTGTAGTAGGTGTATTGCTCGCGGTCTGGGCAGTGCTCGCAACTCAAAGCCGGGGTGGTCTACTCGGCTCTTTAGCAGTGTTTGGCATATTCGGCCTACGCTTGATACGCTCTAAAACGTTACTCGTTACTCTCGGTGTGGTCGCTGCTACCGCTCTATTTTTAATGGCAGGTATATCTGACAGACAATCAGGCGGTGCAGCGGAAGAAGGGATTGATGCGTCGGCAATGGGCCGACTTTATGCCTGGGAAGCCGCATTTAAGATGGCGCTGCACAATCCACTAACGGGGGTTGGTTTAGACAACTTTTACTCAAACTACTATTTTTACAGCCCGCATTGGGATGGCTTAAATCACGCGGTACACAGTACGTGGTTTGGCATCCTCGCCGAAACCGGATTTGTTGGCTTAGCCGCTTTTATTTGGTTGATCTGGGGGTTGATCAAGACAAGCCGTCAAACACTGATTACATTGAACGAGAACAAGGATCGATTTTCCCCCTATTTAACCGCGACGGCCCTAGCTGTATATGCTGGATTGATAGGGACGGTGGTCTCAGGGACTTTCCTCACGCAAGGGTTTACCTGGCCAATATACATTCTGGCGGCATTGTGTATCTCCATTTCTCGCATTAGTCAAAATCCTTCTCAAAATGAGAAAACCTAAAATGCTCCGCACACTTAACAAATAAACCATTGAAATAGCTAACTATTATTTTTGGCACGTTCCGTGTAATACATGCAGTATTACTAGAAAAACGAGGACGGCTTATGTTAGCGCACCAACTCAACCACTTTAAAGTTTGGCTAAAAGAAAACGACAAACCTATCTATCGCAATCTGTTTCTCATTTTGAAAACGGTGCGCGCTTGTGACCTTCCAACACCTCGCTGGTTAAACAAGGTCATCTACCTCATTCACTCAACACTGAAGAACCTATTGGGCGCGACGGCGAGAGTGTTCATTCATACTCCCGCGTTTAAAGGTCGCTTGTCTCACTATGGACGTGGCTTATACCTGTTCGGAGGTGTGCCCTTTGTGTCAGGCCCGTTGGATATCTCAATTGGTCATGATTGTCGAATTTCAGGCCACACGACATTTAGTGCCCGGCCCCAAACTCTCAATCCAACACTGATTGTCGGCAACAACGTCGACATTGGTTGGCAAAGCACCTTTGCCGTTGGCCGTCGAATTGTCCTCGAAGACAATGTAAGGATTGCAGGTCGCGCCTTTTTGTTTGGTTACTCTGGTCATGCCATGGATGCAGAGCTCAGAGCCAAAGGTGAAGGAGATAATGAACAAGACATTGGCGATATCATTCTTAAAAAGGATGTATGGCTCGGGACTAATGTCACGGTTTGTCCGAATGTCACCATTGGCGAAGGCACCATTGTTGGTACGGGAAGCGTCGTGACCAAGGATCTCCCTCCTTTTGTGGTCGCGGTAGGTAATCCAGCGAAAGTCGTCCGCCACCTTAATGATAAGGAGGTTCCCCATGCGTGATTTAATTGTATTCGGTGAAGACTTTGGCGGCCTTCCCTCTAGTACACAACATTTGGTTACTCGTTTGGCGAAAGACAGAAAGATCCTTTGGGTAAATTCCATTGGGCTACGTCAGCCCAAATTAAACCAGCATGATATGGCTCGCGCGTTCAACAAACTGCTAGGGCGCTCAAAAGCGGGTTATCAAACGCCTTCTCAGTTAACGCCTAATAACATCACTGTTGTCAACGTTAAAACCATCCCGGCGCCAAGTTCTTCAATCGCGAGAACTATCGCAAGACAGGTGTTAGTGGCGCAAATAAAGCCTGTCATTGAGAAGCTAAAGCTTCAATCACCTATTTTATGGAGTTCATTGCCAACAACGGCCGATCTTTGTGGACATTTAAACGAATCAGCGGTGGTTTACTATTGCGGCGATGATTTCTCAGCTTTAGCGGGCGTGGACCATGACGTCGTCGCTCAACATGAAAACAAACTGGTTGCCAGCGCCGACCTTATCCTCGCTGCCAGTGACAAGTTGTGTAAAAAATTTCCGCAAAGAAAAACACAGCTTTTACCTCATGGTGTAGACGTGAGTTTGTTTCAAACCCCGGTTTCTCGCGCACCAGATTTACCTCAATCGAACCGACCTATTGCCGGGTTTTATGGCAGCCTCTCTAACTGGTTAGATTACGATTTACTCACTAACTTGTGCGAAATGAAGCCAGATTGGGACTTTGTTTTTATTGGGCCAAAAGAAATACACCCTTGCCCATTACCAAAAGCGAGCAATGTCTACTACCTTGGTAAGAAAGCTCATGCAGAACTGCCTCGCTACAGTCAACACTGGACTGTTGGCCTGTTGCCCTTTAAATCAAACGGGCAAATTCTTGCATGTAGCCCTCTGAAGCTGATGGAATACCTAGCCGCCGGATCACGTGTCATTTCTACTGAGTTTCCAGCCGTGACCCCTTACCGCAAGGAAGTGAGCTTGGCACACAACGCAAAGCAGTTTTCAGAAGCAATGGATCGCATTGTACAAAATGATCAGGCTCGACCATCAACCTCTCTTGAACAACACAGTTGGGACAGTCGAAGTCAGGCGTTATCGGTGCTATTGGAGGCGTTATGAACGACCTAAAGCTGAGATTCATCGTGATACTTAACGCCGCATGGCGTCAAAGGTATGTCATTGTTTTACCTATACTCATCTTGCCTTTTGCTGGTTACTTTGTAGGCAAAATGGCGCCAGCTAATTATGTTTCTCACACCAGTATGTTGATCCAAGAGACGGCGAAAATGAACCCATTCTTGGAAGACATTGCCGTTTCTACCATGCTCAAGGAGCGTCTTAATGCTCTTAGCACCCTACTTAAAAGTCGTCACGTATTAACGGCGGTCGCTACCGAGCACCAACTGATCACCGATGACATGACTCCCGTTGAAAAGGATCGTGTCATTAACCAGTTGGCGTCTAGCCTAACGGTGAATCAACCGGGTAAAGACTTCTTGAAGATTACTTTAACGGCGCCCAACCCTAACGGCATGCAAGAACTGCTCGAATCGATCAGCGACCACTTTATTGAACAGCTATTGGCACCTGAAAGATCATCGATCAAGGATTCGTCCGAGTTTCTTGCTATTCATATTGAAGAGCGCAAAGCAGAGCTCGAGCAAGCAGAAATCGAACTGGCCGACTTCAAAAATAAATACGCCGCCGTCACTCCTGAAATGCAAAGCCAAAGCTTGTCACGCTTGGCCTCGCTTAAACAAAGCCTTGCGGAAAAAGAAGCGGAACTGGCTGGGGTAAAACGTAGTCTAGGCTCACTCGATCAGCAACTTTCTCGAACCAACCCAGTGGTAGGTAAAATTGAGGATCAAATTATAGAAACACGCAGTGAGCTGACGCTGTTGCGCGCAAAATACACCGACAGCCACAGCGCCGTCCAAGCAAAGGAAAGAGAGCTCCGCCGATTAGAAAGTGAAAGAACTGCATTGCTTAACGTCGAGCCAACCAGTGTAGACAGCAATCAATTGTGGGATATCGCTAGCAGCAATAGCTTGGCAGAACTCGGGGACATCCAGCCATTGTTGGTTACGCAACTGCATAACTTGCAGTTGGTACGGGGTCGTTTCGAATCCCTAACCGAAGAGACAAAAAGCCTACGTTCGATGATCGCAGAGCTTGAATCGAAAGCAACCCAATTTGGTGATCACGCTCGAGCTATGTATCAGTTGGAACGCGAAGCGACGGTGAAACGTCAACTCTATGATGAACTCGTTCAACGTTATGAGATGGCTCAATTAACGGGTTCATTGGGGGTTTTTGAGCAAGGTAAGCGAGTGAAAATCATCGACCTTCCCTACACACCGAGCCACCCATCAAACCTACCTGTTGTAGTGTTTGTCATAGCAGGTTTCGTGGCTGGCATCGGATTAGGCTGTGGTGTGGCGACGTTTATAGAGCTGTTTAATTCTTCTGTTCGACGAATCGAAGAGATCGAAACCATCACAAGAGCGCCTGTCCTTACCTGCATTCCAAAAATAAAAGAGCCTTCGTCAATCCGCATTTCAAAATGACACAAGCGTTAAGCACCCCACTACAAAAGCCAGTAAAGCAATGAAATTACTGGCTTTTATTTTTGGCACACCCTATGCAATACAACATGTATCGACAACAGTTCAGTATAGGAATCAGCCATGGTGACACAATCTAAAACAACTATTCATGTCGTCCAGCATCTAGCTCCTGGCGGCTTAGAGTCACTTGCACTTGATATGTTGGCATTCTCTAATGCGAATCAGCGAGTACTGATCGTGAGCCTCGAAGGCTCCAAAGATACGGCACTCAGCAACTGGCCGAAACTCACTCAATATCAAGATCAGCTGATCTTTTTAGATAAACCCCAAGGGCGCAGTGTTGAAACACTCATCAAGCTGGTAAAACTGTTCCGTATTTTAAAACCGCAGAGCGTACACACTCATCATATTGGTCCAATGATTTACGGCTCAGTCGCTGCAAGGTTGGCTGGCGTAAAATCACGTATTCATACTGAGCATGACGCGTGGCACTTAAATGCTCGTAAGCATCGATTTTTGCAAGGCATCGCTCTTTATTTAGCGCGTCCACGTGTTGTTGCGGACGCTCAGCTAGTAAGTGATCAATTGACCCGACATTTTGATTACCGCGACGTTACCGTGATTAAAAATGGTATCGACTGTGAACGCTTCAAACCAGGTTCAAAACACTTGGCACGCCAGGCGCTTAATATACCACTGAATCAGAAAATCATTGGGGCTGCGGGTCGACTGGAAAAGGTCAAAGGGCACGATGTCCTAATTAATGCCATGACAAGATTGGAAAACAATGTCCATTTAGTGATTGCGGGGTGTGGAAGCCAAAAGGCTCAGTTGGAAACGCAAGCGAGAGCATTAGGCATTGCTCACCGAGTAACATTACTTGGCTTAATCGACGATATGCCGCGTTTTTACCAATCTCTGGATGTATTTTGTCTACCGTCTCGCTCTGAAGGCTTCCCCCTTTCAACACTTGAAGCACAAGCCTGTGGCATTCAGACCGTCGCAACCAATGTAGGGGCAACTGGTGAAACGCTCGATCCTGCGACTGGAACTCTTGTCACTGCAGAAGATCATCACCAAATGGCAATGGGATTGGAACACGCACTTGAAACAACCTCTCCTTCAAGCCCGCGCTCATTTGTTCTTGATCATAATGAGATTCGCAAAATGGTTGAGGCATACACCCAATTAGCACAGGAGAAACGCGCATGATTGAAATGATCTTAATGGCCGTCTTTATCATCAGTGCTGCGCTCATTGTATACCACCACGTCGGCTATCCCGTGATTCTGGCTTGGTATTCAAAGAACCACCCTCTTAAAGCGATTCGCCATAAAGTTCGCGGCTTTAAGAGCAATAAAGCCGACCGAAGCTGCGCATCCATGACGATTCTTGTGCCGGCTTACAACGAAGAGCAGTGGATTGCAGATAAGATCCGCAACCTCGCTTCGCTCGATTACCCGAAGAACAAACTAACAGTGATCATCGCTTGTGACGGTTGCACAGACAACACGGTTGAAATCGCCGAGCAAACCATCCAAGAAGCGATTTGTAGCGACACTCATTTTGAGATTCGAGCATTTACAAGTAATCGCGGTAAAGTCGCAGTGGTTAACGAACAGATGAAAACCATCACCAGTGACATTACGGCACTGAGCGACGTTTCTGCTTTGATTTCCATTGATGCTTTGTGGGTCGCTAACCGTCATTTTTTTAATCCCAAAGTCGGTGTTGTTAATGGCCACTACACGTTGTTTGAAACTCAAAACAGCGGTGAGCAAAAGTACTGGCAATATCAGAGCCAGGTAAAAATGAATGAAGCGAGTCTTGGGTCGACATTAGGAGCCCATGGCGCATTCTATCTATTTCGCACCCATCTCTTTGAAGAGCTAGAAAACAACACCATTAACGATGATTTTGTTTTACCGATGCAGATCGTTCGCAAAGGTTATCTGGCAGAGTACGACAACGAAATGACAGCGCTTGAGCTTGAGTCCACCTCCGAAGCAGATGACTTCAAGCGTCGCTTGCGTATATCCGCGGGCAACATGCAGCAAGCGATTAAGCTATCAGATATGTTTCTGCCTAGATATCGCGGTGTGGCCTTCGCCTTTTTATCAGGTAAAGGGCTGCGCTTAGCTACCCCTTATTTGATGTTAATGTGCTTAGTGTGTTCGGTTTTACTCATTCATCAGCCCCTATTCGCCGCAGCCCTGGTGGCTCAGATTGGTCTATACAGTGTGGCGTTACTTGCACAACTTCTTCCTGATATTTTCAGCCATAAAGTCTGCAAGTTAGTCCTTTATATCGTAGCGGGCCATGTCGCCAACTTCCTCGGCGGCGCGCGTTACCTACTCGGTCTTGAAACTGGCAAATGGTCCAAAGTGAACCAATAAGGAGATTGTCATGAGCAACTTATCAACCCCTATTAGCATTTATTTAGCCAAGCGCTTATTTGATCTCTTTGGCTCTATCATGGCGTTACTCTTGTTAGCTCCAGTCATGCCATTCATTGCGCTTGCCATTAAAACCAGCTCTAACGGTCCAGTCTTTTACAAGCAACTTCGTGTTGGTAAATCAACACCAGACCGAATGGTTTTCTTTGAGATTTACAAGTTCCGTACTATGTACCAAGACGCAGAGCAACGCACAGGTGCAGTATGGGCCACTGAAAATGATCCCCGCATCACACCGGTAGGACGATTTCTGCGTAAAACACGATTAGATGAGATTCCCCAATTGTTCAATGTAATTCGTGGCGACATGTCGTTGATTGGCCCTCGTCCTGAGCGTCCGAGCTTTTACAACAAACTTGAAAATGCGATTCCTTACTTTGCCGACCGTACTTACGGCGTAATGCCGGGCATCACAGGACTCGCTCAAGTGAACCAAGGCTATGATACCTGTATCGACGATGTACGCCGTAAAGTGGGCTTCGACCACAGCTATGCATTATCACTTCGCTCATTACGCTCTTGGCTAGCGATGGATATAGATATTATCACTCGTACCATCGTGGTTATGTTTGATGGCCGCGGCCGATAAGGTGATTGAGCAGACAAAGGGTTGGCCGTACGTGCCAACCCTTTGCTATTGGAGCCTAGTGATAATCCATGGTTTACCTTACTGCAAATCCTTGATACTTCTATAGCAGCACCTTAAGCATTAAACGCTGCAAACGTGTCACAATGAAAACAACAAAGAGCCCGTGCTATGAAGGATTTGATCTCTCGCTACCCACTGCTGCAACAGCTGATTACCTTACAAGAAACCACTTGGTTTAACCCAAACACTTGTCCTTTGGAGCAAGCACTACCCTACGTTGGCTTGTCAGAAACGGATGTCAATGACGCCTCACAGCGTCTACTCAGGTTTGCCCCTTACCTTGCGCAAGCCTTTCCCGAGACGGCTGCATCTCATGGCATCATTGAGTCACCAGTTCGCGCAGTGACCCAATTTAAACAGGAGTTAGAGCAACGAGAGCAGCAAGCAATCTTGGGTAAGATGATGATCAAATTAGACAGCCATCTACCTATCTCAGGTTCGATTAAAGCGCGTGGCGGCATTTATGAGGTTCTTACTCATGCCGAAAAGCTCGCCATTGAACACAATAAACTGTCAGTGGATGAAAACTACACCAAACTAAACAGTGACGAATTCCGCCAATTTTTCTCACAATTTAGTATTGCCGTTGGTTCGACGGGTAACCTTGGGTTGTCCATTGGCATCATGAGCGCCAAGCTCGGCTTTAAAGTGACGGTCCACATGTCTGCCGACGCTCGTGAATGGAAGAAGTCAAAGCTGCGTGAACATGGCGTCCATGTGGTTGAGTATCAAAGTGATTATGGCGTCGCTGTTGAACATGGACGCTTAGAGGCCGAAAAAGATCCTAACTGTTTCTTCATCGATGACGAAAACTCGCAAACCCTCTTTTTAGGTTACTCCGTTGCAGGCCAAAGACTCAAACAACAATTTGATCAACAAGGTATTGTCGTCGATGAACAACACCCTTTGTTTGTCTACTTGCCATGTGGTGTTGGCGGTGGCCCCGGAGGTGTCGCCTTCGGGCTTAAACTGGCTTTTGGCGATAACGTCCACTGCTTATTTGCTGAACCAACTCACTCACCTTGCATGTTACTAGGTGTCCATACGGGCTTACATGATGAAATAAGTGTTCAAGATATTGGTATCGATAACCTCACCGCTGCTGATGGCCTTGCGGTAGGCCGAGCCTCTGGTTTCGTCGGGCGCGCAATGGAGCGCATGCTGGATGGTTTTTATACGGTGAGCGACAGCACTCTGTATAATCAACTGCAACTACTGAACCTAAGTGAAGGGATAGCTTTAGAACCTTCAGCGCTTGCGGGCATCAAAGGGCCTTTGATTGTAAGTAACAGCGAAAGCTATCAGCAAACGCACCAGTTAACCGCAGACAAGATGAATAACGCAACACACCTTATTTGGGCGACTGGAGGCGGTATGGTGCCGGAAACAGAAATGAAGCAATACTTACAGCTCAGCATCAAAGACTAAAATTTAGTCGCATCCGATAAGCCATGCTGATCAGGTGCAGAATTTATTCACAAATAAAAACATGATTTAGTGCACATTTATCCAGCTTTGCGGCTCAAAAAAAGCGCCTTTTTGATTAGATGTAAAGCAAACAGTTTAAAAACCAATAATTTGCTCTTGCACGTAAGAATAAGTCTCGGTACTATCCATCTCGTTCTTAAGGAATGGGTCCGTAGCTCAGTTGGTTAGAGTACTACCTTGACATGGTAGGGGTCGGCGATTCGAGTTCGCCCGGACCCACCACTCCTTAAAGCCA
>NZ_AEVT01000093.1 GCF_000189275.1 Vibrio sinaloensis DSM 21326 | reverse complement strand
TAGGAGGCGTTTTTTTATACCAGATGAGTCTTAAACGTATTGTTTAAGGTGCTGTTTCACTTCATCGGAAGCAAAGCACTGTTCAACACTCGCGATATAGATTTGCTGGTAGTCTTCTTCTGTTAACTCGAACAGCTCCATCACTTTACGCACTTCGTCGGTCATAGTGGTGTTTGACACGGTACGGTTGTCGGTATTGATAGTGACTGGCAAACCATCTTTGTGAAACTCTTTCAGAGGATGCAACTTAAGCTCTGGGATCGCCTTAGTTTGTACGTTACTGCTTGGGCATGCTTCTAGGCCAACAACATCTTGCTTAACACGTTGGTAAGCTTCTGCGTGATCTTTGATTGCAACACCATGACCGATACGCTCAGCACCCAGTAGGTCGATAGCATCGTAAACATTTTGCCCGCAGCCTTGCTCACCGGCATGAATAGTAATGCGATAACCCTTATCACGAGCATACTGCGTGTACTCAACATAATCGTGGCTGAAGTTATCTAGCTCACTGCCCGCTAAATCAAACGCAACCACACCCTTGCCTAAGAATGCTTCACCAGCATCCAATACCGGCTTAATCGTATCAGACGGCAAGAACTTCACCGCAGATAGGATGTAGTTTCCTTTGATGTCATAAAGCGCTTCAGCACGCTGCATACCTTTTACTGCGCTAGCAATGATCTCTTCATGCGTTAGACCTTTTTGAATATGCAATTGCGGAGCAAAACGGACTTCTAGGTACTTAACATTTTCTTTGGCTGCATCTTCATACAACTCGAAAGAAATGCGCTCAATCGCGTCTGCGGTTTGCATGACTTTTACCGGTAATGCAAAACGATCTAGGTACTCTTGCAAGTTAGGACAGGTTTCTGGTGCTACCATCATCTCTTTGATTACGGCAGGATCTTGACTTGGCAGATCGATATTCTGTTCAGCCGCTAAGTCAATCACGGTTTGTGGGCGAAGGCTGCCATCTAGGTGGCAATGGAGATCAATTTTTGGCAGATCAAAATAGTTCATCTTTTTTATGTCCTAACTTTCACGACTGTCGACAAGGCGCTGGATATCACGGGCGTATTGCAACTATAGCAATCGTCACGACTAAGCGCTTTGTACTTTGTTTTTGATAACGATAAAACTCATGTTATATGATTAGCTTACAGAAGTAACACGACAATTGTCGGGTCTAATGAAATTCTTCCTCATCTCGCTGATATAACGAACAACCATTATGGATAAAAGCCTCATTTTGCAAATCGGACTGGATAAAATCCGTCAGTTAGTGAAAAACCCTGATTTCAAAACTCGTCGAGTAGATAAAGGCGAGTTCATTATTCGCCAGCATAGCGATGTTGACGAAATATACTGGTCAGATGCCGCTCAGTTCTCTGTTGTGCACACAGCGGAAAATGGCAAAACACTCAGCTTAGGCGACTACTTCCTCAAAGATAATTTGTTTGGTGAAATGGAGTTTTTCTCGGACGGGCCCAGTCCATTCAGTGTCATTGCAACCACCAGCGCGGAATTGGTGGTTATTCCTAAAGAGAAGTTTGCCGACATTTTGCTCCAAGATGGCCACATCGCCTTTTGGATGAACCACCGGATGTCGAACATATATATCAATACAATGGGCATCGCGATTGAACGCTCACTCTACCCACTAAAGTTCAACATCATTAAAGATCTTATTAGCCGCCATACCTCGGTTGGGGCTTCGCTCGGTCACACCTACATGTACCAAGAAGCACAACGATTTGGCTGTACAGAACGCGCTTATACTCGAATCATCCATGAATTGATTAAAGAAGGCTTAGTCAGAAAAGACAGCGACAGCTCTGCAATTGTCCCTGTCGATATCAAGGCACTGCAATCCTACCTTGAGGACTATTATCAATAAAAAGCGCTTCTTAATCGGCATTAAGAAGCGCTTTTCTGAATACAGGGCGACCAACCAGTTATAACATTAGTCTATAAGGTGCGTGCACGGCTTGGTAAGAACACCTCACCCAACATACAGCGTACGCTGCCTCCACCAATGTTTTCGATCGTCTGCACATTGAATGGCATTAAGCGACCATGGCTTGAAAGCTGAACTCTCTGAGCAGGTGAGAACGCATCAAAAGCGGACTGCGACATCGCAATCACTTTCTCACCATTAATGGTTTCCAACTGAAGAATATTGCCACAGAACTGGTTCATTTGTTCCAGCGAGATAGAAATCACTTGCTTGTCTTTAGCCAGCGACTTGAGGACAAAACGTCGCTCGAACTCAGGAATCACCTCATCACAGATCACACAGAAGTTCTCACCGATCGCCATCATCACATTAGTATGATAAATCGGTTTACCTGACGGCAATGCAGTCTGGAAAGAAACCACACGGTTATAGCCAATGCGTTCTGCATAGTCTTCCAGTACTTCACGATCACAACGCTGTGATAAAGCCGCATAGATGGTTTTATTCGGGTGATCCATAACCATTACACCCGTACTTTCAAGGTGAGCGTTTACCTCTAAATATGACAGTAACGAATCCGTCGCCGTTACCTGGCGTCCAGCCAATTCAAGCGTTTCACGCAATTCACCCGGCTTAACTTCATGTTGACGGTTATGACAAGCCATAGGGAAAGTAAACAGTTCACCATTTGGTGTGGTACTAAACCAGTTATTTGGGAATACGGCATCCGGCGTTTCTACTTCACCTTTTGGGTAATCAAATACCACCACTTGAACACCCGCCTGACGCAGTTCATCCACCATAGTGTTGAACTCTTGCATAGCACTGTGGCGAATATGCTCATTGGTATCATTAACCTGATGCTGGAACTCATTGTCTTTCGCGGTTTCAGCATTAAATGCGAATTCTTTTGGCGGCACCATAACCACGCAATTAGCGTTTTGTACCGTGGCGTTTTGTTTTTCTAGTAGGGTTTGCTGTTTCAACATAGTGACAAACTCAGTTTTTTCTCACTCAATGCAGCCAATTGTAGACATAATGTTAAATGAACAATTACTGAAGTTACCTACAATTTAATCCCATAAGCAGTAATATTAACTGCATCACCAACAAAAGCCAGAAACTTTTATTGGCACAATGACGCTTTAGCCCCAACGAGTGAATAATATGCAAAATTAAGAATATTCCACTGGTTACATTTCCATTACGAAAGGTATACCATTGTTTAGCCTTCCCAATCATTGGACGAATACACTCGTCGTAACGACATATTCTTTGTCATTTGTGCGTTTAGGAAACATGTATGTTTAAGAAATTTGAAGGATTTACCAAACCCTTCCCTGACGAAGAGCCAACCCAACCACCTAGTGGTATTTTTGCTTTTTGTCGCTATTACACTCGCGGCTATGAGATCCCTTTGATCTTCATGTCTATCATGGCCACCATTGTTGCGATTGTTGAAGTCTCGCTGTTTGGCGCAATGGGAAACCTAGTCGATTGGCTTTCGACAAGTAGCCCAGAAACCTTTTGGCAAGACAACAAAAGTGAGCTGATTGTTTACGGCATCCTGCTGTTGGTTGTGATGCCAATCTTAGTCACTTGCTATTCGTTGCTGGCTCACCAGACTTTGCTAGGTAACTACCCAATGTCTATCCGTTGGTTAGCGCACCGATACTTACTTAAGCAGAGCCTGAACTTCTATCAAGATGACTTTGCCGGTCGCGTTGCAACAAAAGTAATGCAAACCTCTCTGGCAGTGCGTGAAACCGTAATGAAGACGATGGACGTTTTCGTTTATGTGTCTGTCTATTTTACCGCTATGGTCGTTCTTTTAGCTCAAGCTGACTGGCGCCTGATGATCCCGATGGTCATTTGGCTTGGTTGCTATGTCGCCATTCAAATCTACTTTGTACCTAAGCTCAAAAGCGTCGCCTCTGAGCAAGCGGATGCGCGCTCTACGATGACGGGTCGCATTGTAGACAGCTACACCAACATCGCAACCGTAAAGCTTTTTTCACACAGCAAGCGGGAAACCGAGTATGCAGAAAAAGGCATGCGAGGCTTCCTCGATACGGTATACAAGCAAATGCGCTTAGTGACTGGGTTTGATGTCGCAGTTGAAATTACCAACTACCTGCTGGTGTTCTCTGTTGGCGCACTCTCCATCTACTTATGGATGGACAACTCCATCAGCGTCGGCTCAATTGCGATTGCGATTGCCCTTGCACTGCGCATCAACGGTATGTCGATGTGGATTATGTGGGAAGTTGGTGCGCTGTTTGAAAACATGGGTACCGTCGTTGATGGAATGAAAACACTGTCTAAGCCTATCGATATTCAAGATAAGCCAGATGCTAAACCATTAGAGGTTCAACAGGGCGGTATCGAGTTTGATGATGTTAGCTTCCACTATGGCGACAAAACCAAAGGTGTGATCAGCCATCTGAACTTAAACATCAAACCGGGCGAGAAAGTCGGCCTGGTTGGTCGTTCAGGAGCGGGTAAGTCAACCTTAGTCAATCTGCTACTACGCTTCCATGATGTTGAAAGCGGTAAGATTAAAATTGATGGTCAAGTGATCTCTGACGTGACGCAAGATTCACTGCGCGCAGAAATTGGTATGGTGACGCAAGACACCTCGCTGCTGCATCGTTCAATCCGCGATAACATCCTGTACGGCAATCCAGATGCGAGCGAAGAGGATCTACTCAGAGCAACCAAACAAGCGCACGCACATGAGTTTATCGAGACGCTAAACGACCCATTTGGCAATGTCGGCTACGATGCACAAGTGGGTGAGCGTGGTGTGAAGCTGTCTGGCGGTCAACGCCAGCGTATTGCGATTTCTCGGGTATTGCTAAAAGACGCCCCACTGCTGATCCTCGACGAAGCAACCTCTGCTCTGGATTCAGAAGTTGAAGCTGCGATTCAAGAGAGCCTAAATGAATTGATGGAAGGTAAAACGGTTATCGCTATCGCACACCGCTTATCGACCATCGCTGCAATGGATCGCCTCATTGTATTGGACAAAGGCGAGATTGTTGAGCAAGGGACACACCAAGAATTGGTACAAAGCAACGGCATCTACGCGCAGTTGTGGGCACATCAAACGGGTGGTTTTATCGGAGATGAGGCCAAAACAGCATAAGCTATTGATTTAAATAAACACTAATATTGAAAACAAATGGCGACAAACTGGCTACGACTGACAATAACCGAGGTTATCTGACAAATGTCGCCATTTTGCCGCCATTTTTATTTGTTTAGTTTTCTAACGGATTGAGCTGAACTGCTTGTATGAGATGATCAGGTGAAAAGTGTGCATACGCCATAGTCTGTTCGATTTTCTTGTGCCCTAGAATCCGCTGTAAAACCAAAATATCCCCACCATTCATCATAAAATGATTTGCGAAAGTATGCCTAAGTACGTGGGTAGCCTGCCCACTTGGTACATGTTCTGGCAATGCTCGCTTAACGCACTCCCACGCGGCATAGTAACGAACATCAAATAGACCATGCTCTCTCGATTAGCTCGATATTTTAGATAGTCATTGGCAGTGAAAAGCCGAGCAATAGGATTACCTAGCATCTCGACGGTTTTGACCATTACATCGTACGAGTTCTTACCTGTTTTTACTGAGTGACCATGAACATGCCACCAAGTATCTAGCAAGTCGTGTAAACGGCGGTGATCAGTTTTCTTACCTAGCCAGGGCTTATCGTCTATTTCCTTCATCGTAAATAGCTCAAAAGACTTGGCCTCTCCTTTGGTAGCAAACTTCTTACGAACACGCTTACCACCCCGTCCTTGGGGGTAACACTCACATAACCACGGCTTCTTAGAGCCGTCTTTTAGGTTTCGAATAGACATAAAAAAACGCAAATAATACTGTATAAGAATACAGCATTATTTGCGGTTAGTTTTTCAATGTTCTTGTGTGAGTAGGGCGCACAACAAAAGCAGTTATGCCTCAAACTCATCATTAAAGGTATAGTCCAAATTCAGGTGGTCACGCCACCATTTTTGCTCTTGGCGTTCAATATTGTTTTCGCGAATAAACTCAACCCAGTTTACAGGGTCATTTAAATGTTTCTTAAACACAGATAAAGACCTTAATTACTTGACGGCTAGCTTAATCATTATCCCTTCTCCCTTCGCAGTAATTGCCTCAATATACTGGAAGGCTAATCCCAAAAAGGATGAAATAAGTACTAGAAACTTTGAGCTCTACAAAAAGTTTTTTAGCACGCTTCAGAGCACTTCATCCCGCTGAAACTCAACGCCTTCAAGAAAAACTGAGTGTTCTTTTGAAAACTTAGTAACTTCATCGACTAATAAGCCATCAAGTTTGGTATTTGAGTCCAACTGAACTTTCGTTAAGTCAACACCAGTAAAATCAGCTTCACTTAAGTCGGCACCGCAAAAATCTACATTTTCCAACCACGCGTCATGAAAGTCGGCACCGGCTAGTTGAGCTTCACTAAATGATGTGTTCTTAATGGTTGAGTTATCAAATCTAGCACCATCAAGTGGGCTATTCTTAAAGCTCACCCCTTCAAGGTCTGCATCTGCAAAGTAGGCTTTTTGAAGATCAGAGTTAGCAAATTCGACGCTTGACAGTGTCGCTCGATCAAAATCAATGCCTAATAAACTGCAATCTCGAAAAATACTCTTCGCCATTGTCGCTTGTTCAAAGCAGCTGGCTGAAAAATCACTTTTAGAAATCTCAACATCATTTGCGATAAGGTAAGTAAAGTCTGCGCCAGTCGCCTTACTTGAATTAAAATGCACTGTTTTCATCTCGACCGACTCGAAATCAGCATCATTCAAAATCGTACGTCCAAAGCTCGAATTCTCAAGTTCAGACCCTATGAGCGCACATTCCCTCAAATTAGAGTCCACGAAACGAACATTTGTGAGTATAGAACGTGTCAGGTTTGAACATATAAGCACACAGTCATCAAATAGAACATCATTCAACATCGAGTTCCGCAGACTTAAAAAATTGGCCCCTCGAGCACAGTACATTCTATTCGTGATACCAATCGAGCCTAAATAGTATGACGCAGGTATATCTTCATTATGAGTAACATATTCGATGTGATTTATGACTTGGATAATATCAACACCATCTGAGAACTCAGTATAATTCCCGGTATGTTTTCCACACAATCCATGAACTACAATCAAAGCAGTTAAACTAGCTGATGATTGACGCTCCATATCAACATAGCTAAGTCTTCCAAGCTCTTCCATAGGCATGCCTTTCTCAAGGGCATACTTTAATAGGCGGCCAATAGTTTTATGCCACTGAGCTTTTTGCTTTTCATCATAAGAGAGTATTTCATTCGACAAAAACGTAATAATGTAATCATCTAATGCACCTAAACCACATATTTTAGTCCAATTTTTCAGAGCTTCTCGTTCACTATATCCATCATCAGGGTCCTCATCATAACGAGAAATATTTAACTGAATTTTTTTAAGCAGCGTAACAAGCCGACGAGAGATAAGAAACTCGCCAAAACTCTTGTGAGTGAACTCAAACGTTTTATCTGTTCCGGACATTTTTTCACTTTGTCGGAAGTAGAAAGCAGTCAACAAACGAGAAATACCAGATTCAGCACTCTGCTCAAATTTTTGTAAATGTTTTAATAAATTGCTATCTCTACATTGTGTTTCAATACTGGCGAGGGTCGCTGTTCTCCCATGTCCATGCCAAACGGCGAGTGCTATTTCTTCCAAGACTCGTTCAAACTTATCCGCTGCTAAGTTTTCTGTGCCTTTGTAGTAGCCTCTATCCCATTGCCTTTGGTGAACTGACTTAATCAAATCTCCATATACTTCATTGAGTGAAATTTCTTTACTGAAATCTAACTCTCCTCGCTCATAGGTTAAAGCGACCAAGTAATTAAGCAATGGCTCGACGGTAATAGGGTACAGATCGTCAGAACTAAGTTCACGTGGTAGTTCGGTATAATCAAAACCTTTGGCTTCTGAATACTTTTTCCACCAAGAATCCCTTAAATCTATATCTAAAAGATTATTTGGGTCATACATTCTATGTCTTTTATGCTCGAGAATATCGTACGGCAGTAAGTGAAGAACCTGATTAACTCCTCGAAGCTTTTCTTCACATGCTTGAATAGCAATATCACGCCCCGTAATGATAGCTTGCCGTTGAAGGCCTTGATCATTAAATCGATTAATCTTTGTTATAACTTCTTCAACAAAATAACGAGCAGATTCTGCGGCTACCTTTCCTTGCATTGACAGCTCATCTAATCCGTCAAAAATAATGAGTAGCCTATCTTCACCGGCTTGACCATCTAATGGGTTGGTCGATAGATAAATATCATCTTGAACAAACTGGCCAACAGCAGAGGTTAAATCACTTGAGATATCAAAATATTGAAGAGGTATAAACAAAACAGATATATTCGGTGCAATTCTAGGAATATCTGCAGCAATCACCTTAGCCAATGACGACTTTCCTGAACCAGGCCCACCACAAATCACTTTAATTGCTGAATCTTTATCGAAATTAGTAACCCATTCATAGATATCTTCATGTACATCGACAACTCGTTGTTCTTTTTCTTCAGCGAGTTCTGTGTTCAGCTTATGTTCTTCTGTACTGGCAGGTTTGTGCTTATTATTTGTCTCATACTTTGGTTCATCAAGATCATAGTACCCGTTAAGTTTCACGTATACTTGACGCAAACCAAAGGCTTCGGAAAACACTGGTTTATTCGATTCTTCTTGAAGCCAGTTTGAATAAAGCTTCCAATCTCGCTGCTTTTTGGCAGATTTCAAAAAAGGACTATTGATAGCCTCTTCCAGTAGATGATATTTATTAGGGTTTTGAGTCCACTCTCGGTGTAAATGAGTAACAAACTTGTCTTCAAGGCGCAGAAACATTGCCTTAGCTGATGCTGGAGGTATACCCAAGCCAATGAGCCAGTCTTGCAAAGGCTGCTCAAGAGTTCTGATAAGAGTTAAGCGCCTAGGTTCATCAAAAAAGTCTGAGTTAATCCCTATTGGTTTAGAGTCCATTGCTTTAACAATGAAAACCGCAAGATCTTCAACACCATGTTTCTGGGTCTCAATCTCTAAAAATTCATCATTCTCCTGCAGGAGTTGAAAAATAGATTTCGATATAGCAACGTTGATCAATTGCCAAGCTAAAACTGGAGCTGGTAGAGCCTCATCTTTTGACTCAAAAGCATTAAGTAGCTCTAAGGATTTTTCGAGCCCCCCTTTGACGTCTCCCATTCCTACGTTAATGACAGTTTGCCCCAGTGCAATAAAGAGAGCTTTGCTATCAATACCTGTGGCTTCGTTCCATTCTTTAATGGTTTTCTCTGCACAAAAATCAAAATTTGTGTTTGTTTCTATCATATTTTTATTCCTAGCCAATAGGAGTTCATTGTGAACCTAGTTCAGTTATTATCATTTGCTGGTCAGATTTAGTACGTGATTGTTATTTCTCTATTTCATCACTATCAGACTCAACAATAATCTGCGCTCTTTCCTTTTGATTAAAATAATACTCAACTTCTTCTTTGCTGTGATGGCCTTCAAGTGTAACTGATGTATTGTCCACATACTGAATATACACCTTTCTGTTTTGTTTCATTCTAATCCGCGCTATAAGAACGCTTGCGATGGACGCATTAGGGGCAGTGTTAATTAGCAGTGTTACAATATCCGAAGCCGATGTGCTAAATTGCTTCACTTCACTCACGTAGTTGTCAACATCATGTTGTTTCAGCATTTTTGAGAGTTCTTGTAAATCACCTTGTTCTCCACGCACACTGAGGTACTTTACCATGTATGCATTTTCCTTATCAGGTAAAAACTTTTGGGTTCGCTTGCAAATCTTTCTAATGGTGATTGAAAAAGCTTTAGCGTTCATTATTAAGGGTGAGGCTTATTGGATTGGTAAGATTGACCAACCAAAACACACTCTTACTAAGAATTCCGCCCTTTTGCCTGTTAAAGCCAAACTTTACGAGCTACATGATATAGACAAAATTCAGGTTCATCACTCCACTCAATAAAAACTCAAAAAGTTCCCGTTCTCACAGGTGGCTATTAATCAAAAAACTAATTACACATGCATACATAAGCTGTATACGCACCTTCACATCAGATACACCCATGGTTAATTGCATTATTATCAATAACCAAAGTAAAAATCCGCCTTCTTAGAAGGCGGCTTTAGTTTTCAGTCCCCTAAAAGGGGGCATTTCCACGCTGTTAGTTCATCTTTAATTCTAACTGCACTTCATACTCTTGGTCTTTCTTGTCTTGATGTCTAACGTAGCGCCGAATTATGGCCTCGTTCACACCTATCGTATCGACAAAGTACCCTCTCGCCCAAAAATGATTCCCCCAAAGCTTCTTTCGAATATGGTCAAACTGATTAAACAGTCGAATTACAGACCGACCCTTTAAAATACCCATCAAAGTTGAGATTGAAACTTTTGGTGCAACGATAACAACTAGATGAACGTGATCAGGCTGAATATTTCACTCCTGCACTTCACGATCCTTCATGTTGCAGAGTATGTAGATAGACTTATACAGTTCCTTGGCAACGCTGCCTTTGAGAATTTTAAACCGATACTAGGAGTCCATACAATATGGTATTTGCATCGCCAGTAGACGTGTGATGAACTTCTATAATCGCCAATGTTATTTGTCTCCTCTTACTTGTGGTGAATAAGAGCATTACTTCTAACATGGGTGTATTTTCGGGCAACTGCCCCTAGGGACAATCACCACCGCCAAAGGCGGTGGTTTAGGGATGGCAACAAAAAGGAAGCATTAGCTTCCTTTTTTATTCGATAAAATGGGACTGATAGTATTTCGGCGTAACGGCTAAGCGCTTTTTAAAATGCCTTTGAAAGTGTGCTTGGTCAGAGAAACCAAGAGTGTATGCGACGTCCGAAATAGCCAGTCCTTTCTTTAACATAACCTTAGCGCGCTTGATCTTCTCATCCATCAAATACGCGTGAGGAGGCAGCCCAAACTGATGTTTAAATGCTCTTAGAAATTGATATCGACTCATTTCTACTTCGGTCGCTAACTGGGACAGTTGATGATCACCACGAATATCATCCAGCAGCGCTTCCTTGATCCGCCGAAGTGACGGAGGTGAGCGATCTATGCTCTGGTCACAATTGAGCGAGAACGCAGTTTCAACGAAATCATACAAACAAGACTGAGCGCGCAACGGGTTAGACTCCTGATTCAGCGACTGAAACAATTGCACATAGCGATGCTTTACGGTCTTGTCTCTGCTGCAATCAGCGGCGAAAGGTTGGTAATCGAAGTGAGAGGGCTGGCGACTGCTCTGTAAAATATCTGCTTGAACTTCGCCCAACTCAAGCGCATCAACAAACAGCATGCTATAAGACCACTTACCTTGCTCTGGATTACAAGAGTGCACATCAGAAGGGTTAATGGTCACAATGTCACCCGCCCCTATCCTGTGCTCCTGTTGGCGGTTACGATACTGTGCTTTACCTTGCTGAATAATACCAAACGAGAACTCATCATGAGAATGGGCGTCATAACAGGCTGTGCTTTGGTTGGCGATTCTAAGCTCAATCCATGGCAATAGCGTGCTCTGTTTAAAGCTCGCACTTTGATCTTTCTTCATTGCTTCCTTTCCTTATTGTCGCTCCAAAGACCTACAACCAGATCATGCTCATGGACATAAACAATATAGCGGCCATTACGCGATTAAACCACCGCATACAATGAGGCTTTGAAAGCAATGTCGAAAATACGCTGCCCAACATGGCCCACAAACCCACCCCGAGTAAACAAGCAAACAATGACACCAAGGTAAATACCCACAACAGTTGTTCGGCTTGCACCTGACCGATCACGTAAACACTGATACCCGACATTGCCACCAACCAAGCTTTGGGGTTCAGAATCTGGGTTAATGCACCGGTTATCCAGCCAGACGTTGCTTGAGTGTTCACATCAACATCTTCTCCTATTGGAGCGGTATATATTTTGTAAGCTAAATAGCTCAAGAACACACTTCCAGCAACTTGCATACCGCGTTCAAACATTGGTAACCAGCCCCCCACACGGGTCATAAACATCCCTGAAGTAACCACGACCAAAGCGTAAGCAAAAGAAGCGGCAACCACATGATTTAGTGCGCTTCTTTTTCCTCGTTGAACCGCGGTCGAAATCGCAAGCAGATTAACAGGACCGGGGGTTACCGCTCCTACGAATGCAAACCCCATCATCGCCACTAGAACCGTATCCATACTCACTCCTTTTTTTGTTTAGAGCACGATATCGGAGTTGAAACTAAGAGTATTGAACGATATTGCAGACAGAAAAAAGCCGCCCAATTAGGGCGGCGGGTGCAAAGAAGCTGCGGCAGTGGAATGAAGCAACTGGTGCACTGAGGTTAATACGTTTCGAACACGCCCGAATTGTAATCGTGAATCGTTTGTTCGATTTCGGCCATGCTGTTCATAACAAATGGTCCATAATGAACAACTGGCTCATCAATTGGTTGACCGCTAAATAGCAGAACACCAGATTGGTCTAGACTGTTAAGCGTGATCGCGTCACCTTGCGACAACAACGCCATGTGTCCCTGAGTCACCACCTCATCGCCAATACTCACACTGCCTTGGTAAACAAAGAGCATCGCATTGTGCGTTGTTGGTGTGTTCACTTGAGTATGTTGACCTGTGTTTGCGCGCCAATCAGACACGCTTAGCTCAACACCTGTTTTATCCAATGGGCCTTGTAAAAGCTCACCGTCTGCCGTGAGTCGTCCAGCAATCACCCGATGTAGACCATGATATTCACTCTGCGATTCAGTGATCATTTCTGGCTGAAAATCAAAGTATTGTGCTGGTTTCATCTTGTCTCGTGCGGGCTGATTAATCCAGATTTGGAAACCATGCAGATCACCCTGCTCCATTATCGGCATTTCACTGTGAATGACCCCGCGCCCAGCAGCCATCCACTGAGCGCCACCAGAGCGTAACTCCCCAACGTTACCCATATGATCTTTATGTTGAAAGTGCCCCTTCATCATGTAGGTGAGTGTTTCAATGCCGCGGTGAGGATGAGGAGGAAAACCACCAACATAATCTGAGCGCTGATCAGACTTAAGCTGATCAAGCATCAGAAATGGTGAAAACTGACGATTATTAAAGCCCGCGACACGAGAAATTTTGACCCCATCGCCATCGGATGTCGCGTGGGCTTTGATAGTTTGAACGATCTCTCTTTGCTTACTCATAATCTTTCTCTCCTAACTGTTGGCAACAGTTTATCGAGGCGAGAAAGAATGAAGAGCGGATAGATTGGAGGCTCTTATTCAAAAATTTTGAATGAGGTATTATCGGAGTAGCCGATTTAGTTAGCGGATGTGTTTCTGCCAATAACGGTACAATGCATCAATATCCGCGGAGCACAGTAAGCTCATTGCGCCTTTAAGCTGCTCATCTTGCCAAGTCCACCATTTCATCTCTAACAGCATAGCGATTTGATTAGGTTCGAAACGGTACTTAATATGTTTTGCTGGGTTTGAGCCCACAACCTCATAAGGCGCTACATCCTTTGTCACCACAGCGCGGCTCGCAATGACAGCGCCATCACCAATCGTCACGCCCGCCATTATCATGGCCTCAGAACCAATCCAAACATCATTGCCTATCACGGTATCGCCCGCGGTTCGAAAGCCATCTTTCGCCTCGCTAAAATTGGCATTGTCCTGATAGAAAAACGGGAAGGTACTGGCCCAGTCTGTTCGGTGCCCTTGATTGCCTGCCATCATAAAAACCGCCCCGGAGCCAATGGAGCAGAAACTGCCAATAATCAATTTATCGATATCACTACGTTCAGGGTTAAGATAGCGAGCGCAGTCATCGAAACTGTGGCCATGGTAGTAGCCAGAATAGTAACTGTGGCGACCAACAATGATGTTTGGGTTGCTGATCTGTTGTTGCAGAGGCTTGCCTGCAAAAGGTGAGTCAAAATAATTCATAATTTCATTCTTTTCGTTGTCTATGAGAGTTATTGAGCCCAAGGCTCGATGCGAGCATAAGCCATATTATGATTGAGATCACGGCCATAATGCCATTTGATGGCTGCGCGCGCACATTGCTGGATAGCCATTGGTATCCTGAAAGCAAAGCGCTAAGATACAGCATCACTTACGTCACGGATGCAAAATAACAACATGACTGCTCAACAATTTGTCGATTCTGGAGTTAAATTCACTCCGCACACTTTTCAAGTTCCACTCGACTATAGCGACGAGTCTAAAGGGACGATTCAAGTCTTCGCCCGAGCTTTGTCTTTAGTCGAAGACGGCGATAGTCAAAAACCATGGTTGGTCTATTTTCAGGGCGGGCCGGGATTCCCTTCTCCGCGACAAAATGGCTACAACGGTTGGGTGAAGCGCGTCATGCAGCAGTATCGAGTGCTATTGCTTGATCAACGCGGAACGGGCAATAGCTCAGTAGTAAACCATCAAACACTCGCTCACCTCACTCCGCAGCAGCAAGCAGACTACCTAGCACACTTTAGAGCGGACAACATCGTCCGCGATGCAGAGTTCATACGCCAACAATTCGGTGTACAGCAATGGGCAATTCTAGGTCAAAGCTTCGGCGGTTTCTGTTCACTGACTTACCTCTCTATGTTTCCAGAAAGTCTGTCACGCAGCTATATCACGGGTGGAGTGCCTTCTGTTTCTCGTCACCCCGATGATGTTTATCACGCGACCTTTAAGCGCACGATGGAAAAAAACCAAGCTTTCTTCCAACAATTCCCCAAAGCTCAGCAGTTGTGTCAGCGAATCGCCGATCACTTGGCCACCAACCAAGTCCTATTGCCAAATGGCCAACGTTTTACCGTGGAACAGTTCCAGCAGATTGGTATTAACTTTGGTATGAGTGATACCTTCCTGCCTACTTACTATATGCTGGAAAATGCACTAATTGAGGTAGAAGGGAAAACGGAGCTGCGTTACGAGTTTTTAAACAGCATGTTGATGGAGCAAAGTTTCCAAACCAACCCTATCTACGCGATTTTGCACGAATCCATTTATTGCCAAGGTTTCGCATCCAACTGGAGCGCACACCGCGTAAGACAAGAGCACCCAGAATTCAATTACCGATCAGGGCAAGCGTTCTACTTCACTGGCGAAATGGTTTTCCCGTGGATGTTTGATCAATATGAGACACTCAAACCATTGAAACAGGCTGCGGAACTTTTGGCCGAAAAGAGCGATTGGACGCCGTTATATAACGCGCAACAATTGGCCAACAATACGGTACCCGTCAGTTGCGCCGTTTATGCCGATGATATGTTTGTTGAGATAGATATTAGCCGCGAGACGTTAGCAACCATACCTAATGCCAAGGCTTGGATCACCAATGAGTACGAACACAATGGCTTACGTGTCGATGGTGAGCGTATCCTCGACAAACTCATAGCGATGGGTGAACACACTGCCGCCATGAGATAATAAAATGCGCCCCAGACTAAAATCTGGGGCTTTTTTTAGCTCATGGAGTGTAAGCCAATCATGTTGCCTTCTGTATCAGCAACGACTGAGATAAACCCATGTGGGCCTATTGAGAACTTGCTGTGCTCCACTTTACCTCCCGCGTCATTAACTCGTGACTCCTCTACGGCACAATCTTGGCACGAGAAATAGACCATGGTGCTATTGCCGCCCGCCGCGACGCCTTCCATCTTAGCAAGTGCTCCTGACGCACCATACTGTTCCATATCAGAAGGGAAGCCCCACATCTCGACGCCCGCTTTCGCCTCATCTGAAATTTGTTCTAGCGTGACAGCAAAAACAGCTTGATAGAATGCTTTCGCTCGCTCCATATCATTGACGTAAATTTCGAACCAACCGACCGGATTCATAGCCACCTCCATTTGTTTTCGGCTTACAAGAAAGTTAGTCGAAAGCACTGGCTTTTGCCTGTCAAAATAGAGGTTCCTAGTTGTCGTCTCAGTTTCGATATTATCGGCGACGCAGAAAACGACTTTGTACCAACGCGTCTAAATGCACTTGGCTATCAACCAACTGATAGTTTTGCAGTGATTCCAACTCACCAAATAAAGGCGCACCACCGCCAAGCAGAACAGGAATGGTCGTGATAATCAGCTCATCGATCAGGTCATGTTTAGCAAAGCTTTGCACGGTTTTCCCGCCATCAATGTACAGCTCTTGGTAACCTCGTTGGTGCAAACTCGCGACCAGTTGGGGGATGTCACCTTGTACGAGTTCTACCTTGTCTTCGTAACCATCAGGCACTTGTTCTAAAGTATTACTCAATACAAACACAGGCTTACTATATGGCCAGTCCACATCAAAACTGAGCACCGATTCAAACGTATTTCGGCCCATGACTAAGCCATCAACTCGCTCCATAATCGCACTGAACCCGGTATCAATGTTGTCAGGATTCGGCACGGACATCAGCCAATCTAGACCGCCATCTTTGTCGGCTATGTAGCCATCTAAACTGGTTGCGATAAATACAATGTTTGCCATGCCAATGCCCCTCTAACCATACATTTGGTATGAAATAGAAAATACGATACAATTAATTCTACATTGTAGAATAAGGAAGTGAGCTCATGTCTGTCAAGGAGAAACGTCGTGGCCGCCCGCAGAAGGCAAAGGGGCAACTGAATACCGAAGCGATACTTGCTCAAGCTAAAACCTTGATGGTTGAACACCACAAAATTCCCAGCATACGCGCGTTAGCAAACAGCTTGAACGTCGATGCAATGGCAATCTATCACTACTTCAAGAACAAAAATGCGCTTCAAGAGAGCATTCTGGTATCTCTAATTGAGGAGATCCATCAACCCAATGACGATGAATCGTGGCAGCAAGCGCTGCGACAACTCTGCTACAGTTATGTTTCGCTGCTTCACCGTTATCAAGGGTTATTAGAAACTTTACTGGCGATGGAGACCACCAGCCCTGCAATGGTCTTCATCGAACGATTTGAGCGTATCGTTGAACCATTGCAACTGAGTTCGGACCATCAAAAGCAAGCGTTGGATTTGCTGGCAGATTACCTACATGGCTTTGCTCTCGCAATGCAATGCCAAAGCGGCAATAAATTGAGCGAAGAGATGCTACAAGGCCCGTTGAATTTTTACTTGCGTGCCATTGAAGCGCACGCACCGAGATAGGCCTGAATACGTCACTTTGTGGGTTTACACAGCGCCGCTTTCACGGTAAAAGGACTCGGCCCAACACTTTTCACCTGCGTAAGAGAATACCTAATGCTTAAAATATCCAATACAGTGACCATTCAAGCATGGGAAATACAACTCACCGCCATTCGTGCGCAGGGAGCAGGCGGCCAAAACGTCAACAAGGTGTCTTCTGCTATTCACTTACAGTTCAGTGTGCCCCATTCCACTTTGCCGGATGTGTATAAGCAGCGAATTCTCGCGCTCAAAGATTCTCGTATATCCAAAGACGGCATGATTACCATCAAGGCGCAACAATTTCGCACTCAAGAGCAAAACCGAGAAGATGCATTAAATCGACTTAAAGAGATCATCGTCGCGGCCATGGTCGTGCAGAAAAAACGCCGCGAGACCAAACCTACTCGGGCTTCAAAAGAGCGCCGTTTGAAAGGCAAAAACATAAAATCACAAACCAAGTCACTGCGCGGTAGAGTGAAGCACGATTAATCACCTTCGCCCTGTTCAACTCGAAAGAACTCAGCTAGATTGATATAAACGTCGGAAATCATTACGGAATATATTAGGTGTTTATGGAAAGAGCATGGCAATGTTGCTGGTTAACACTCGGCCTTTTGGTCCTCAGTGCTCAAGCTTTAGCGCAACCAATATTAAGCTGGAAGTTCGACAGTGACGACAACGGTATTAGCGTTTATTACCGAGATCACAGCGACGGTTTAGTCGAAATTAAAGCGCAAATGTTCACCCCGACCACTTATTCTGCGTTTTTAACCTTGCTCGAAGACAGTGCTAACGTCCCCAATTGGATTGATAATGTCAGTCATAGCCGAGTACTGCGCCAATTATCGAGCAATGAAAACATCGTTTACACTCAGTTTTTGGCACCTTGGCCAGCAAAAGACCGTGACATGGTCACTTATTCTCGCTACTACACAGATGACATTGGTTTTGTTTTAGAGATTAAAGATGCCCCAAATCCGGTCCTTGCACCTCAAGAAGGCTACATCCGGATACAGTCAGTAAAAGCGAAATGGCAGCTACAAAAGCTAACATCGGGGACCACTTTAATAGAGTACACCGCATTTGCGGATCCAGGTGGCGCACTGCCTGATTGGCTGGTTAACCAACTCGCTAAAGAAAGTGCGAGGAACACCTTCGAGCAACTAAGAAAACAGTTGCCGCGTTACCAGACTCGCCAGCATCCTAATCTGAACGATTAACGCCACACAGAATACAGCAAAGCAGACGGTATTATCTATAATTAGGTAAATAGCCTAAGGTGGAACAAGGACGATTATATGAACGCCTTAATTCTCTCGGCTCTGTTGCTCACTGTCCCCTCTGTCTCCGTCGACTCTGACTCCTTGCCGCTAAAATGTACTTTGCTCGATAGCGCAGATAATTTCTGGTTCTATCACGACCAACTGGTATTTCACAGCAACCAATTTGCCCTATTTCAAAACTTCAAAGGAAGAACAGTGACGCAAGTTGATCTGAAAACCAATGAGTTGATTCGAACGACCTATATTGGTGATCGCTATAACCCTAAATATCAAATTTTACTTGGCCGATGTGAACAGGCGGCTCATACGCTTGATATTTGGGAGTTGAGCCAAACACCGTATGACAATTAGCCCTCATCATTGAGTTGTAAGATAAACATTTGATAGTCGAAATCGCCCTTTCTACTAGCAAAGGCTTGCAACTCTTTGTCCAAATCTGCCATCGCTAAAGACTCAGCCATCGAAGGCCTTAGTAACTCGACTCGTTGTTTTAACGGCAGATAATAATTGTCCCAAGCATGGTCACTTAACGCAAAGCTATCAACTAAGGTGTAGCCTGCTTTGCTAGCTTGCTTGATTCGGCTGCTAACGGTACTCATATCTGGATACTCTTTGCTCCAGAAATCCGCCGCTAAATCGCCTCTTTCGTCAGACGACCACACCAAATCGCTAATTACGAGTACCCCATTGGGCTTGAGAAACTGACGCCATGTTTTAAGCGCACTCTCGACACCCATAATGTACGCACTGCCCTCTGCCCAGATGACATCAAAGCTCTCACCGCTAAACGGAAGCGCCGTCATGCTGGCGCACACTGGGGTAATTTTATTGTTAAACCCTTGTTCACTTGCCAAGGTAACGAGCTCTTGCAGTGCCGATGCTTCATTGTCCAGTGCGGTAATATGGCAATCGAGCCTTTGGGCAAACAGCTGAGTCGACAATCCTTTGCCACAACCGATTTCAAGTAAACTGGCTGGGGAGTTGGGCAACCTTTCAATCGCCAACTGGGTATCTTGAGTCGAGCCCGGTCCCCAACGTTCCAGTTCAGAGAACACGCGATTGAAGTCTTGCATATATTGCTCATGGTGGTTGATGTCTTTCGATAGCCACTTCAGGTGCAAGGCTTGCTTATCATCAAAGCCCTGCTTTTTTAGCCACTCTAAATGGGCATCTGGCGCGACTTGATCAAGGCTCTCATGCCACTCGGTCAGTGGCGCCTCTCCAAGTAAGGCGGCGAGCAGCGCTCGTGATTTCTGTTTTTGCTCGATTTCCTCATCCAGCTGGTTAAGGCGTTTTTGCAACATGTCACGTTCGATCTTTTCCTCCAAGCAAGCTTGACACTCTTTGAGCGTTAAACCTCCCGCTTGAAGCTTTTGAATCAGCCGTAGACGCTGTAAATCTTTGTCACTGTAACTTCGATATCCGTTCTCCAGTCTTTGGCCCCGGGTCAAACCGAGCTTTTCGTAGTACAACAGCGTCGTACGTGACAAACCAAGCAAATCAGCCAACTGAGATATTTTGTACATGCACTTCTCTTTTCTTCACTGGTGTGTGAAACACGCTCACTTCGAGTAATACGTTTAACGACCTTTTTTCAACGAACGGGATTGCTGCTGGATGGTACTGACCATCTTGCCAAACGCTTTATCTTTCGCGCGTTTCTCTGCCAAAGAGGCACTATTGAACGCCTGCTCACGCATCAACTTGTTGTAACTGTCTAGTCGTCTTGGCTCTAAGTCACCAGATTGCAAAGCCGCTTGAACTGCGCAGCCTGGCTCAGTTTGATGCTGACAGTCTGAAAACTTACATTGCGCCGCCAACGCGGTTATTTCGGCGAATGTGTCACCGACACCCTGCTCGCAAGCGCTCAATTGCAACTCTCGCATTCCCGGAGTATCCATCAGTAAACCACCTTGCGGCAACCATTGCAGCGAACGGTAGGTCGTCGTATGGCGGCCTTTGCTGTCATCCTCACGAATCGAACCGGTTAACATGGTTTGCTCACCCATTAAGCTATTAACTAACGTCGACTTACCCACACCGGAAGAGCCAAGCAGCGCGACCGTTTGACCAGGCTTACAATAGGGGCTTAGCTGAGCTAACTGCTCGCTATCTAATGCATTGATGGCATGAACCATCAACAATGAATCGAGCTTTTGAACCTGCTGCTGTTTATCATCAACATCCAAACAAAGGTCTGCTTTAGTTAACACAACAATAGGCTCCACTTGCGCCTCGTTGGCTAAAGCAAGGTAACGCTCAATACGATTGAGGTTAAAGTCGTCATTCAATGAGCAAACAATAAACACACTATCAATATTCGCCGCAATCAACTGGGTATCTAACTTACTCCCAGCCGCTTTGCGCTGAAAAAGCGACTGCCGCTCTAAGACCCTTTGTAAGCGCATGTCACTGTCATAACCGACCCAATCCCCGACGCAAACCCGCTCCGTGCTAGGCGTGAGAGTCAACGTCACTTTGCCCGACTCAGCCATTGCAATGACTTGGCTGCGATGCTGTTCGACAACACGAGCAAGTTGAAAAGACTCCAACTCTTCCAGCGACAGTTGTTGCTGGAAATGCGGTCGCCAGCCTAATTCCTGCAATGAAGGTTGCTTATCCGCCATGGACTGCTCCTAGTACTCTATCTATTTACCAAAACTCTGGTTTGTTAAATGCTGCGACACAGTGGCTTTGCCCACCAATTGCGTCAAGCGGTTGCTGTGTCAATGACTGGGCTAACCAACCATGAGGATAGCTCAGTGGCAAAGGGGCCGGGTATTGCTGCTGCATGACTTGTTCAAAGCCCACTTTGCTGTAGAAACGAGGGTCACCGTAAGTGAATACTAACTCCACTTCTTGCCCACTTAGCGCTTTCAGCGCGTGGTTGATCAAACCTTGACCAACACCTTTGCCCTGTGATGCCGTCGAGACCGCTACAGGCGCGAGCAAAAAGGCGTTAACATCGCAATCAAACGTTAAGCGAGTCAGTAAGATAGCCGCAACGAGCTGCCCTTCTTCGCTAGCAGTGTAGACCATAAGATCGTCTAAATCTGTGTTTGTCAGCAAGTCCTCAACCAAGCCTCCAATCGCTTTGCCTTCAGCCTCTCCTTCTGAGTCGCTAAACGTCGCCGTAAACAAATCGATGATGGCTTGCTGGTTGGTCTGTGTGATGGTGTACTCCATCTTATCCTCTCTTATATTCAATCAGTATGGGGCGCAGAATAAACTGTAAAGCCGTAGACAGGTCAAAGGAAATTTCGCTAAATTTCCAACCCAGTTTTACCCACCCAACTCATTTCACATTTTGATAACATTTCTTTCCGAGAGGCCACCCGTTGAATTAGAATAAAAACTCAACACTAACTCTTTCAAGGATGAAAAATGGAAGACTTACTCAAGCCTTTTCCGGTTGTTACCCAAGTTTCTGTCGCATGGGGAGAAATGGACGCCCTACAACACGTCAATAATGCGGTTTACTTTCGTTATTTCGAAACAGCTCGGCTGGCTTACTTTGAAAAAATCAAACTGCTGGTCAACATTGCACAAAGCCAGATTGGGCCAGTTCTCGGCGAGACAAGCTGTCGTTACAAAATCCCAGTCACCTACCCCGATACACTGCAAATAGGGGCAAAAGTCATCGACTTGCAGGACGACAGATTTACCATGGAATATCAGATTGTGAGCCAAAAGACAGGTAAAGTGACAACGATTGGTAAAGCGACCTGCGTGATGTTTGATTTTAAAAACAACGTCAAAGCAAAAATCCCCCAACAGGTAAAACAGGCTATATTAGAGTTAGAAGAGTGATTTTTAGCTGTTGACCTTACCCCTAGGTCAAGCTTTATGCTCGGCTCAATAAAAAAATAAGTGGTGCGATATGAGCGTTTCTCCCATTCGCAAAATTTGGATTTCTCTACTCAGTATTGTCGCAATGCTGATGTCTAGCTATGTATCCAGCGCGCCCTTAATGACCTTTCAAATGCTCAGTCAATCGCAAAGTGTCGCGATGGCATCGAGCCATTGTGGTTCCGGTGCAATGAAACACCATGACCAAGCTAGCGCCTCAAACACTGCCAGCAGCCCGTGTGATAGTGAAAACAACATGACACATAACTGCTGCAGCGCAGTTTGTTCAACCGCATTTGCCCTTTTTACTCACACTCCTGAACAGATCGACATCGCGACCCGTTTGGCGTTGATTCGTGTCGAAACCGCTGGGCAAGTCGTCTCTCGACAAACCTCACTTTACCGACCTCCCATCGCCTAATTCCGTATTTGCCTCTTCTTCTCAGTGATCTGAGGAGCGACTTATTGTGCCTTCGTGCACCCAAATTACGGATATTCCAGTGAAAAATATAACGACTATCGCCGCGCTGTCGATCAGCTCTGCGTTGTGGGTGTTCAATGCTGCTGCGAGCAATACGTTGCCAGCGACGGCTGACTCTGCGCCACCAACGCTGTCTCAATTGATCAATACCGCGCTAACTAATGATGCCACACGCAAGCAATTCTACGCTCAATCACAAGCCCTGCGCGAAACGGGCATTGCCAGCTCTACATTAATGGATCCCAAGCTCAAAGTGGGTTTTGGCGGTTTACCCGTCGACAGCTTTGAGTTTGACCAAGACCCAATGACCAACCTATCCGTTGGAATCATGCAGCAATTTGAGCGCGGCTCAACCTTGCAGCTCCAACAGAAAAAAGCCAACTCACAAGCGGATGGCGTCGAATCGCAAGTGCAAGCTCGCGAGCTCGACATCATCGCCAGCATCACCCAATTATGGATAGAGTTAGGCTATCAACAATCGGCCAATGCGGTGCTGCGTGACAATCGTCGCTTGATGCTTGAAATGGAAAGCTTCATCCAAACCAACTACTCGATCGGTAAAAGTGAAGCCCAAGATTTGCTTAATGCCCAGTTGCAGATCGCAAAGGTAGACGAGAAATTACAAGCCAACCAGCAAAATCAGCGCCGCTTAATTTCTCAGCTGTCGGAATGGCTCGGCTCAGAGTGGATTCGTACCGCACACAAGCTCAAAGCAGACCAAAGTTTCGATTGGGATAAGCTCGAACAACAACTGCAATCTAGCCAACATCAGTACTTTAAACAGCTTAAACAACACCCAATGGTGAAAATGGCGGATCGCAATATCGCGGCGAATCAAACCCAAGTTGATATTGCAGAGCAAGCTTACACCCCGCAGTTTGGTGTTGAAGTGATGTATGCCTACCGTCAGGCCGACAACATGATGGGCGATCCGGCGTCGGATCTTGTCAGCGCTTATCTCACCATGGACATTCCGCTATTCACGGGGAATCGCCAAGATCGCAATCTTGCCGCAGCGCAGTATCAAGTGGGTGCCGCGCAATCGCAGAAAGACGCCCTGCTTGCTCAAATGAACGCCAAAGTGAATGCTCTGGTCGTCGACCGAGACAACCTTAAGCAGCGTCTTGAGCGTTATCAAAACTCGTTGATTCCACAAGCGAATGCTCGCATCAAAGCTGTCGAGCGCGGCTATCAAAACAATACCGCGCAGTTCAACGATGTCATCACTGCCACCAGCGACAAGCTCGCTCTTGAGCTTGAACAGCAACGCTTACAGGCCGATTGGAACATCGCCAGCAGCCAACTTGCTGCACTGCTAGGTGGCTATGACTACCAAGTGTCTACACCCCAACTCAGCCGCGAATCACAATAAGGAATTAACATGAAAACACTACATACCGCGACACTGGCATTATTGGTTGGCGGCGCTCTGGGCTTTGGTGTAAACCAATTTTATCTCAATCAAGACTCTGCCATGAGCGATACGATGGCAGGCAATAGTTCGAGCTCTGACGAACCGCTTTATTGGGTAGCACCGATGGATCCGAACTATCAACGTGACAAACCGGGAAAGTCCCCAATGGGCATGGATCTTATCCCGGTTTACGCGGAAGATTTAGCGGGTGAGAAACAACAGCCGGGAACCGTCAGTATTTCACCAGCTGTGGAAAACAATCTCGGTGTAAAGACGCAAGCCGTCACTATCGAGCAACTCAGTCCACGCATCGAAACCGTGGGTTATATCGCGTTTGATGAGAGCCAACTATGGCAGACCAACGTGCGCGTGGCAGGTTGGGTAGAAAAGCTCA
The DNA here is from genome assembly GCF_000189275.1 of Vibrio sinaloensis DSM 21326. Classification (GTDB taxonomy): domain Bacteria; phylum Pseudomonadota; class Gammaproteobacteria; order Enterobacterales; family Vibrionaceae; genus Vibrio; species Vibrio sinaloensis. The sequence goes on along the minus strand of NZ_AEVT01000093.1, from coordinate 148,270 downwards.
ATATCAACGCCGTTGGTGAGAAAGTGAACCAAGGTGACGTGCTGTTCAGCCTCTATTCTCCTGAGTTGGTTAAGGCGCAAGAAGAGCTACTCAACGCTTATCGAACTGGGCGCTCAGGCTTAGTCAAAGGTGCAACCGAGCGTTTGGTCACCTTGGGGGTTGATCGCCAGCAAATCCAAGCCATCAAGCGGCGAGGAAAAGCATCACAGACCATTGAGATCAAAGCACCTGCGAACGGCATCATCGCCAGCCTCAACGTGCGCGAAGGCGGTTATCTATCACCGTCGCAAGCGGTCATTAGTGCAGGCCCACTGAACGAAGTATGGGTCGATGCGGAAGTGTTTGAACGCCAAACACATTGGATCTCTGCAGGAAGCCAAGCCAGTATGACGCTCGATGCTATTCCGGGCCAACAATGGCAAGGCGTCGTCGATTACGTGTATCCCATTCTGGATCCGCAAACTCGTACGCTGCGAGTGCGTTTGAAGTTTCCTAATCCAAATGGCCAGCTCAAGCCCAACATGTTTGCCAATATTGCGCTGCAACCTGTCAGCGATGAAGCCGTAATGACCATACCAAAATCTGCGGTCATTCGTTCGGGTGGCATGACTCGGGTGGTTCTGGCGCTCGGAGAAGGAAAGTACCGCTCTGCACGCATCAGTGTGGGCCGCGAAGCGGGTGACAAAGTCGAGGTTCTACAGGGTCTCACTGAACAAGATAAAGTCGTCACCTCTGCGCACTTTATGCTCGATTCTGAGTCTAGCCAGTCGGCGGATTTATCGCGCATTAATGGTATCGAACCTGCGTCAGAAACCGTATGGGCAACTGGCGAAATCACCGATGTAATGCAAGGCCACCGCATGCTCACCATCAATCACCAAGCGGTACCAGAATGGGACTGGCCGGGTATGGTAATGAATTTCCAAGTGGCCGAAGGTGTCGATATGCAAAGCCTGAAAAAAGGTCAAGCGATCGAATTCGAAATGGAGAAAACAGAGTCGGGCCAATATCAGATCCTTGATTACAAAGCCGGAGACAATGTCATTGCTGCCGAAGTCTGGATCACCGGAGAGATAAGCTCACTCATGGCGGATTTTGGCATGATCACCCTCCACCATATGCCCGTCGCGAAATGGAGTTGGCAAGCCGGCGAAATGAATTTTTCAGTCGGTGAAGAAGTGGATCTGTCGGGTTTTCAAGAGGGCGAGAAAGTTCGCTTTCTAGTCAAGAAACAAGGCTCTGAATACCAGCTAGTACAACTTGAAGCAGTAGAGGGCTAACTATGATCAGTGCAATCATCCGTTGGTCTATCAGTAATCGTTTTCTGGTCATCATCGCCACGTTGGCCTTGGTGTTCGGCGGCCTATACAGCGTAAAGAATACGCCCGTTGATGCGATTCCTGATCTGTCCGACGTTCAAGTTATCATTAAAACCAGCTACCCAGGCCAAGCGCCTCAAGTGGTGGAAGATCAAGTCACCTACCCTCTAACTACTGCGATGTTGGCGGTCCCCGGAGCAGAAACGGTACGCGGCTACTCCTTCTTTGGCGATTCGTACGTATACATCATCTTTAACGATGATACGGACATGTACTGGGCGCGCTCACGCGTTCTCGAGTACTTAAGTCAAGTTGCACCGAAACTGCCTCCTAACGCTAAACCGACATTGGGTCCAGATGCCACCGGTGTTGGCTGGGTTTACAGTTATGTATTGCAAGACAAAACGGGGCAGCACGATTTAGCTGAGCTGCGCAGCCTACAAGACTGGTTCTTAAAATACGAACTGCAAACTGTAGATGGCGTCTCTGAAGTCGCCACCGTGGGCGGTATGGTCAAGCAATACCAAGTACAAATTGATCCTGCAAAGCTGCGGGCCTACAACCTAACATTGCAACAAGTCAATCAGGCGATCAGCAAGGGTAACCAAGAGACAGGTGCGTCAGTCATTGAAGTGGCTGAAGCTGAGCATATGGTGCGCACCACAGGTTACTTGTCCAGCATCGAAGATATTGAATCCCTACCGGTTAAAGTCACAACGACTGGCACGCCGCTACTTCTGGGTGATATTGCCGACATCAACCTTGGGCCTCAAATGCGCCGCGGTATTTCTGAACTGAACGGAGAAGGTGAAGCTGTGGGCGGTGTCATCGTGATGCGTTTTGGTGAAAATGCTAGCGAAGTGATCGACAAGGTCAAAACAAAGTTGGCAGATTTACAACGCAGCTTGCCAGACGGTGTAGAGATAGTCGCCACCTATGATCGCTCGACCCTGATTGATGCCGCCGTAGAAAACCTATGGAAGAAGCTCGCGGAAGAGTTCATCGTCGTCGCGATCGTCTGCGCGCTTTTCTTGTTCCATATCCGGTCATCCTTGGTCATCGCACTGAGTCTGCCTGTCGGTATTCTTAGCGCCTTTATCGTGATGCATTGGCAAGGGATAAATGCAAACATCATGTCACTAGGCGGAATTGCGATCGCGATTGGTGCTATGGTCGATGGCGCGATTGTCATGATCGAAAACGTTCACAAACACATTGAACGAACGCCTTTGACAGACAAGAACCGCTGGCAAGTGATCAGTAAAGCGGCTGAAGAAGTCGGCGCACCGCTGTTTTTCTCGCTGTTGATCATCACCTTGAGCTTCGTGCCTGTGTTCGCCCTAGAAGGGCAAGAAGGCAAGATGTTCTCACCGCTTGCCTTTACCAAAACCTACGCCATGGCTGCCGCGGCAGGCTTAGCCATCACCTTAGTGCCGGTCCTCATGGGTTACTTTATACGTGGTAAGGTTCTCCCTGAGCACAAGAACCCCGTCAACAAAGGCTTAGTTGGCTTGTATCGACCTCTGCTTAACTTGAGTTTGCGCTTCCCAAAAACCATGATTGTGGTTGCGCTGGGGTTAATGCTATCGGCCTACTACCCTACTAGCAAATTAGGCAGCGAGTTTATTCCGCCGCTGGATGAAGGCGATTTGATGTATATGCCAACCACCTATCCGGGCATCTCGATAGGTAAAGCGCGCGAGCTGCTGCAGCAAACCAATAAGCTGATCAAAACCGTGCCTGAAGTCGAGACGGTATGGGGTAAGATTGGCCGAGCAGAAACCGCAACCGACCCAGCGCCGCTAACGATGATCGAAACCGTCATTCAATTTAAACCACGAGATCAGTGGCGCGAGGGTGTTACCATCGAATCGCTACGTAAAGAGTTTGACGATCTGGTTCAGTTTCCCGGCTTAACCAACGCGTGGGTCATGCCAATCAAAACCCGTATCGACATGTTGGCAACCGGAATCAAAACCCCGATAGGAATCAAAATCGCAGGCCCAGACCTTAAAGTCATTGAACAAATCGGTGCTCAGTTGGAGCCGATACTCAATGGGGTTTCCGGTACCGCATCCGTTTACGCAGAACGAGTCGCTGGTGGCCGTTACGTTACCATAGATATCAAGCGCCGTGCGGCCGCTCGCTATGGGCTTAATATCCAAGATGTTCAACAAGTTATCTCGACAGCGGTTGGCGGGATGAACGTTGGCGAAACCATTGAAGGATTAGAGCGTTACCCGATCAACGTGCGCTATCCACAAGACTACCGAGATTCAGTCGTCAAGCTACAAAACCTGCCTCTAGTCACGCCAAATGGGGCGCGAATTGCGCTGGCTGACGTGGCCGAAATTCGTTACGAAGATGGCCCTCCGATGATCAAAACTGAAAATGCTCGTCCTAATGGCTGGGTGTTTGTCGACATCGACGGTCGTGACCTTGGTTCTTATGTTGTTGAAGCTCAGCAGATCGTTGCCGAGCAGTTGCAACTCCCAGCAGGTTACTCGCTTGCTTGGTCTGGGCAATATGAATACATGGAACGCGCCAAAGATCGCCTCAGTGTTGTGGTACCGATTACGCTGGTCATCATTATGCTGCTGCTCTACTTCAGTTTCCGCCGAGTCGGTGAAGTGATGATCATTATGCTGACCTTACCTCTGGCGATGGTGGGCGGATTATGGCTGATGCACTATCTCAACTATAACTTCTCGATTGCAGTGGGGGTCGGATTTATCGCTCTTGCTGGGGTCGCAGTTGAGATAGGCGTGATCATGCTGGTCTACCTCAACCAAGCCTGGCACTACAAAAAACTCAATGCCGAAGAGCAAGGTCAGCTTCTCCAAGAGCATGACCTGACAGAAGCCATTCGTGAAGGTGCAGGCCTACGTGTACGACCAGTAATGATGACCGTACTGACCGTCATTATTGGTTTGATACCCATCATGTATGGAGATGGTACCGGCTCTGAAGTCATGCAGCGTATCGCCGCGCCTATGATTGGCGGCATGGCTTCAGCGCTGCTGCTCACCCTGCTCGTCCTTCCTGCAATATTCAAGCTATGGAAACGACGTGAAGTGAAATAAACGTAAGCCCGTGGGCGGCGCTGGTCGCTCACCGTTCAAAAACACAACTTGTAAGGAAATGATGATGAAAAAGACCCTAATCTCACTGGCTATGGCAATGCTCGCAACAAGTGGATTCGTAAACGCCGCAAGCTCAAATGGAATGGATCACAGCAACATGGAGCATGGCGCCATGAACCACAGCAATATGAAACATGGCGATATGGCAATGGACCACACTAAAATGGATCATTCGGCCATGATGAGCATGGAAGGAATGTCTGACGTTGGCATGCCAGCCCCAGGAGCGAAACCAGATAAAGTCGTGCATGTCATACTCACAGATGACATGAAGATAAGCTTCAAGAAGCCAGTGACCATAGAGCCTAATGATGTGGTCCAGTTTGTGGTAATGAACGCAGGGAAAATCGATCATGAGTTTACGATCGGCTCAGCAGCCGAGCAACTCAAGCATAGAGAAATGATGAAGTCCATGGCTGGACATGCCCACGAATCGGGCAATGCCGTTACCGTCAAGCCGGGCAAAGCCAAACAGCTACTGTGGCATTTCCATGGTGACAACAAGGTTGAGTTTGCGTGTAACATCCCCGGTCACGCAGAGACTGGTATGGTGAAAAGCATCACTTTATAAATAAAGTATGCCGCCGTATCATCGGCGGCACACTCGCCTGTTAGTTTTCGGTTTGATTCACGCTAGTCGCTAACACCGGAGATCAGCGAAAATGCAATCACCAACATTATGACACCAACAAACACTTCGAGAATTTTCCATGATCTGGGGCTACGAAAGAACGGCGCCAAGAACCGGGCACCAAACCCAAGCGTAAAAAAGAACACAAAAGAGGCACTGATCGCCCCGACAGCAAACATGAGTTGCTCAGGGTGATATTGGGTAGAGATTGAACCGAGCAAGACTACGGTATCGAGGTAAACATGAGGATTGAGCCATGTGAAGGCCAAACAGGTCAACACCGCTTTTAAGGTGGACGATTCACTGGCGACGTGGCTATCCATCGCATGGCTTGTGGTTAATGCAGATTTAAAGCTCAGCACTGCGTAAACGGTCAAAAAGAGCGCACCACCATAGCGAGCGAAGGTTTCAATTTGCGGAAACTGGGTAACAATAGCCCCAAACCCCGCCACACCTGCACTAATTAATATCGCATCAGAAATCGCGCACACCGCGCAAATGATCAATACGTGTTGGTTCTTTAAACCTTGCTTAAGAACAAACGCATTTTGCGAGCCTATCGCGAGAATCAGCGATAGACCCAATGAAAAACCTGCCAGATACGTCGTCATGACTTTGCCTGTTTTAATCCTTTAAACATCATCAATCGCCTGCGAGAAGCCGCGACTATTTGCAAAATGTATCAATATAAAGCGCTTCGACCTTATCTCTCGCCCATTGCGTGCGGCGCAAAAACTTCAGCGATGATTTAATCGAAGGGTTGTTGTAAAAGCAGTTAATTTGAATTTCGGCGTCCAAGCCTTCCCAACCATAGTGCTCTTGAAGGCGAACTAAGATCTTTTCTAACGTCAGTCCGTGTAGGGGGTTATTGGGTTGTTCTTGGCTCATGATTGCCGGATCCTGCTTGGAAAATTGAATCGCACAGTTTAACAGATTCTGGCAACAGTCTAAGCGCTATTTAACCCGCGGCTAACAATCTATGACCGCCAACTGACCTAGCCACAGCTCGAGCTTTTAGACTGACAAAGAAAATTCAATGTTTATATCTAAAGGTGCCCTATGAAAAAGTTCCTCTCTATTGTTGCTTTGTCGGTTGCGACGATCACGGCTATGCCAACCATCGCTGCAGCACCAACGCAAAGCAATTCAAAAGGCGCAGTCGAGCAAACAAATCCAACCATTCAACGAATTCAAGAGCTACGCCAGCAATTAGCGGGTATTCGCAGTAAAGCATTTGAGACTAACCCTGATCTCGTCGAAGCCGCAAACAAAGCCAACGACGAGTTAGAAATCGAAGCAAAATCAGTGGGCTACGATCCAAAAGGCTTTGAGCAAGCACTGCAAAAAGCGCAAACAGAGCTAACTAAAGAAGGTGTAACTGAAAAACAACGCCAAGCAATTGTTGCTGAACTACAAAAGAAACAAGACGAGCAAAAAGAGAAAGGCTACCAGTATCTATCAAAGCCTAACGTTAAGAAAATCCACGATGACCTACAGAAAAAAGTTGTCGCTGCAATGAAAAAGACCGACCCAAAAACTCAGGCAGTAATGGACGAACTAGAAACGTTAGTTAAGTCTTTAAAATCTTAAGTGCGTAAAACGTAATAAGGCTGCCAACTTGGCAGCCTTTTTATTGTCACGAATCTCACCCCAAACTCAATCGCTGCTCAACCTGACTGTCTTGGACAAAATCCTCATCATGACTGACTAGCACAAACGCACCTTGATAGTTGCTGAGCGCATCGGCCAGTAAGCCCTTAGAATCCAAATCCAAATGATTATCCGGTTCATCGAGCAAAAGCACCGGAGATTGAGGTTGATGGCTAACGATAAGCATCGCCAGTTTCATTTTTTCACCTCCGCTTAACTGGCTCGCAAGACGAAACACACTGTCACGACGAAAACCAATGCCCGCTAACAAAGTTCGGGCGTCTTTTTCCAGCAAACCAAGACAATGATGAGTCATGTTTTCGAGCAAAGACAAATCACTTCGCAGTAAACCAAAGTGCTGATCTAGGTAGCATACTGGGCGGTTAATATTGCACTCGCCACTTAGCAGCGCCAACTCACCAAGTAGTACCTTGAGTAAGGTTGATTTTCCTCCACCATTGGGCCCGGACAAGTGGAGCTTTGTGGTCTCGGTTAACGTCAGATTAAATGGTTCATGATGCACATACGGCAGGACACCACCAATAACTTTAACCGCAAACCCGCGCCCCGTATCGCCTTGCTCTAAGTAGAATTTCTGCGGTTTAATTTGCTCATAACGCGCATTAAGCAGATGTTGTTTTTGCTCCAACATCGTTCGTCGACCGCTTTCATTTTTTTGTCGATTAGACACTGAGTTTTGCGCGCTCTGCTTCATCCCATCTAGGATCAACTTTGACTGGCTACCAGATTTACGGATCTTGTTGCCTTGCGCCTCACGCTGCTGAGCTTTCTCACGATTCTTCTGCGCTTGGATCTCCAAACGTTTTTGCTCGCCTCTCACCGCATCAAGTTGACGCTCTACCGCCTGTTGTTCCAATCGAGTTTGCTGCTGGTAAACATCAAAATTACCGCCGTATTGGCGCAGGCCCAATGAACTCAGCTCCCAAATCTGCTCCATTTGTCGGAGCAAGTAACGGTCATGGCTAATAAGCAATAGTTGCCCATCGTACTGCGCCATCTGATCAACCAACCAGTCTCGTGCGCCTTGGTCTAAGTGGTTTGATGGTTCATCCAGAATCAGTAACTCAGCATTGGACTGAAACAGTGCCCAAAGTTGCAACCTAGCGAGCTGCCCGCCGCTTAAATCACGACATAAAAATGTTGTGCTCTCTGGCAGTCCCATATCAGACAACTGCGACGTTAACGCCTGCTTAAGCTGCCAATCTTCACCCACTATCTCGAACCATTGCGTACTGCAATCACCTGACTCTATTTGCTCTATCGCATTGAGGATTCGGTCGTAACCCAGAAACTCGGCCACAGTCATATCACTGTTCAGTAAATGAGAGGGTAATTGGCTATAACGGCCGATACGCTTGGTGGTCACCACCGTCCCTGAACTGGGTTGCAACTGACCGCTAAGAATATTGGCGAGAAAGGACTTTCCTACCCCATTTCGGCCAACTAAACCCACTCGCTTAGCCGATAATGAACAAGAAATGTCGTGGAATAAGGTGTCACCATTATCAAACTGGTAACTGATTTTATGTGCTTGTAGAACTGGCATAATATGCCTCCTGTTAAACAGGATTGGGCGTAGCAATGTGCCGATAGACGATCTGGGCAAACGCCAAGAACGCAATCAAACGCAGTATGTACAAATAAGTCGTGCTTGGAAGAAAGCAAAGACGAAGCTACGCCGACTAACCCTGTGAAATCCGAACAATGATGTAAAAATGGATAACAGGTGTTAGTTATTCATATTGGCGTAATCTCCTACAGAAATGATGCAGAGATTATAGAGCAGCGTTTCATCACTTAGCAAGGGATGACGTCACAGTTAGTTCACTGCCTTCTCGCGAGCCTTAGCATCAACTAGCGAGCGATACACATAGGAGTTTGCGATACCGGATCAGCAACGACAGTGGCATCCAGATTAAACACGCTATCGAGTAGCTGCTCAGTGAAGATCTGACTTGGTGCCCCTTGAGCTGCCAATTGTCCTTGCTTAAGGACGACAAGATGATCGCAGTAACGACAGGCTTGGTTTAAATCATGCAACACCACTATCACAGTTTTGCCTTGATGGTTCATGGCCCTCATCAACTTCATGAGCTCTATCTGGTGTGATAAATCCAGATATGTTGTCGGCTCATCAAGCATCACCACGTCAGTATCTTGGGCGAGAATCATTGCAATCCACGCTCTCTGACGCTGGCCACCCGATAGCGACTCTACGCTCTGATCAGCCAACTCCCATACCCCAGTTTCGCGCATCGCTTGCTCAACTTTCTGCTTGTCTTGCGTCGTCAAACGTCCCCAATGCGATACATAGGGTGAACGGCCATATTCAACCAATTTTCTCACCGTCACCCCTTCAGGGCTTTGAACGACTTGCGGTAACATAGATAGCCGCTGCGCCAATTGCTTATCCTTATACTCACTCAAGCCTCGACCTTGAAACAACACCTCCCCAGAGCGAATTTTATTGATACGAGATAAGGCTTTTAACAGAGTCGATTTTCCACAGCCATTAGGGCCAATCAGTGCGGTTATCTTACCTTCAGGTAAAGTCAGTGATAGGTTTTCAATCACCATTTTGTCACCATACGCGACGGACAACTGCTTTGTAGAAATCATGACCAACCTTTATAACGTTGTAATAGAAAGATGAAATACGGTGCGCCTATGAGCGAAGTGAGTACACCAGCAGGCAGTTCAATAGGGGGCTGAATGCCTCTTGCCATTACATCCGCTACGAGTACCAACAAGGCACCAATAACCGCAGCACCAAGCAATGACAGTTTATGATTGTGACCAAAAAGCAGTCGAGATAGATGCGGTGCCAGTAGCCCGACAAAACTAATGGTCCCACATACAGACACACTAATACTGGCTAACACAACCGCACAGGTGAGGGCTAATACTTGTACCTTACTGGGGCTTATTCCCAAAGAAGCAGCACTCTCTTCACCAAGTCCCATCACATCAAGTCGCCAAGCCAACCAGTAGGAAAAAGGAATTAATATCGACAGTGACCACCAAATAAAGGGAACTTGCTGCCAGTTTCGTCCCCATAAACTGCCCGTTAACCAGATCATGGCGGTATTAATTTCTATCGGATTCACGATCATAAGAAAATCGATACCACTTGCCAAAAAAGCGCTGATGGCAATACCGATAAGGGCCAAACGTGCTGGCGTAGGCTTTGACCAATATGCCAGCGCCATGATCATTGCCGCAGCGCCTAGACCACCAATCAGAGCCATCAAAGGTAGCCAGTATAAAGGGGCGCTCGGCCAATACACGAGCAAGGCTGTTGCCGCCAAACCCGCGCCCGCACTGATTCCCATTAGATCTGGCGATGCAAGCGGGTTACGAATGATGCCTTGAACCAGAGCGCCAGACAGGCCTAGACCTGCGCCCACACCAATCGCCAGTATCATACGTGGTAAACGGTATTGATTGATGATGAACTCTTGCTTGTCTGCCGTCCACAGTACCTGCAGCACCTCCGTGACCGACAGTTGCACCGCTCCCACAAACAAACTGCCAAAGCCGGTAATACAGACTGTCAACAACAAGGCAATTAGGATACGTTGACTGTTCATAAACGGCTCCTCACTGCCAGCAAAATAAAGCAAGGCGTGCCAATCAGAGCGGTAATAACGCCAACGGCCGTCTCAGCGGGGAAAGCAATCCCTCGAGATAAGCCATCAGCCCACACCATCAACAATGCGCCGCCAAGACCGCTAGCGGGGATCAGAAGCAGTGCATTATTACCTACAAGTTGGCGCATGACATGAGGAACGATTAAGCCAACAAAACCGATTGGCCCAGCAACAGAAACACTTACCCCGGTCAATAATACGATGGCAACACAAGCACATAGGCGAGTAAACGCCACATTCAAACCGAGCCCAATGGCGACATCATCACCCAATGCAATCAGGTTGAGGTGGCGTGCGATGGCAATCGAGATGGCGATACCAACCAAGCTAACAGGCCAAAGTTGATGCCATTGTTGCCACTCGATATTCGAGACCGAACCAGACAGCCAATAAATCACGCTGTAAGCCATATCGTCTGCTAAGATCACCGATGCTCGGGTCATACCAATCAGCAACGCATTGACCGCGATACCCGCCAAAACCAATTTAAGTGGATGCGGTCTAGGTGAAAAAAAGCCCCCCAATAGCATGACCAATACCCCACTCGCGATCCCCCCAGCACTTGCAACTACGACATTTGGTACACTATCTAAAGATAGAAACCCTATGCTCGATAAGGCCATGCCACAGGCCGCTCCGGCGTTGATCCCCAATACAGATGGCGAGGCAAGCGGATTACGTGTTAACCCCTGCATGAGTACTCCTGCGATCGCTAGATTCGCCCCAATCAACATGCTGGCATACACCCTTGGAGCTCTTAACGTTGCAAGGATCTGCTGCTCCATGTTATTGCTGTCGAATGCCGTTAAATAGCCCCAAAGATGGACACGAGACAAAGGGAAACTCGACCAACTGAGCATGGAAAAGCAAAAGCCGGCGATGACACTGCCGGCTAATAAAACAAAGCAAATAGAAATGCGATTCATGATCAGTTTGCCAAAATTTCCTCAAGATTTTGGGCAATCCCTTCGGCGGCAAGCATTCCGCGATTGAGCGACCATAAGGCTGGTGAGACCTCTACCGATTGATTCTTCTGACTCACTTTCAACATTTTGAATAGCGGGTTCTCTTGCCATTCATCGACAACCGTCTGTTCAGAGTACGGGCCCAGTAACAGCCAATCTGGATTTGCCTTAAGCAATTGTTCAAAACTGGTCGGTAGATACGCTTTCTCTGTTTGATTTGGAATTGGGCTGTTTAAGCCTAGTTCAGTGATAACGCCACCGGCGTAAGAGGAAGGACCGTGCATCCACATCCCTTTTTCAGACACCACCGCAAACTGGATCGTTTCTTGGCTGGCAAAACGTGTTTTGTATTGCTGCATGGTCGATTTGTGCTTCGCGATACGCGCGTTCATTTGCTGCTCTTTATTGACCACAACACCAACGACTTGCGCTGCCTGTAAGTTCTCTTGGTAAGTCTCTCCCCTACTCTTGAGTAAAAGCGTTGGGGCAATGCGCGTAAGATCTTGATAAACCGCAGCATGGCGCTCAGCATCTGCAATGATCAGATCAGGTTTGAGATCTGCGATCACCTCTAAGCTCGGCTGCGAACGCATACCGACCGAAGTCCAAGGTTGAATTACATTGCGAACGGCGGGGATCACTCGCTCCATTTTTTATCGTCAGCAATACCGACGGGAGATATGCCGACCGCAGCCAAGGCGTCGACAAACGAAAATTCCAACACAACGATGCGCTCAGGTGTACCAGAAATGGTAAACGTCCCGTGTTCATCCTCCACGCTACGTTGATCTTGTGCGGTTGCTACCACAGGGATAAGTAGTGAAAGAGCCAATACCAGTCTTGTCGCTAATCCTTTAATCATATAAAAAATATCCATTGCCAATTGATGGCAATGGATACTATTTCATATTCAAATGATATTCAATCTCATTATCAGGTATTGAGATAGCTATCAGTCCACTTGACGAACGACAATGCGGTTTTTAAATTCAAAAACTTTTTCCGCGCATACGTCAATACAGCGGCCGCAGCTCATGCAGTTCTGATCCATGACTCGACGATCGCCTTCTTTTAACGGCTGACGAAGAACATCGGGTTCAGGGCAAACGTTATAGCAATCCATGCATTTGGTGCAATCTTCTCGACGTACTGCTGTCACTCTCATGGCGCTTTTACGCCCAATGACACCATAAGTCGCCCCGAGCGGACAAAGGTGACCACACCAGCCATGCTCGACGAGCAACAGATCGAGGACAAACACCAGACCAACCAACACCCAACCAGCACCAATGCCAAATACCAGACCTCGATGTAACGCGGCGACCGGATCAATCCAAGCCCACAGGACACTGCCAGACAAAGCACTGCCGACCAACAAAACGGGGATGAGCCAGTAACGTAGGCTTGATGACCAGCGGTAACTGGTTTTTAGGTTCAATTTTCTGCGCAGATAAGCCGCTAAGTCAGTCACGATATTGAGTGGGCAGACCCAACCACAAAACGCTCTTGGACTGATCAAAGCGTAAAACACCACCACGATCAACACGCCAACGAGAGCGGTCATCTCTGGTAAGTGTCCAGCAGCTAAAGTTTGCATGATTATTAAGGGGTCACTAAATGGAATAACGTCAAATAGATTGCTGGATGAAAGATTCCCCTTAAGCACGCCCAAGGTAGGCCCTGCCATAAACAAGCCAACAATCGTCAGTTGGCACAAACGGCGTAAAATGAGAAAACGATGAGCAGTCCACCAGCCCAATTCGCGAATCGCATCTTTGCCGGCATCTTTTGCAAGATTCTTAGCCATTACAATTTACCTCCCAAGCTTTCTAGAGCCTCAGTTGGCACCTCTGGAGCGCTGTTTTCGAGCGGTTTTTTAATCTCTTCCCAACCCAACTGGTAGTGTGCCCCCATTTTGCCTTTGGCCAGTTCCGTTGGGATAATTTTGATCGCCGCAATTTCCGTCACACAAGCTTCTTCACACTTTCCGCAGCCAGTGCACTTATCGGAATGAACCGTTGGGATCAGTTTGGCATGGTAGCCGGTACGTTCATTGCGCACATGCTCAAGAGTTATCGCTTCATCGATAAGAGGACATACTCGGTAGCATACATCGCAACGCAGACCTTGCCAGTTGAGGCAACTTTCATGATCAATCAATACTGCCGTCCCCATTCTGGCGTCGTCAATATTAGTCAAGTTAGGGTCAAGGGCTCCCGTTGGACAGGCGGGCACGCACGGGATGTCTTCACACATTTCGCATGGAATATCACGCGCATTGAAGTACGGCGTGCCGGATTCAACCGAAGAGAGCAAGGTCGCCAATTTCAGCGTGTCGTACGGGCATGCTTGAACACATAAGCCGCAACGAACGCAGGCTTTTTCAAACTCGCCTTTAGGTAATGCGCCTGGCGGCCTGATTGGCACACCACTGCCATCTCTGGCTTGGCTTTGCATTGACTGTAATCCGAGTATGGTTGCTGCAGCACCAACCCCGGCAGCGGTTCTTGTTGCGTCGCGTAAGAAACGACGTCGACTTTCAGATGTCTTGGATTTCGACCCACTCATGACTCACTTCCTCTCACCAGCGGCAACATTGAGCACAGACTCAAGTTTAAGCATAGCAACCTTATTAATTTTGAGGTTATTGTCATGACACTATGTGAAGTTATACATACCCCTAAAGAGGTGTATGCAACTTGGCTTGATTCGAATCAACTCTTAGCCACGAGCGGGAGCGCATATTGGATAATTAGCAAGGAAGCATCCACTTAATATCACATCAAAAATAACTACAGATTGAGTTTTTTGTCACACGAAAATTCCTTGCCAGCCATTATCCTTACAAAATAAATGGTTTTATTTATTACGCTGCGGGGGTCATATGATAGAAATCGTCATCGACGGAAAGTATCGCATCGTGGAAGAAGGCTCTACCCTTCTAGAAGCGGCAAAAATATGTGGAGTCGACATTCCTTCACTGTGTGGGCTAAACAAATCAAATCAGAAAGTGCCCTGCGACTTATGTGTTGTTGAAGTTGAAAGTGGCGGAACACAACGCGCCTGTGAACTACAAGTGTACAAAGGCCTTACGGTGAAAACTCAGTCTGAGCAGCTGAGTGAACATCGCCGCCAAGCACTGAATCGAATCATGCAAGACCACTATGCGGACTGTGAAGCCCCATGTAAGACGGCTTGTCCTGCCGGTGTCGATATTCAATCTTACCTCTATTTCATCGCTCAAAATGATCATCACAAGGCAATCGAGGTCATCAAACGTACACTGCCGATGCCCTTGTCGATTGGCCGTGTCTGTCCTGCTTTTTGCGAAAGTGAGTGTCGCCGTTCACTGGTCGATGAATCCATCGCCATACGCCAACTTAAACGCCACGCAGCCGATGCCGACCTAGCGGCGCAAGAAGCGTATGTTGCTGAGAAAAAACCGGCTAAGCATCGTTCAGTGGCCATAGTTGGCAGCGGCCCAGGAGGCCTTACCGCCGGTTACTATTTGTCTAACGAAGGTTATGACGTCACGGTATATGAATCGATGCCCAAAGCCGGAGGCTGGTTGCGCTACGGCATACCCGAATACCGGTTACCAAAAGCGATCCTAGACAAAGAGATCGAGTTGATGTGTCGTAATGGTATGCAAATAAAAACAGGGCAAAAACTTGGCCGTGATTTTTCTTTATCACGCTTAAGCCACCAATACGATGCGGTCTGTTTGGCGATAGGCGCATCGCTCGCCGTTGAAATGGACTACCCTGGGAGTGACCTCAAAGGTTGCTATCTTGGCGTCGATTACCTAAAGGATTTTGTGACTGAACAATCCTACACGACGGGGCAAACTGTGGCGGTAATTGGCGGCGGAAACACCGCGATTGACTGTGCCCGAACCGCGCGACGAGCTGGTGCAGACACGACCATCATCTATCGCCGCACCCGAGAAGAAATGCCAGCGGAAGATTACGAAATTGAAGAAGCCGAGCATGAAGGTGTTAAGTTTCTGTTTCTCACCAATCCAGTAGAAAACCTTGCCGATCCAAATGGCCGAGTAACAGAGGTTCGCTTGGAACGAATGGCGCTAGGTGCTCCCGATGCATCCGGTCGTAGACGCCCACAAACCACTGGCGAGTTTTTTACTCAATCGTTTGATACCGTCATTGCCGCGGTATCGCAAAAGCCTGATTTGAGTTTCCTCGATAACGATAACCTCTCTATTCCTCTTACTCGTTGGAATACCTCTGAATCTGACGAACGAACCATGCACACTGGGACTGGTAATATCTTTAGTATTGGCGATTTTCGCCGTGGGCCAGCGACCGCAGTAGAGGCCGTTGGGGATGGAAGAGTTGCCGCCAAAGCCATCGATTTATACCTTGATGGTGATATGCAAGCTATGCCAAGCCCGGCATTTAACTCGCGTAAAGAACAGAAACTGGCACAGGTGGATCCACTCCAGTTTGAACATTTACAGAAAGTTGCTCGCAGTATCATGCCTGAGCTTACCCCAGCCCAACGTGAGCAAAGTTTTGATGAGGTTGAGCTTGGCTTTGACAACGAAGAGGCGATCAAAGAAGCTGCACGTTGCCTTGAATGTGGTTGCCAAGCAAACACCAGTTGCGACCTACGCGATTACTCAACGGAATACGGGGCGGAGCAGCATTTCGATGCCTCAGTCGATGTAAAAAGCCACCAGGATTGGGTCAACTTGCGGGCCAAAGATCCGCGCCACAAATTTGATGTCGACCGCAGTGCTGAATTCATCGAATTTGACGCCAACCGCTGCATCAGTTGCGGTCAGTGTATCCAAGCCTGTAGTGAGCAAGCGGTGCATGGCATTCTCAACTTTATTCACGACCAACATGGCCGCCCGGCATTACGCCCAGATGATAGGCCGCACTTTGGCTCAAGCAAGAATGGTCGCCTTCTCATGGGTGATTCCAACTGTGTACAATGCGGGGCGTGCGTTCAAGCGTGCCCTACCGGCGCGATGGTTGATAGCCGAGATCGCTCTCAAGGGCGTGAAGAGGTGCTACATCAAGTTGACACCATATGTACCTATTGCGGCGTGGGTTGTAAGTTAACCATGCACGTAGACAAGGTGGCGAATAAGATCCGTCGTGTGACCGGTGCTCAATCTCCCGTCAATCAAGGGATGCTGTGTGTGAAAGGCCGTTTTGGCTTTGACTTTATCGCTGATGACTCCCGTCTAACGACCCCTTTGATCCGCAAAGATGGTTGGCTACAACCAGCCAGTTGGGATGAAGCGATTGCTTTGATCGGCAAAAAATTCACCACCCTTAAACAAGATTTTGGTGGCAATGCACTGGCAGGCTTCTCGTCGGCAAAAACCACCAACGAAGATAACTACGCGTTCCAAAAATTCATTCGTCGTGAACTGGGTACCAATAATGTCGATCACTGCGCGCGCTTATGCCACGCATCGAGTGTGACAGGTTTAGAGGCCTCACTCGGTAGCGGCGCGATGACCAATGATATTCCGAGTATCAAACACTCTGACGTCATTTTCATCATAGGCTCAGACACCACCTCTGCACATCCAATCATCGCTTCTCATATTAAACAAGCCATCCGCCACCACGGCGCACGCTTGGTTGTTGCCGATCCGAAACGCATCGACATGGCCGATCATGCGGAGCTTTACTTGGCCCATAGACCGGGTACCGACGTGATGTTATTGAATGGCATCATGCAGCAAATCATTAAAAACGGTTGGTACGATCAAAACTATATTGAAGAACGCGTCGATGGTTTTGACACCTTATTGCAAGAAGTGATGTCCCCCGCCTACGCGATTGATAAAGTCGAGCTTGTCACGGGAGTAAGTCGCGACGATATCTTTGCCATGGCGCGTATGATAGGCACCGCCAAACGAACCGCTGTCTATTACTCAATGGGCATCACTCAACATACCACCGGCCACGACAATGTTCGCTCTGTCGCTAACCTGCAACTATTGTGTGGCAACATTGGTATTGAAGGTGGAGGCATTAACCCATTGCGCGGGCAATCTAATGTTCAGGGCGCATGTGATATGGGAGCACTGCCAAACAACTACCCTGGCTACCAAAAAGTATACAACCCAATGGTTAGGCAGAAATTCTCGATTGAATGGAACGCCCCTGATTTGCCATTAGAGCCGGGGCTCACGCTCACTGAGATCATTGACGCCGCATGCAAACGCGACGTTCGCGGCTTGTACATCATGGGTGAAAATCCTGTGTTGAGCGATCCAAACCAAGCACATGTTATTGAAGGACTAGAGACTCTGGACTTCTTAGTTGTGCAAGATATCTTCCTCACCGAGACCGCGCAATATGCCGATGTGGTGCTGCCTTCTTGTTCATTTGCCGAGAAATCCGGGCACTTCACCAACACTGAACGACGGGTGCAACGTGTCAATGCGGCACTGAACCCCCCTGGTGACGCCAAAGAAGATTGGTGGATCATTCAGCAAATCGCCAACGCAATGGGTGGAAATTGGCATTATCGACAAGCTTCGGATATCACCGCTGAAATCGCGCGAGTTACACCGCAATATGCCGGATTGAAGTGGGACGCAATCACACCAGATGGAGTGCAATGGCCGAGCAATAAGAACAACCCTAATGGGACTCGTATCATGCATCAGACTCAGTTTACTCGAGGCAAGGGGCAGATGGTCGGTGTGCCTTTCCGCTATGCGGCTGAACTGCCAGATGAAGAGTTTCCTCTGGTTCTTACGACTGGCCGGGTTTTAGAGCAGTTTCATACTGGCACCATGACACGAAAAACCAAAGGTCTGGATAACCTTGCTGGACCTAGAGCCATGATCAGTGTCCATGATGCAGAGGCACTGGGCATCAAGAATGGTCAACGGTTACGAGTGTCCACTCGCCGAGGAGAAATTGAAATAGATGCTTTTGTGACGAAGCGAATTCAGGCTGGCGTGGTGTTTATCCCGTTCCACTTTGTTGAGTCACCCGTCAATCGCCTGACTACGACGGCAACCGATCCGCACGCCAAAATACCGGAATTCAAAGTGGCAGCGGTCAAGGTTGAAGCGCTAGACACGCAACCTAGCCACTAATGTAAAACGAAAAAAGCCGACCTAACGTCGGCTTTTTCGATTGGTTTATTTATTCAAATTCATGATTCGCCAGTGGAATCACGTTGATCACCACTTCTTCGTAAGGGTGAACTTCTCTTACCGCTGCCATTGCTTGTTTGACTCGATCTCTTCGGCAGCGAACATCCACTCTCACTTCATGGCCGAAGTTAATTTCGCCGATCTGCCCCGTAACGGGGTTGGCATTGGAAGTCGGGCGCCAGAACCCAGAGATATTGACCACAGAGACAACACTATCATAATCTCCAACGACACCGGCTCCTGCTGCATTCAATGTATCCCGAATCGCAATCACGTGGGCTTCAGGGGTGTAGATCTCCAACTTGTATTCCATATTCTCGGCTCTCGTTTGCTACGAAAAGTGACTTCGCACAAAGGCTAACGTCTCATCCTTATTGGTGTGAACCAAACTATCGATACCCATTGCTTTTGCGGTTGCGACGTTGGTATGGCTATCATCGATAAACACGGCATGCACAGGGTGGCCTTCTGCAAGCTGCAAGGCGACTTCAAAATAGAGCCGATCGGGTTTCGCCACACCGATATGCGCAGAACTTACCACCAAGTCGAAGCTATCGAGCAAATTAGCACTTGCGAGATCAGCTTCGAGCTGAGAAGTACCGTTGGTCACCAGCACCAGTTTAGATTCAGGTGCGTGATGGCGTAACCCAGCGACGAGTTCTGTATCTATCTGCCACTTTGCTTGTTGCCAAGTATCAACCAGCTCTTCAGCCGTTTTCTGACTCCAGCAACGAGCCAGTTGCGTCGTTACCCTGTCGCACCACTCTTGATGAGAGATTTCCCCACAAACAGCAAGATTGAGAAGATCGTTGGTAAAAGCGGCTTTGTATAACGAACCCGGCGTAACACCCAAGGCTTGTTCTGCTTGAGTGACCTCATCACCTGGCCATTGCCGAATCACGCCATCAAAATCGATCAATATAATGCTCTTCACAGTCACCTCCATGTGCTTGCTTCGTTTTATTGTTTTTCTATTTGCTCACTAATTTTATAACCAAAACCGACGATTAACTCGTTGATGCAAGACACATTTCGCGTGCCACCGAGCGCTAAATCCAGAGCAATGTCGATCGATGTGACATCATCCGGGTAAAAGCGTTTCAACACCTGCGCGATCTGGTGTAAATCCGTTAGCCAGCTTTGGTCTTTGTCAGCCACCAGTAGATAGGCGCTGCGGAGCAACTTCTTCGCGATTATCTTGGCTGGTAAAGGTTGCGTCTGATTCAAAGGGAGCTGACTAAGCGTTTCTGTTAACACTGCAGCAAGATCTCCATTTAACGCATTGGCAAGCTTTACGCTCGGTTTATGGCGGCGAAAACGCGTCGATAAGTCCTCTCCCCATAGGCAACAACAGCAATGTTTAAGCCAAAACTGCCAGCGATACTCCTCGCAATCGGCTAGCACTTCAGCCAAATGGCCCGGATCAAAATCGAGTTTGGTGATCACACTAAACTCATCACTGATCTCACGCGCCAGTTCGGCTAACTGTATGCGTGTTTGTTGTTCAAGCGGCTGGTGAAAGACCAACGACAAATCTAAGTCTGACTGCTCAGGTATGGCATCGCCCCGAGCGACACTGCCATAGAGATAAACGCTATGAATCTGCTCGGGGAAACATTGTTCAAGTCGCTGCAAGGTGCTCTGGACCACACCTTCAAACTCAGTAGCAATATGACTCACTGAATAAGCAGGTGCGATATAGCCACCTTCATCGAGCCCTTTTATATTCATAGCGTTCCCGAGAGCTCATTGACCTGCTGATAGCGGTCTATTTGCAAGATTGCACCACTAAGGTCGTTCTTACCATTAAACTCATGATGAATTGCAACTACATCACATCCAGTCTCAACACCGGCGGCGACACCTGCTGCTGAGTCCTCGAAAATAACGGTCGAGTCTGCGTCCAGGTTGAGGTGCTCAAGAGCGAGAAAGTAGGCTTCTGGATCGGGTTTATGCTTGGTTACATGCTCTTGGGTGATCACCACATCAAACATGTCGTTTAGATCTAAGCTTTGTAGAATATTTTCGACCATCCAAGTTGCCGCCGAACTGACAACCCCGCAGATTTTTCCTTGCTGTTTAAGAGCCAAAAGATACTCTTTCGCCCCTTCATTAAGCTCAAGTTGCTTAGCAAGTAGCGCCTCATAGTGGGCACGAAAATAGGTATTAAACTCCGCCAGTTCCGGGCTGATTCCCGCTTGGTGAAAGAAATGCCCCGTCACGACAGGCCAACTCTCTCCCATGACCTCCTTATAAATATTAAAATCGACTTTGGCACCATAGTCATTGCACGCTTGCGCGAGTGCCATGCCTTTTAACGGCTCTGAATTAACTAAGGTTCCGTCCATATCAAATAAATAGGCTTGATACTCTTTCACCACTATCTCCATATACAGCTTTAATTTATGAAATCGCTATCACATATACAAAACCTACCGGCAAGTTGCAAAGATAATATGCAAGAGTTTGATTAATTTAGCTAAATGAAGTTGAAAGTGCAGAGGCAGCCGAAGAAATACATACTAAGAAGAGAAAAAAGCCGGCCTAATGGCCGGCTTAGAGGGATGTTATTTAGTGGCATCCAGCAGTGCATCTGTCACCGCAATCGAAGAAGTTGCATTGCCTGCTGTCAAAGTAAATTGGACAATTTGTGATGTCATCTCCGTATTCGCATTGCCATCAGTATCGCTTTGCGGCGCGATGACCGTGGAGTGCTCTGCATCCGTTGTCGCTAAGAAATAGGAAGCCAGTTTCTGCCCTTGAGTATCTGTCGCCGTATTGACAAGTTCTAGTTTACTAAACAAAGGCTCAGTACCCGCAGTTGGCGCACCAGATACTGAATTCGGAATAGTCGAATCGTTTTCAGCTTGCAGACCCAGAACAGGCGCTCCCGTTTGATTAACCAGTGGTGCAATGTTGTACGGATCGACATTGTCTAATACCGTTTGTGCAGCGAAAGTAAAACTCGCAAGTGTCGCGTTTACCTTAGCAATGTCGCTCGCACTCCCTTCTGCTGGGTTAGCAGATTCATCATTTGGGTCACCGAGGAATTTCGTAATACATACTCCATCATCCTTTGAACCACATGTACGTTCGTAGTAACTGGCGTAACCTGGCACGGCTTTCACTGCGATAGTGTGTTTAATTACCGGCGAGAAGCTGCCCGAATTCAATAAAAATGGAGCAATACCACCTCCAGCATTGGCAAGAGTGGCGCTGGTGTATTTGAATAAATTACCTTCTAACGCAGACACCGGTGTGTTAGCAATAGCGTAGGAGCTGATACCCGTGATTGCGCCAATCGAGTGACCGAACAATGACACGTTTTCAGCATCAAGATTAGCAAACGCCGCATCATTCGCCCCATTGAGTGCGTAGCGTACACCCAGTCCATCAATCGCACTTTGGCGAATATTGTCACGCGCTACCGGCAAATACTCTAGATTCATGTACACAGTAGGGTTGTCTGTATCGGTAACAACTTCATCATCATTACCATAACTAAGAGCTCGTTGACCGTGAAGTGGTTGGTCAATCGCGATTATGGCGTATGGCTTAAACGGCGCCTCTCCTTGCATGGCACCACCAATATGCTGCATAGCAAAAGCGTATGCACTTTCTTTTATACTGGTTATACCATGTTGGTACTGAAGAATTGGCAAGTTAGCACTAATCGCTGCACCTTCAGGTACAAACATTAAGAAAGGCACGTCTTTAACAGCGCGAATCTGTGGTACCGCACTGTACTTGGTCATGATTCGATCTGAGTCTAATCGAGTTCCATCGGCTAAGGTCAACGTCTGACCTATAAGTGCTTTTAGCTTATCTTGGAGGTACAAATCAGCAGGTAAATTAGTCAAGCCAAGAACGGCTAATTGCTGACCGACCGCAGCTTTATCGTCTTCAGTTCCTGAACTCAATACAGACAAAATCTTAAATACACTTGGCATAGCACTGCGCCAAGGTGTTTTCTTCCACGCATCTCCTTCGAGCGAGTCAGACAAGAAATATGGCAGTTTAATCGTTCCTTTGACGACTTGAATCGATGCAATAGCCTCATTAGCAAAGTTTAGGTTGTAGCCGCCTTGGAGGAGATCAGCACTTTGTTGACCAAACTCAGAAATAAACATCGCATCTGAAGCAACGGCGTCAGCAAAGCTCGTTTTGCTAGTGACAGTCACTTGATACAAGGCATCCAAAGTAGCGGCATCAATTCCATTCGGGTTCGCTACCGAACCATTCCAAATGTTAGACGGGGCAACATTAGGCAAAGCGGTTTGAGCGATCGCCGCTTTTGTACCAAGTAAAACTTGACCTGCTGAAGAAGTGGTAAACCAAGAAGAATAAATAATGTCATCGGTACTGGTAACTTGGCCATTATCCGCAAATGCCTTTTCGACGTTTTGAATAATCTTTTGAGGCGCCGCTAATGTACCAGATTGGATGATCTCGTCAGTCTTCAAAATCGCGTACGAGCTTGATGTACCCAGAGGCTCACCATTGCTGTCTTTGATCGAATCAGTCAGCGCATAGATGTAGTCACTGCCAGGCTCTAAACCTTTGAGCGGCACAATGTTGAAAGAGCGAAGATCCTCGCTAGGCACGACAAGAAAATCTTCCCCTGCTGTTAACGCTTCGAAATTGCTCATTTCTCGGGTTGCAAGATCAACCGTCACTTTGGCAACTCTAACACCAGTATTAAGGTTTAAGCTAAATGGTACTGCGCTACGTGCAGAAGATGCTGGTGCTAAATCATTAAGTAGAGAAACACCCGATGGAAGGTTCAAGTCGATAACAAATGGCATCTGAGAGCTCCAGCCATCGGCTTCGCCCATTGCAACTTGCGGATTGTCTAGACCTTGGGAGTCCCCATAACCAACCGGAATGTTTAATGTACTGTCGCTGGTATCAAGAAGCAAAAACGACGGAAGAGGCACCGAGGCATCTTCACCCTGTAGGGTAAAATCAATGTTTGAACTGCGAGACAGCATCTCATTGATGGCTTGGTTGTTATACGGCTGTTCCGTGCTCGCACCGCTACTTTCTGTATTATCACCACACCCCGCAAGAAGCAGAGCACTACAGACAAGAGATAGAGAAAATTTATTGTTCATCGTAATACTCCTAAGCCTACTTAAACGTGTAGTTCAACTGAACTGCTGATAAAAATGCCAATGCTTCCGCATCAAACGTCAGCTCGTTACCCGCGGCATCTGTTTCCGTGAAACTGCCGCTTCGACTTTGTACCAACGTGAAACCAGCATCCAGGCTTAGGTTATCTGACCACAAGTAGGTCAAACCTGCCGAGTACCAAAAGCGATCGCTGTCTGGGATACTCAATGTCGCCTCACCCGCTTGCTCGTCATAAGCTAAACCAGCGCGTAAGGTCCACTCTTTGTTAAGCGTGTATGTGGTGCCAACTGACCATCTTTGGTTGTTTTCGTAATGTTCAGTTTTCTCGAAACAAACGCCATCTTTACACTCTGAACTGGTTGCTTTCAGCTCTTCAAAACTGCTCCATTGAGTCCATTGCCAACCGTAATGCACAGCCCATTTATCATTTAACTGATGGAAAGCAGAAAGCTCTAAAATTGCCGGCAATGTTAGCTTAAGCTGACCTGTTGTTTCGTTTTTATTCGGGTCTAAGATTACGCCGCCATAGTGATCAGTAAATTCACCATCATCGAAGTCAAGGTTAACTTCTGAACGGTAGCCAAAACCAAAACGGTTGTTGTCATCCAACTCATACATGGCACCAATGTTCCATCCGAAGCCTATCGTCTCACCAGTCATGCTGATGATTTTATCGCTTGGAGAACCACCTAAAGGTAACCCCCCTTGGTGCCTATCCAGTTCTGCCTCGGCATAAACTACGTTAACACCAGCACCCAAACTAAGCTGTTCGTTTACTCGGAAGGCAATGTTTGGATTCAAGTTTACTGAGATCAACGAGGTGTTGCCGGCAAGGTCACCAGCATAGATGTCATCTGGATAATCAGTTGCAACACCATAAGTAGTAAAGGATGCAAAACCCCATGCAAAGCTATCGTTGACAGGACTGATAAAGTAAGCCCCTGGGACAAATTGCATTGGTGCTACGTCGCTCGACTTCTGTTTGAAATCTGCATCGCCGATTTGAGTCTGAGTAACATTCACCTCAGGGTCAACGATGGATAAAGCGCCAGAAAATGTGGTGTGCTCAAAAAGTGTCATGGCAGCTGGGTTACGTGCAAGTACGCTGGCATTATCCGCCACCGCGCCTTCACCAGAGAAAGCTCGTCCAAGACCCGAAGCTGAGTGCTCCGCAACTTGGAAACCCGCAGAATGGGCATTACACGCAAACAATATCGATATTGTAAGCAGAGAGCTGTGCTTTTTATTCATCCTTGACCCTCCTAGGGTAGGTTCTTTTTCGATTGGCATTTATTGTAATTTTTGTGGTGCAACACTATGCAGATTTTCAATAGAAACACGCACAATGTTAATCAGATGTTATTTTTTGTATGTCAAAATGTCAAAATTTAACCAGCTTTGAAGTGGCAAAAATGATGCATAAGTCATAGTGATGTTTTAAGACGCTGTATTATCTATATATATTTATGAAAAGTGGTCAGATCAGATTTGTTATCGTTTTTATCGCTCACATCTCGCTCTGAGTGAGCAAAAAAAACACTAAAGACTCCTAATAGAAACCATTTCTGTTGAGTTAGCGTCTGCTAATGCAACAGTTGTGATGCCGATTGCTTCTCATCCGAGTCGATAGCCGTTACA
Organism: Vibrio sinaloensis DSM 21326; assembly: GCF_000189275.1. Taxonomy (GTDB): domain Bacteria; phylum Pseudomonadota; class Gammaproteobacteria; order Enterobacterales; family Vibrionaceae; genus Vibrio; species Vibrio sinaloensis. The sequence continues at coordinate 122,967 of NZ_AEVT01000093.1, read as the reverse complement.
ATTCTCCTGCTATTAAGCGATCAATAATTTATTCTCAGGGCGGGGCGAAATTCCCCACCGGCGGTAAGCCATCTCCAGTTACAAATCGCTACTGAGTGGTAAGCCCGCGAGCGCTCGATTCGTCGAGGTCAGCAGATCTGGTGAAACTCCAGGGCCGACGGTTATAGTCCGGATGAGAGAGAATGAAGTAACACCAGCATACTTTGTGATGTTGTGGTGCATTTCGTTTTGGCTGAAGCCTAAGCTTCAGTGCTCATGTATGCCCTGATTCTGGTGACATTTTAGGAGTAAACCATGAATCAGTCTTCCATTCTTGCCGAGTTCGGCGACCCAATCACTCGTGTAGAAAATGCGCTAATCGCCCTTAAACAAGGTCGTGGAGTTTTACTATTAGACGATGAAGATCGCGAAAACGAAGGGGATATCATCTACTCAGTTGAGTCATTAACCACTGAGCAGATGGCACTAATGATCAGAGAATGCAGCGGCATTGTGTGTCTTTGTTTGCCTGAAGAGCAGGCCGATCGTCTCGAACTAAACCCAATGGTCGAAAACAACAACAGCGCCAACCAAACCGCGTTCACGGTATCTATTGAAGCCAAAGTTGGTGTCACAACTGGCGTCTCGGCACAAGATCGTGTGACCACCATCAAAACAGCGGCTAACCCAAGTGCGCAACCATCAGATTTAGCCCGTCCCGGGCACGTCTTTCCACTGCGTGCACGCAAAGGTGGAGTCTTAACTCGTCGCGGTCATACCGAAGGAACCATCGATTTGATGCAAATGGCGGGGTTGCAAGCAGCCGGCGTGTTATGTGAAGTAACAAACCCAGACGGTAGCATGGCGAAAACCGCCGAGATCGTTGCTTTTGGTAAGTTGCATAACATGCCCGTGTTAACCATCGAAGATATGGTAATGTATCGCCAACAGTTTGATTTAAAACTCGCGTAAACAAAAATAAGCCAAGCATTACGCTTGGCTTTTTCATTCAGGAGCCAAGATGTCACACCAAGCCCAATTGATCCGCTGGCTAGAGCAAGATCTCAATCGTATGCGTGCGTTACATCTTGTCGCTGAGTTAAACTTGCCTCAAGCTTGGATCGCTGCCGGGTTTGTTCGCAATTTGGTTTGGGATGCTTTGCACAGTAAACCCGGTTCAACGCCACTCAACGATATCGATGTGGTTTACTTTGACGCCTCAGAGCCTTGCGCCAACGCCTATCTAACTTACGAAAATAAGCTAAAAGAGCAAATGCCGGAATTTAACTGGCAAGTGCGTAATCAAGCCAGAATGCATCAGCGAAATAACGATCCTGCGTATCTGGATGTCTTCGATGCCATGAGTTACTGGCCTGAAAAAGAGACCGCCGTTGCAGTTAGGCTTAATCCGCATAAGCAGATCGAATGTGAGGCTGTATTTGGCTTTGAGTCTTTATTTGCTCTTCGCGTTAGCCACAACCCGAAACGAAGCAAGGCCGTGTTTCTTGAGCGAGTGAATAGCAAAACTTGGCTAAACCAATGGCCAAAACTGACTGTCAGCGACTAAGCTTGCTCTTTGTTTCGCAACCAACCTTGTAGCTCTTCGTAAGGCAATGGGCGAGCGAAGTAGTAACCCTGTACACAAGCACAACCGTAAGAGCTGAGCATTTTGTACTGTTCCTGAGTCTCAACCCCTTCCGCGACAACCTTAATGTTGTATGTCTCGCCAATGGCCAAGATCGTTTTCACAAGAGCATTACTTTGCGCGTTGTCGATAATATTGGCAATAAAGCTCTTATCAATTTTCAACTCGTCAATAGAAAACTGGTTAAGGTGGCTTAAGCAAGAGTAACCCGTGCCAAAATCATCGAGCGAAATACCAAACCCTTTCGCTTGTAAAGCGGTTACGATTGGCGACACCCTTTGCATGTCGTGGATAAAGATGCTTTCGGTCACTTCCAACATAATTCGCCCAGTTTCTATGCCCACTTCGTCGGTGATCTGCATTAAGCTATCGATAAAACCTTCATGCAAAAGCTGTTTAGGCGAAACATTGACGGAAACATTTAGCGCCCCTCGTCCGTTGTTGGATAAGCGCAGAATATCTTCGCAGGCTTGTTTAAACACAAACAAGCCAATGTCGTGAATCATGCCGCCTTCTTCCGCTAATGGGATAAATACGTCTGGCGGAATAAAGCCGAGTTCTTTCGCATTCCAACGGACAAGCGCTTCCACACCAATAGTGATGCCCAACTCGGAACAAACTTGTGGTTGGTAAACCACGCTGAGCTCATTTCTACGTAAAGCGTGCTTAAGGTGCTGCTCGATTTGGTACTCATCTTTGATCTGTTGATTAATATCGGAATCGAAAAATAGAATGCCACCTTTGCTGTGTTGTTTAGAGCGGTACAGAACGACGTCAGCATTGGTGATCAAAGTGGAAGGATCATCGCTGTCACTAGGGTACATGCTTACCCCCATGCTGCAATCTGTTGTCAGCAATTTACCGTCGATGATCAGGGGATCGGCAAAGACTTGCTTCACGGCCATGGTCTTATCCAAGGCATGGCGTTGATTCTCTACACAGGGAAAGCAAAAGATAAACTCATCGCCACCGAAACGCGCCACCGAATCGTGCTCTTCTAATAGGGCTTCAAACTTGCGGCTCAAGCATTCCAGTAACTTATCGCCCACCGCATGGCCATACAAATCATTGACCTTTTTGAAGTCATCCAGATCTAAAAACACCACCGCGAGGCTCGTGCCCGTAAGTTTAGATTGCGCGATACCCGCCGCGATTTGCTCTTGTAATGCTGTACGATTAGATAGCCCTGTTAATGGGTCGTGCAACGCCATATATTGCATCTGATCTTTGGTCTGTTCAAGTTGGCCAAAATCGTCAGAAATCTTCTGCTGGAACTTTTTAAATCGCTTGGCAATGACATGACTGACAATATAACTCAGTGCAATCATTATCAGGGTCGAGGCGAGGCTAATAACGATGAAATTAAACAGCTGCTGGCGGTTATTTTCAATCAGGATAGATTGTTGTTGATGGATGTAGTGATTCACTTCTTGTGCTGAAAATGAGGCCGCTACATTCCACCCCCAAGGGGCGTAGTGTTGAACATAAGTGAAATAGCCACTCGTCTCAGCCCCTTCATCCGTCAGGCTGGGTTCGATATAGAAGCCGTGATTCGAACTGAGCTTTTGAACCAGCTCATCGCTTACGTTCATCGAACGATCAAGGCTCTCGACAGACTTACCCACCAGCATCGCATCTTCATGCACCAATACGGTTCCGGCATCATCAAAGATAAAGACCTTCTCATCGTGATCTTGTTGATAACCCGCAATGCTACTGAGCAAGGCAGCCTTGATGTCATTTTCCACATCAGCAACGTACTCACCTGTGCCGATAAACCACTGATATGGCTCAAACGCTTTACCAAAACCGATTTTTTCGAATTCTTGGGTCACAGGGTAGCCCGGCTTCTGATACCACCAGCGATAAAAGGCTTCACCACCATTTGCTTGAATTAACTTGATGTGTTCTTGAAGTATGAAGGTCCCTTTGATGTCTTTCGCACCCCATGCAGATTTCCCCTCGAGCTGCGGCTTTAGCGCATGCATCACATTGGTTCCGTCCATTTGAAAGATAAAAAAGTAACCACGTTGGTTGTAAAAGCGAATTGGCCTTAGCGCGTCGGAGATCATTTTGCGGATCTCCGCTTTAGGCTTAGTCGGGTTATTGAGGTAAATACTTTGCGCGATGTCATGCGCCTCATACACTCGGCTTTTTGCCTGAGACATCAATTCATCTACAGTTTGAGTTTGGCGAAAGGCAATCTGGTCTAACACTTCACCGACTTGATCAGCGATCATCTGTTTTTGATGGTCCAACATCTGAGTACGCAGCGCGGCAATACTTTGCTGGGCTTTTTCAGTGCTATCATTGATAAACACTAACATACTGACGAACGCAAACAGTGCTACGACCAGCGTCGGTACATAGCGAATCAAGAAGACCAATTTTTTATCGTTCAGCGCTGCCAATTGCAAAAAACCACAAACTATAAATGCTATCTATAACTATACTTCAAAGTGCATAACTAGATATGCAATAGTTTAAAAGTTTAGTGGTTGGACAATTTCGCCGATAAAAAGGAGAGTTGGATCAACTTTTGGTTTTGATAATAAGCCATTGTTTTCTATAAAAAGTCAGCGCCAACTCCCCTTCCTAGCCACTCATGCCGCGTTAACGGGATCGGTTTGATTTTCAATCCGACGTGTCGCAAACCAAAATCCACTGAGCAGGATTAATGCTGCACTAACACCAAAAAATGAGACGTATAAAGTGCTGTAATAATTGTAGAATTCCGCCACGATACCCACCGACAAACTGGCCACCAACATGCTGATATTGAGCATATTGGAAAATAACGTTGACGCGGTACCCAAACGATCTTTCATCATATCTTGCAGCACAACCATACCTAAGGTGGCGCACACGCCAATGTAAAAACCATTCAACAGCTGTGCAGCTAACATGGCGAGGAAACTGGTGTGTGTCAGCATGACCAAGTAAAACGCGATGCCACTGATGATGCCCAGCATGAGCAGCTTGATGGTGCCAATACGCTCTGCCAATTTACCAGCGAATAACATCACAGGGATTTCACAAAGTGCTGCGGCGCCAAACAAGACTCCGAGCCAATTCTCGTCAACTTTCAATTCCTGAGACAAATAAAGTGGCATGCTGGTGATGTACAAGTTGTTCGCGGCAAAAGCACACACAACCACCAGACAATAAAGGGCGATCAGTCCGTTTGAGATTAATCCAGCCCCGTTCAATGCTGACTCCTGCGGCTCTTCCTCTGCCTTGCTCACACCGTTTGGTAAGTATCTCGCTATTACAATGATCGACACCGAAACAATAACAGCGGATACCGAGAACGAAGCATTGAAACCGAAACTGGCTTTAATCATAAACGCGAGCGGGGGGCCAAATACCCAGGCGATCGCAATACCTGCACGCATCGTCGACAAAAACGTGGTGCTATCTTGCATGTAGCGATCGCCATACTCGCGGCCAAGCGCAAACAGCTGGCCAAACGCCGCACCACTGATACTGCCAAACACAGTCGCAATCGAAATCGCGAGCCAATAGTCTCGCACCACTGTAAAGCTTGCCACGGTGACCAGATAGCAACTAAGGGCAACAACGAGGATCGTTTTTCGCTTCCAGTTTCTATCAGACTGTCTAGCCAACAGTTGCGAAACCACCACTGCGCTCACCACCGCCATCACCATGTACAGACTCAACATCATAGGTGAAGCACCTAACTCCTCAACGATAAATAAGCTCGATAGAGGGTAAAAAAAGGCCCCACATAAACCGGTGACAAACGCAGTAATGATGAACAACAACGCGGTTTTATCTTTCCACATTTTGAGGGGCTCCTTTGAGTTAGGTGTGTAGGTTTGAGCAGCTACAGTCTAATCAAAGATATGCGTCGCCATTGATAGTATTCGAGCTACCTCTAATACTTATCCGTCAACTTAGCGAACTTCTTTGACAGAAAAGCAACACTTACACTAGCCTGTGTGCGACACCAAGGAGCACTAAATGAAGCCGTTTATCGAAAATGTAATGAACACGCCAAGCCACGACTGGATAGTGCGTGAGTATCACTGCCGAGTTAAAAGGGAAGAATTTGCTTGCTCATGGCATTACCACACCGAATACGAGCTAGTGCTTTACCAAGATCCAGACGAAGTTTTCAATGGTAACTACTTCGCAGGCGATGCCGTCGGAACTATCGGCCACAATACGATGTTGCTGTATGGCCCTGGGCTGCCCCATATGATCACCGGACGTATGCACAGTAGTGAAGAAAAACCGCATCATTCAGTCATTGTCTGGCTCAAGCATCAATGGATTGAGAAGCTGCAAGCCACCATACCAGAAGCACGCAACATTAAGCGCCTGCTAGATAGTTCCGCGTTTGGTGTAAAGTTCAGCCCGAGCGTATCTCAGCAAGTAGCTTCAAAACTGAAAGAGATCGACCAACTCGACCGCGCGTTTCAGGCCATCAGAGTCATGGAAGTTCTACTGCTGCTCGCGAGCGATACCGAGTCGCAGCGGCTTTCTGCCTCCCCTTATCGTATCAGTCAGCTTTCAGGCAATCAGGAAGCGCACCAAAAAGTCCAATTGGCCAGCCAATACATTGAGCAGAACTACGCTCAAGTTATCCGCATCTCTGACTTAAGTAAGAAACTGCACATGAGCGAAAGCTCCGCCTACCGATTGTTCGAAAAGCATTATGGCGTCAGCTTTTCTGAACACCTCAAACAGTTCAGAATCGGCAAGGCTTGCGAGCTATTGGCAAGTTCCACTTTGCCCGTCGCCATTGTCGCCGAGAAGACAGGTTTTCAGAATCTGTCCAACTTTAATCGCCTTTTCAAAACGGTAAAAGAGATGACGCCGACTCAGTTTCGTCATCAGTTTCAAAACGCGAGAAAGTAGGAAAACGCGAACACTTTCAATTTATTACCGACGAAATGATCGCAAACTGGTTGGCATGCGTATTGATTAAAAAAACCGCCGGACTCTTTCATGCCATACACGACTCTTCGTCTCGTTTTAGGTGACCAACTCAACTCACAGCACTCGTGGTACTCTCACTGTAACGACGAGGTTTTGTACGTGATAGCCGAACTTCATCAGGAAGCCCTGTACGTTAAGCACCACGCGCAAAAGCAGTGCGCCTTTTTCGCCGCTATGGAGAGCTTTGCAAATGAGTTACGTACCAATGGCCATCAAGTCGAGTATCTCGACTTAGACAAGACCAGTGACTTTGCCAGTCTCGACACCCTGATTTGCGCGCTGGTCGAACAACACAGTATCACTACCTTTGAGTATCAACGACCAGATGAGTATCGTCTTGCTCAGCAGTTACAACAGCTGGATTTAGATCGCGTTCAAATTACCCAAATCGATAGCGAACATTTTTTGTTCCCGTTTGATGAGATTGAAGACGCTTTTCCACAAGGCAAGCATATTCTCATGGAGCACTTTTATCGTCGTATGCGTAAGCGCTTCAACATACTAATGGAAGGAGATAAACCCGTCGGAGGAAAATGGAACTTAGACGCCAACAACCGCAACGCATTCAAAGAACAAGACTTGGCAGACATTCCTAATCCTTTGCTGTTTGCCAACGAAGTCTCGGCGATTCAAGCACGGCTAAAGCGACATAACATCAACAATATGGGCCACAGCACCAATCCACTCATCTGGCCGCTCAATCGAAGCCAAGCGCTAAACCTCCTTGCCCATTTTTGCCAGCACTGTTTGCCTAAGTTTGGTTTTTTTCAAGACGCGATGACAGCCAATCATACCGCCAACTGGAGCCTCTACCACAGTCGGATATCGTTTGCTCTCAACTGTAAATTGCTTTCGCCAAAAGAAGTGATAGAGTCCGCACTCGCGAGCTTTGAGCATTCGCAAGGAGGCATTTCTCTCGACCAAATCGAAGGCTTTGTCAGACAAATCATTGGCTGGCGAGAGTATATCCGCGCCGTTTATTGGGCCAACATGCCAAATTACCAAACCTTGAACCATTTCTCGGCGACCAGAGCACTACCCGGCTATTTTTGGAACGGCAATACAAAGATGAATTGCATCAAACATGCGGTTAATCAATCGTTGGATTATGCCTACGCTCACCATATCCAACGTTTAATGGTCACGGGCAACTTTGCCTTATTAATTGGCGCCAATCCTGACGAGGTCGATGCATGGTATCTCGGCATTTATATTGATGCGATTGAATGGGTCGAAATGCCCAACACTCGTGGTATGGCTCTGTTTGCCGATGGCGGCATCGTAGGGACAAAGCCATATGCAGCTAGCGGTGCCTACATCAACAGAATGAGCGATTACTGCAAGCAATGTGCTTACAAAGTTCAACAGAAAAGTGGGCCGCAATCGTGCCCATTCAATAGCCTTTACTGGCACTTTATGCACCGCAACCGCAACACGATTGGTCGCTTGCCAAGAATCGGCATGATTTACCGAAATTGGGATCGCATGGCGCCTGCCGTGCAAGACGCCATCTTAACCACAGCCGAGCAGAACTTAGCACGTATTGAGGAGTTGTAATGAATATCTTAGTGATCGGAGGCAACGGCGGCATTGGCCAAGCCATTGTCGCAGCTTTGTCCCAGCGTTCCACGCCAACCAAGGTATTCGCGACTTATAACCGGCACGTCCCTCAGACGACAAACGACGAGGTCACTTGGTACAAGCTCGACGTTAGCCAAGAGTCGAGCGTCGCTGAGCTGGCGCAACGCTTTGACCACCTTGATTGGATCATTAACTGTGTCGGTATGTTACACACAGAGAGTCAAGGGCCTGAAAAGAACCTAAGTTCGGTTGATCCGGCGTTTTTCCTCCACAATGTTGCCATTAATAGCCTGCCGACCCTGCTGATAGCAAAACATTTTCAAACCGTGTTAAAACGCAGTGTACGCCCTTGTCTTGCGACCATTTCCGCCAAAGTGGGTAGCATTAGTGATAATCAACTCGGTGGTTGGTACAGCTACCGAGCCTCAAAAGCGGCTCTGAATATGGCAATCAAAGGCATTAGTATTGAGTGGTCTAGAGTCATGCCGCAAAGTGTGGTGGTTGCCCTACACCCAGGAACAACCGACACCGCGCTATCGAAACCTTTTCAAACCAATGTCCCAGCAGGAAAATTGTTCACACCAGAGCGTGTGGCCAATGATCTGCTCAAGGTGTTGGTATCGTTAACCCGCGAAGACACTGGACAGTTTATTACCTACGACGGTGAACGTTTAGCTTGGTAAAAAAAGCGCCTTGTACATGACATACAAAGCGCGCTGGAAACAGTAAGACCCGGAGATGAAGCCTACAATGCCTGGACAGTAGGGAAAGTAGAGCCCAACAAACAACTCTGCTGACTATAGACTCTTCTTTCCCATGTCTTACCCTACCCACCAATGGAAATGAACTATTCGCTGATCCCCCTGATACGAGCATTACGTCTACGAAGTAGCTCCAGAGTGACCAACAGTAGAACCGACATCAGAATCAACAAGCTGGCTACGGCAAGAATCGTCGGACTGATCTGCTCACGAATACCCGACCACATCTGCCTTGGGACCGTTCTTTGCTCGACCCCAGTGATAAACAGCGCGACGACCACTTCATCAAATGAGGTACCAAACGCAAACAGGCCTCCTGAAATCATTCCTGGTCGAATCAAAGGAAATGTAACGTGGCGAAACGCGTAAATCGGATTCGCACCTAAGCTATACGCGGCACGCACTAAGCTGTGATCAAATCCACTTAAGGTCGCCGTCACGGTAATTACTACAAATGGCGTACCTAGAGCAGCATGCGCAAGCACAATACCGACAAAGGTTTGCGACAAATCCAAGCGGGTGTAAAAGAAGTACATCGCCGCCGCGGAGATGATCACAGGCACGATCATGGGTGAGATAAGAAACGCCATAATGGTATTGCGAAACGGCACATTATTGGCTGCTAAGCCCATCGCTGCTAATGTGCCGAGAACGGTAGCAACCACTGTCGCACACAAGGCAATTAACGTACTGTTTTTTAACGCGCTCATCCATTGGCTGTTGGCAAACATGTCGCTGTACCAACGAATCGAATACGCCTCGGGATCTAAGCTCAACATGCCTTCGGTAAAGGTAAAATAAGGCGTGGCATTAAATGAGAGCGGTACAATAATCAGGATTGGAGCAATCAAAAATAGGAACACTAAGGTACAAAACGTTAGGTAGACGAAGTAACCCAAACGCTCACGCTTGTTGCAGTAACTTGGTAGTGCCATGGTTATCCTCCTACCTTGATATTGTTGATACCCACTACACGGTTAAACAGGTAAAACAGCGCTAATACCACGGCCAGCAACAGACCGCCGAGTGCCGCAGCCATCCCCCAATTGAGCGAGGTTTGCATGTGGTAGGCGATCATATTCGAAATCATCTGTCCGCTACGGCCACCGACCAATGCAGGAGTAATGTAGAAGCCGATGGAAAGAATGAAGGTCAACAATGCACCTGCGCCAATCCCCGGAAGGGTCAGCGGCATGTACACCTTGATAAAAGCCACCGACGGTGTCGCCCCCAATGAACGCGCTGCGCGGAAATAGCTCGGACTGATCCCTTTCATCACACTGTAAAGCGGCAATATCATGAACGGCAACAGGATATGTACCATGGCTATGATGGTACCAAAGGTGTTGTGCACCATTGCCAGCCTCTCGGTGGTTACGCCAGACCAGATCAATAGGTCATTGATCACTCCTTGGTTTTGCAGCAGCACAATCCACGACGTTGTCCTGACTAACAGTGATGTCCAAAATGGCAGCAAAACCACAATCAACAACAAGTTCGCTTGCTTGTCTGGTAAATTGGCCAACAAGTACGCCACTGGGTAGGCCATCACGAGGCAAATTAAGGTAATCGCCAGAGACATGGCGAAGGTTTTGCTAAACAGATCCACGTAGACTTGGCGTGTCTCAGGTTGTTGGCTGATATTGCCTTGATCGTCATAGCGCATATCGAGTGCGGCTAAATAGTAGCTGAGCGTATAAGGGGAACTGAGTGTTTTAACCGCCGCCCAATACTGCGGTTTAGCCCAACGCTTGTCGAGTTTTTGTATCTGCTCCACACTGGTTGGTAATTGCTCCAACTTACCCAGCTTACGACCCGTTTTCATCATTAGGCTACGCATCCCAGACACTTCGATATTGAGCCGATTGGCCAGCTTAGGCAGGGTTTTATCTTTATAGCGGTCGCGAAGTTCTACCATGAATTGTTGCTGAATCGCGAGGCTAGGTAATTGCTGATAATCCCACTGCTCCATCGCTTGTGCGGTGTTAGGAAAACCCTTTGGCACGGCATGATTGTCAACACTGCGATAGAGCATTTCCACGATAGGAAAAGCGAACGTGATACAGATGAAGCAGACCAAAGGAAGAATAAGCAAAATGGAGCGGATCTGTTTCTGTCGCTCTGCGCGTTGCAAACGTGACTTAAGGTCGCCTTTTGGCTTGGCGAGCTTTTTCTGTAACGTACTTACCGATGATAACTCTGTGAGTTCCCGACTCATGCGGCTTCCTCCTCAGGTTGCTGCACTTTAGGGCAGTCCAGTGCGTGGCAATCTTCGCTGCGCCAACCCAAAGTGATCAATCCTCCCAGAGAAAACGCTTGGTTTGAACGACTGTCGTTAGTCACCTTGACCACCAATTCTCCCACGCCCGATACCTCTACCACTAAGCGGTGATGATCGCCGTGATAAATCAGTTCTTTTAAAACGCCGGTGACTTGATTATCAACACTCTCTGGCGTTGGCTCGACAGTGATTTTTTCTGGCCTGATCGACAGCAAAGTTTGCTCGCCAAGCGCTGAGACTCTGACCGGTTTCGCTAAAATTTGATGAGACCCCACCTTAACCACACACTCCGAGTGAGAGAGCTGGCTCACCGCACCAACCAACTGGTTGTTCTCGCCGATGAACTGGGCAACAAATGCATTACTCGGTGACTCATACAACTCAGTCGGTGGCGCTAACTGCTGTACCGCACCATTATTGAACACCGCAATCCGATCCGACATGGTCAGCGCTTCATCCTGATCATGGGTGACATACAAGATAGTGATACCAAGCTTTTCGTGTAGGTGTTTAATTTCAAGCTGCATTTGTTCACGTAGTTGTTTATCCAATGCTCCCAGAGGTTCATCCATGAGCACTAACTTAGGCTCGAACACCAAGGCTCGCGCCAAAGCGACCCGCTGCTGCTGGCCACCGGATAGCTGCTTAGGATACCGATTTGCCACCTGCTCTAACTCCACCATTTTCAATGCCGCTTCCACTTTTTCGGCGACAGAGTGTTCACTCATTTTGCGAACTTTCAGAGGAAAGGCTAAATTTTCGGCGATGGTCATATGAGGAAACAGCGCGTAATTTTGGAAGACCATTCCAATATCGCGCTTGTGAGGGGCTAAGTTGTTCACAGGTGTTCCATCTATATAGATCTCACCGCCCGTGGCCGTTTCAAACCCAGCAAGCATCATTAAGCAGGTCGTTTTTCCGGACCCAGAAGGCCCTAGCATGGTCACGAACTCACCTGGCTTGATATCCAGATTAAAGTCCTTCACCACTAAGTTCTCCCCGTCATAGGTTTTTTGCACGTGCTGAAAGCTGACGTAGTCCTGTTGTGTAGTCATTGATTATCCCTTTCGACAAATTGGTCAAACAATCCAGCTAGGTAAAGAGCTTAACGCCTTAATAAGCCGTTTACATAAAAGGATTGAAGGCAGAGTTTCCCCTGCCCTTACTTAAGTTCTGTGCTCAAGCTGTTATAAGTTGTATTTTGCTAAATCTGGACGAGTGGCGATGGCATGTTCAACCATAGCAATTACACGCGCACGCTCCTCTCCCTTAAGGTTTTGACGCGGTGCACGCACTTGCTCACTTCCTCGACCACACACCTGCTCAGCAAGCTTGATGCACTGCACCAAAGTCGGAATCGTGTCGAGGCGAAGTAATGGCAAGAACCAGCGGTAAATTTCTAGCGCTTCGGCATAACGGCCTTGGCTTGCCAGCTTATAAATCGCAACGGACTCTGCTGGGAACGCATTCGTCAGGCCTGAGATCCAGCCAGTTGCACCAAGCATCAAAGATTCCAGAGCGATATCATCTACACCACTAAACACGGTGAAACGATCATCGAATCGGTTGTACAGCTCAGTGATACGACGGGTATCTGTGGTTGATTCTTTCACCGCCACAATGCTTGGACACTCCGCCAGCTCAGCCATCAGGTCTAAGTTAACATCCACGCCGTAAGAGACTGGGTTGTTGTAAATCATAATTGGCATCTCAGGTGTCGCCTCAGCCAAGGTTTTGTAGTAATCAACCGTTTCACTGTCAGAAGTGCGGTACACCATAGCAGGCATTACCATACAACCATCGATGCCAATCTTGTGCGCATCCTGCATATATTGGATAGACGCAGAGGTGATGGACTCCGCCGTACCTGCAATCAGAGGCACACGTCCTGCAACCACTTCCTGAGCCGCCGCAAGCACTTGACGCTTTTCATCTGGGTAAAGTGCGCAGTTCTCGCCAACCGTCCCCAAACAGATGATGCCGTTCACCCCATCATTAATTTGATTATCGATTACCGTTTGGGTCGCATCCAAATCGATCGTTTGATCCGCGCGAAATTGAGTACTGACCGCTGGGTACACACCTTTCCAATCTACTTTCATTCTTTACCTTCCATTTGTATATTGTATGCAATTTTAATAGACGTCATAACGACGATCCGACTTTGGGACTATCCCATAACTTATTGTGTTTGCTGCTGATCGAGGACGAACCTCACGGCAGCTAAATCTGCAAGCGCGCTGCCCACTGACTTGTATAAGGTGATTTGTTGCTCTGAGTTTCGACCTTGGTGTTGACTGGCGCAAAGCTCTGGAAGTTCAGCTTGGATCTGTTGCGGGCTGAACTCACCGTTGGCAATCGGTATCAACAGATCACCGGCTTCAGCCAACACATTAATGCGACTATCGACAAATACCGAAGAACGTAACACAGAGGCAGAGTCACACTCTCTTTTGTCTTGGTCATGATTACCAATCAGATCAACATGTGTGCCCGGATTTAGGCACCCACCATCAAATAGCGGCTCACTTGCACCCGTAACACAACTGACCATATCCACATGCGGTAGGGTGTCATCCACACTCTCTACTACCTCTACTTGATAGCGCTCCGACTCAGGTAGAGATTGGAATTCACGACCCGAGATTATCGCATCCACCGTTGCACGCGCTTTGCTTACATCGCGCCCCCAAACGCGTACTTTTTCCAATGGCCTAACGGCAGCGTATGCCCATGCTATGTAAGGTGCCAGGTTTCCCGTCCCACATATCAGCAAGGTAGACGCATTTTTATTGGCTAAGTAATCAGCCGCCAACGCAGAGGCCGCTGCTGTTCGCCAGAAAGTAAGCACTTTGCCATCAAGTAGCGCCAGTGGTGTACCGTTCGCTCTATCAAACGCTAGGATCTTAGACGCTAGGCTGTCTCGACCTTCTAAATAATTTTGCGGAAAATAGGTGAACGCTTTGACGGTAATCAGCGAGTCATTCCATGCCGGCAGCAACGCAAAGGCATCATAGTTTCCCTCCTCAAGAGGCATGACTCGACGTTGAGGTATCGTCGCTTGTTGTTGATAGGTTTCGCGCATTGATTCGATCAAACCTTTCATCGAAAGGCACTCTACGATTTGCTCTGCAGCAAGGTTAATCATTTCGGTTTCCTTGTAAGAGGCGGCAAGCCGCCTCTGTCAATTGGGTTAATTCAACAACCAAGTATTAAACTCTTCGTTAAGCTCATCGGCGTAGTCAGACCACCATTCATCATCAATCAGGAAAGCCGTCTTAAAGTTGTTGGGTGCCGTTGGTAGGCTGGCCAGAATCTTATCGCTAATTTGCGCCGAAGAAGATTTTCGCGTTGGTCCGTAAGCCACGTACTTAGCTTGATCGGCAAGTGGCTTAGTACCGGAGGAGAACTTAATGAACTCAAGCGCAAGCTTGGTATTAGGGCTACCTTTCGGAATCGCCCAGCCGTTCATATAGCCCAACTGGTGATCCCAGATGATTTTAAAGGGTTGGCCTTCTTCTTCTGTTGCACTGTGGATACGGCCATTAAATGCTGACGCCATCACGACTTCTTTGTCTGCTAACATTTGTGGTGGCTGAGCACCGGTTGTCCACCACACGACCTGAGGTTTAATGGTGTCTAGCTTGGCAAATGCACGCGCCCGGCCTTCTGTCGTTTCCAGAGTTTCATACACCTTATCCGGTGACACGCCGTCGGCGATCAATGCCCATTCCAAGTTACCTTGAGGCATCTTTTGCAACGCTCGGCGACCCGGATACTGATTGAGGTCGAACAAGTCTGTGAGCTTGGTTGGTACAGGTTTACCTTTGAACGCCTCTTCGTTAATGGTCAGTACTGTTGAGACCACAATGGTGTTCACCGCACACTCATGGATCGCACCTGGTATAAAATCTTCAGTGGCTGGCGTTCCATCACTGCCTGCAGGCAGAATGCTCGGATCAACAGGCTCCAGCAGGCCTTCTGCACAACCTCGAACGATGTCTGGCTTATCAAGTGACACCAGATCCCAGCGCACTTTGTTTGCTTCTACTTGAGCTTTAATCTCTGCAAGACCGCCGCTGAAGTCTTCAGATACCAATTCAACACCCGTTTCGGCAATGAATGGTTTGTGGTAAGCCTCAACTTGGCTATGGGTAAACGCTCCTCCCCATGAAACCACGGTTAACTTGTCTTCAGCATTTACAGCGCCTGATGTCCCTAACAGCATTCCAGAAATCAAAAGTGCCAATGGTGTGAATGTCTTTCTTGACATGTGTGTGCTCCTTTTTGGTTATCTCATCAGGGTTGTCCCTGAATTTTTTGGACGCCTGATTACTGCTGTTAGGCATCAATCCTTGATTAACTTTTTATTAACATAATCGACAAGTATATTTTATACAATATTTAATTTTAAAATTTTTTAACCAAATCGACTCAGTGAAAATGGCGCAACATCGAGCGAGGTTTTTTGTTTAGTGTGCAGTTGATAAATCAGATCCGCAGTCACAGCGGCCTGCGTGAGACCAAGATGTTGATGGCCAAACGCGAGCAGTACTTTCCCCTCCGACAAACGGTCGATCACGGGCAGTGAATCGGGCAGTGAAGGGCGATTCCCCATCCATCTCTCACCACTTTTTTCCACATCACACTGCTCATTGAGTAAGCCTTTCGCGAGCGATTTCAGCATCTCTGCTCGCTTCATGTTAGCCGGAGAGTCTAACCCGGCATATTCCACCGTACCGGCTAATCTAAGGCCATGGCTCATTGGCGTCATGATGAATTTTCGATCAGCGGAACTGATAGGAAAAGGCAGTTTATTGGCAAGGTCAGGGACCATAAGATGATAACCACGCTCAGCCTGAAGGGGCACTTTAACTCCCGTTAGCTTTTTAACGAGAGTGGCAGATTCAGCGCCGGTCGCGACCACGACAGAGTCAAAATCGAACGTGGATTTAAGCGTCGATAATCGAACCGAGCGATAACTGGCATCGATATTTTCAATCTCTTCTTCACACCAGTTACCGCCTAATCTTTCGAACTCTGATTTAAGCTCAAGACACATCCGGTAAGGGTTTAGGCTATGACCTGTTTCAGGAAAGAATACGCCATGTTTTACCGATTCCGCTAAATTCGGTACTCGTTCACGAATGACCTTTTGCCCCCATATTTCGTAACGTACCCCTTGGCTCTCCAGCGCCAGTAACGTTTCTCCATAAGCTTTGAATAAGCGATCACTCTCAAAGGTCAACAAGGAGCCGTCCATAACAATCAAATGGGATAGCCCTACCGAATCAAGTAGCTGATACCAACTCGACATAGCTTGTTGGTTTAAATCGGTCAGCGCACGCGTCGCATGTTGCGTCGCCGATGGACGCGCTTTGGCTAAGAAGCGGAACATCCAAAAAAAGGTCTTATGGATGTCTTGAAAACGAATGGAAACAGGACTAGACGGCGATAACATCATCTTTGGCAATTGCGGCAGCAAACCCGGTGTGGCGAGTGGAAACACTTGTTCCGTGGCAAAGTGTCCGGCATTCCCTTTCGAACACCCTTCTCCGGCCCCTTTCTTGTCAATGACGGTCACGTGCTCACCACTTAATTGCAGCTTTAGGGCGATAGACAAACCAATAATCCCACCACCAATCACTGCGATTTTTTGGCCACTGTTAGGTTGATGTTTGACCATTTATTTCTGCTCCTTATCACGTTTCCAAAACAAAATTGTATAAAATATACTTAACAACACGATAACATCCAACTCACACAGTTCAACCAATTTCCTATTCAAGGAGCGAAAAATGAGACAAGGGACTTTCTTCTGTATCGATGCGCACACCTGTGGAAATCCAGTTCGTCTGGTCGCAGGCGGTGTTCCGCCATTGCAAGGATCAACCATGAGCGATAAACGTCAGTTCTTTCTTGAACATTACGACTGGATCCGACAAGCGCTGATGTTTGAGCCTCGTGGCCACGCCATGATGTCTGGATCGGTTGTGCTTCCTCCTTGTAGTGAAAACGCCGATGCCTCGATCCTATTTATTGAAACCAGTGGCTGCCTACCTATGTGTGGCCACGGCACGATCGGTACTGTTACTTCAGCACTGGAGCACAGGTTGATCACGCCAAGAGAAGAAGGCCGTTTGATCCTTGACGTACCAGCAGGTCAAATTGAAGTGCACTATCAACGCAATGGCGAAAAAGTGACGTCAGTGAAGATCTTTAACGTCCCGGCCTATCTTGCTCATCAAGACGTGACGGTGAATGTTGAAGGGCTTGGTGAAATCACGGTTGACGTTTCTTACGGTGGTAACTATTACGTCATTGTAGATCCGCAAGAGAATTACCTCGGTTTGGAACATTACAGCTCAGACGAAATTCTTATGCTTAGCCCTAAAGTTCGAGAAGCCGTTTCAAATGCAGTGGAATGCATCCACCCTAATGACCCAACAGTATGCGGCGTTTCACATGTGTTATGGACTGGGACTCCAACCAAAGCGGAAGCAACAGCAAAAAACGCCGTCTTTTATGGAGAAAAAGCACTCGACCGCTCTCCTTGCGGGACAGGGACCAGCGCGCGCATGGCGCAGTGGCACGCAAAAGGGAAACTCAAGCAAGGCGAAGATTTTATCCACGAGAGCATCATCGGCAGCTTGTTTACGGGTCGTATTGAAGGAACAACTGAAGTCGATGGTAAAGCCGCCATTCTACCCAGTATTGAAGGCTGGGCTCAGGTTACTGGACACAACACCATTTGGGTTGACGATGAAGACCCATACGCATTTGGCTTTGAATTAAAATAAACCACAAGGACATCCCATGGAAATCTCCCCGACCTTTGCTGCCATTAACCCGGCAACGGAAAGCCCTCTACCCGGCCAGTTCCCCGAGCATGGCAGCCAACAAGTCGACTTAGCCGCGAATGCCGCAAGCGAAGTGGCTAAATCGTTTCGCCATACCACTCCGTCTAAGCGCAGTCAGCTATTGCATGCGATCGCTGACTGCCTGGAAGAAGAACGCGAAGCCATTGTCGCAAGAGCAGAGTTAGAATCTGCACTGCCAAACGCCCGACTTAACGGAGAATTAAGCCGAACCACTGCGCAGCTTCGTCTTTTTGCAGATGTGGCGATTGGCGGGTTATGGCAAGACGCCATATTCGATACGGCGAACCCAAATCGCCAACCTTTACCCAAACCGGATATTCGCCGCCAAAATATCGCGCTAGGTCCGGTAGCAGTGTTTGGGGCCTCTAATTTTCCGCTGGCCTTTTCAACCGCCGGCGGTGACAGCGCCTCTGCACTCGCAGCCGGTTGCCCTGTGGTAGTTAAAGGCCACCCTGCTCACCCTGGGACTAGCGAAATCGTCGCAAAATGTATTGCCAAGGCCCTCGACAGCCACGCATTACCTCAAGCCATATTTACTTTGCTGCAAGGTACCTCTCATGAACTCGGCCAAGCCTTGGTGACTCATCCAAAAATTAAAGCGGTCGGTTTTACTGGCTCCATTCATGGTGGACGAGCTCTGTTCGACTTAGCTCAACAAAGACCTGAGCCGATTCCTTTCTTTGGTGAGCTAGGCGCATCGAACCCGGTCTTTGTCCTGCCGCACAAGATGGAAGCTAACCCGGCGCTATTGGCAGAAGAGTACTTAATGTCAATGAACATGGGCTGCGGGCAATTCTGCACCAAGCCCGCCGTGGTATTCGTTACGCAGAGTAAGGCCAGCGACGAGTTTTTACGTTTAGTTCGTGAAGGAATAAGCTCGCAGCCGGGTCAAACTATGCTAACCGCAGGGATAAAACGCACCTATTTAGAGCAGAGTGAAATACGCGCTCAGCAGTCAGGGTTGACTCGTACTCAATCAACCAGCCAGCAGGGCGTTCCTGCTATGGTGTTTGAAACCACCAGCAAAGAGTGGCGCAACAATCCACAGTGGCAAGAGGAGATCTTCGGGCCTCAATCGATCATTGTGCTTTGTGAAGATAGCGACGATATGCAGAGCCTAGGTGCGGGGCTAGCAGGTAGCTTAACCGCGACGATTCATGCCGAAGAAGCCGATCATCCTATCGCGCAAAACTTGCTTATTGACCTAGAAGACGTAGCAGGAAGAATTGTCTTCAATGGCTGGCCAACGGGTGTTGAAGTCAGTTATGCGATGGTGCATGGCGGCCCTTACCCGGCATCGACTATGCCGGCCAGCACCTCCGTCGGTGCTGAAGCGATTAAGCGTTGGTTAAGACCAGTCGCTTATCAATCAGTACCTGACGCTCTACTTCCGAGCAGTCTGCAACAAGCCAACCCGCATAAAGTACGCCGCTCAATAGACGGTCAGTAACCGTAAAAACCAAGGCGAGCTATCCTGCCGCCTTGGTCTTTTGCCCTCTCTTACACAATCTCATTTTGCTTTTCGTTTTGAAAATGCAACAAATAGCAATTAGCCATTTCAAGTTAAAAGCTTAACAATCAGTCAGTTAAGAACTGGCACAAATTATGTAGTAGCTAATGTTTCAACTCAGGAGAAGCGCTATGGATGCTACTATTCACTCAACAAAGACGGAGATCTCTTCGTCAAGCGACATCGAGTATATTGACGGCGAGACCTTTAACCAGCTAGCTAAGCAGCTCGATATGCTCTTCCCTACGGCTAAGCCTTTTCACCTGCTTGAAGTTGGAGGAGGCAGAGGCTTATATGCTGACAAAGTGTTGACCAAGTATCCCAGCGCCGACGTTACTCTCATCGAACCTGACAAAGGTGTCCTTGAGCTCAATCGCCCTAATAACCGGAAGCACTTGCACTGTTCATTGTTTGAGGAGCACACTTTCGACCAGCACTATGACATCATTCAGTTCAACTGGGTACTACACCATTTTGTCGCAAATACCTACTACGAAACCATTCTCCTACAGCAGCAAGCGTTGCGAACGGCTTATGACCAACTCGCGGATAACGGCTTAGTGGTCATGTTTGAAAATTTCCACGAAGGCATTTTGGTGAATAACCTGACCAATGAATGGCTAGGCAGTGACGTTGCGTCGAGCAATTTAGATCCATCCATTCGTCGCTTGATTACCAGTAACGCTCGCTCCGCGGTGTGTTTTCACAATCGCAGTACTTGGCATGACATGTTGCTCAACGCGGGCTTTGAGGTCATCTTACATGTTCCGCCCCATAGTTTGCGCTCACTGGGTCAATTTAGTGCAATACCCACTGAAGCGAAGCAACAAAACTCTGGTTTGATCATTGCCAAAAAAGCGAACTAAGGACTCATCTAGCAAAAAGCAACAGTGCGCTTTCCCATTAAAGAAACTGACTCTAATAAGTCATTGATCATCATTTGATTATTGAACAAACATTCCGCATGATAGGTTCGACCATTTGGTATCAATATAGGGAGAGTAGCCAATGATCACTTGTTATGTGAAATACGTGATAGATCCAAAAAAAGTAAAGCAGTTTGAGCAGTACGCGCGTATGTGGATCCCATTGGTAGAGAAATTCGGCGGACAGCACAATGGCTATTACCTTCCATCTGAAGGTGCCAATAATATTGCTCTGGCGCTATTTAGCTTTGAAAGTTTAACCGCTTATGAAGAATACCGACTTAAATCTTTTGAAGATCCTGAATGCATCAAGGCGGTACAGTTTGCCGAAGAAGTGGATTGTATTGTCAGCTACGAGCGTAGCTTTTTCCGACCAGTGTTAAACTGATCGACTCTCATACCTAACAGTATGGGTTAGGTATGGCCTCTTATCACTTTATCTAAAAGTGCTAGTATGCACGAGCGTATTGTCTAAATAAGGTTTGCACATGATTCAATGGCCGTGTCTGCTAAAGCTCGAAGGTGATGATGAGCTGATAGCGCTCAAAACCGAGCAACATTTTGAGCAAGAATGCGCAGCGTTGATTGTCGGTCAAGGCGATTACTTGATTGACTCTATGGGCGCCACTTACCCGCTGTGCTCAAGCAATCACTCTGTTACGGTACTTTCTGCCTCTTCTAGCACGCTCAACCTTGTGCAAGTGACGGATCTGATTCAAAAACATGAGTTTGCCAAGGCTCAGATCTGTATAACCAAAATACAGTTTCGCACCCTTGAAGAAGCCATTCAGGCGATCTGCGACGGGTAATCCCCCTTTTCACTCAGTGACCTACTTATCCGATGCAGTTTAACCATCGAACGATAAAATAAAAAACACTGTTCAAAATAAATTTTATCCGTTAAGATCGATAACTGTCATCAATGCTTTGGTGATTCATTTAACCGCATAGACTGCGTAAGTCAGCGAACAAGAAAGGATTCACAATGAAAAAGCTTTTGTCATTTTTGCTCATGTCTACCCTGCTAGTCGGCTGTAGTGCTTTCCACCAAAAAGAAGAAGTCGCATCCAGCAGCTTGATTGACTTCCTCTATCCAAACGATACGGAGTATCAAACTCACACACCCGCAACGCCTCATTTAACCTTGCCACTTAACATTGGTATCGCATTTGTACCCAATACTAACTACGGAAAACTTAACCTCAGTGCCAAGCAAAAGCACGACATCCTAACTCAGGTTAAAAGCGAGTTTTCAGATCTCGGTTATGTGAATCGAATAGAGATAATCTCTGATCATTACTTAAAAAGCGGCGGTGGCTTCGATAACTTGGATCAGCTATCGCGAATCTACAACGTTGATGTGATGGCGCTGGTCTCATACGATCAAATCGCTCGTAACACACAAAATCATGCATCACTACTTTACTGGACAATCGCTGGTCTGTACCTGATCCCAGGCGATCAAAACAATACTCAAACCTTTGTCGATACAGCGGTGTTTGATATCAAAAGCCGCCAACTTCTGCTAAGAGCCCCTGGCGTAAGCGAAGTCGACTCGCTGTCGACCGCAGTGGGAGTTGAGGACAACTTTTATGAAGACTCTAACCAAGGCTTCGAGCTAGCCGTCTCAGACATGGTCGTAAACCTGTCTAGCGAACTTGAGACGTTTAAGATCAGAGTTAAAGAAGAGAATATCGCCAAAGTCAGTTACAGCAACAACTACAGCGGAGGTAGTTTATCTTGGTGGATTATCGCTCTGTTGACCACCACATGGTGGTTCAGAAGACGCTCTAAAGCCTGACAGTCGAATTAGCCCACCAAACCCTGTTGGGCTATGACTTAGTTGAAGTCTCTAGCAATCGGTATTGGTGCCTTCAGGAACGAGACCTAGGCTCTCGCTTGGAATAGTCATTTCAAACCCCGACAAGTCCATCACGCCATTTTCACCAAGGAAAGATAGAATGGCCATGAGTTGATAATTGAGGTCTTTTGCTCGTGCCCTGACAAACCATACCTCTGCAGAATCAGGGGTAGCGAGCACATTGCTGTCAGCATCTAAATACTCGATTTCAATATTCTTTGCCAACAATGATGCGGCATAACTATTGTTCGCCACGTAGGTCGCCACGCCATCATCGCCAATTTGGCACACCGCTGCGAGCCTCGCGGCAACACGCACTGATTCACTGACGGCTTGCATAGAGAAGATCAAATAGCCCACAGACAACACAGACATCAACAGAACCATCAAAAAAGATGACATCAAGGTGAACTCAATGATCGCCATACCGGAACGCTTTTTCATTGATTGATCCTCATCACGCTAGATGCATTTAAAGGGACCGCTAAAGACAACTCAGTGCCCGGTAACTTATCCCCTATCGCGGGGCTAAAAGTAATGCTCGCAGAAACCGTTACAAAGAGGTTATTCTCACATGCAACGCTAATATCAGATGTGCTTAATGAACTGAGCAAAGGCTCTGTGCCTGAATTCAGGGTGCCATAAACAACCAGCTGTTTGACGTCATTTTGCGCTAACATTATTGGTCCACAGCCCGCTGCATCTGACTGGGTCATTGCATAGCGTGCCCCCACTCTCACCGCCTTGGTGAGCGTATTCATATCGACAAACATTCTTGCGATCTCAGTAACAGACAAAAGCAACAACATAATCACGGGAAGCCCAATGACCAACTCGACCGCGGCCAGTCCTTGCTGACGCTTTCTGCTTCTCATTAAGACCCTCCTACCGTGTTAGGGTCTTTAAATAAAACAATCCGCGTAATGCCTGTATCTGTGTCGGTTGCCCCACCTTCGACTACTGAGCAGTGGTTAATGAACTCACCAAAAATACTTTGTTGGCCAAGCTTACCGTTGCTTTGTGATGAAGAATAACGTTGAGTCATAAAAAAGCAGCCGATACTGTTAACATTAAACTCGATTTTACCCCCAGCTTTAAATGCTGAGTCACAATCTAGAATCGGTACTGGTAAAACTCTGCGCCATGCAGCGCCGCCGCCTGACAGACAATCTTTGTCATCAAGGCAAGCTTTTGTATTAGCTAAATACTTGTTATAAGTCAATTTATCATCAGCCGTTGAAGCGTTATGCTCGGCAAGGTTATCCGTTGTGATATTAGGACTGGGCTCGGTAGTAATAAGATCAGGCGGATAATAAACGCCATCAAGAGTCTTGCCTTCAAAACGACTATCGATGCTGTCTGTTGCCCCCACAGCATTACCCGTCTCCGAATCAATAGACTCATCAACCGTTACCACCACCGTATTCTTACCAACCAAGGCATCACTCACTGCTGATTTACCGCTGCCTACATCCAGCAAATGGTAGTTACCCGCGCCTAAACCGTCAGGGTCATCGGATTGACTGCCTGACTTAATTTCGTAAGTCGTCCCTATTTCATAACCAGCGGGATAAGCTGGGTCTCCTGCGAGATCCCCTTCACACATGCCTATCGGCAAGATATTGGACGTGCGATCAGCAAAAACCGGTCCTGCAACCGTACTAGAGTTGATTGATTTGCTGTAACCAAGTAATCCTGCTAAATACTCGCTCAACTCGACGTTAGACACTTGTAGCCGGACGTAGATGTAGTCAGCAGAAGAAGGGAAATTACTTGAAAAGCCAGAATTGGCGTTGTCCGAATACTCTATCGTCAAGGATTTAAGACTGGTACCGTCATCAGATGCTGCTAACACGAGCTCATCATTGCCCGCCGCAGAAGTCACTTTGTTGTAAGCTTCAACAATGGCTTCTTTTGCATCGTCCTCTTCATAAGTACGATTCGCTACGGTCGCTCCGGCAAGCGCAGCCGTGTCGAGCGCATTTTGTAATCGATTTTTTGAGACCATAAGGTGGTTGGCATCAATGGAAAGAGCAGCAACTCCAACGATAACGGCCATACTCACCGTCATAACTACGAGTGTTAACCCTTGCTGCGCTTTGCGTCGTCCTGAGCGCCTGAATGCAAGCATAGCCACTACCTCCCGCCTATGGTTAAGTCGATATTCGCGAACTGAAAATTGCAATTTACTCCATAAAACATAGCGTATGATGGCGATTAGTACTAAATAACCACATCTAATTAAACTTTCTATTTATGTACTTTTGGATATATAAAAAGCCACCTGGCAGAACCAAGTGGCTTTACGATCAAAAGGGTTAAAGTTAAAAGCGATTAGTTAGTTGAACAACTTGCTGGGCCAACTTCTTTCCATACGCCCCACTCACCAGACTTGGTTGGATCGTCACCTTTCGTCCACCACTTCGCTTCCCACACCTTACCGGCCCAAGACGCTTGATTTCCACCAGTGTATACAGTGTTTGCGTCCCAAAGGTTGCTACAAACATCTCCACCAGTGGTTTTCTTAGCAACCACTACGGTTGTCGATGCTGACGCATTGGCTTGTCCATCGCTCACTGTGACCGTAAAGGCAAGTGATGTATCTTGCGTGTACTCAGCTGCAAAGAAACTGACGGTTGCACCATCTACTGTTGCGCTTAGACCTGCTGGTACGTCCCAAGTGTATGTAAGCGTATCGTTATCCGCATCAGAAGATGCCGAAGCGTCAACCACAACTAGGTCTCCAGCGTTCACATTCGCAGGAGCAGATACAGCCGCGACAGGCGCTTGGTTTACTGGCGGTAAGTCTTTTGGATTCACCGTCACAACAACCGTATCTGACGCGCTGGCACCTTCGTTATCAGTCACGGTTAGCTTAAAGCCAAGCGTTTCAGCTTGAGCCACCTCTATTACGTCGAAGCTTGCTGTTGCGCTGTTGGTACCTTGTAACGTAACTGGCGCACCTGAAACCTGAGTCCACTGATAGCTCGCAAGCGTACCATCCGAATCTTTAGAGGCTGAGCCATCGAGTACAACACTTGCAGGGCCAACTACAGTAACGTCTGCACCAGCACTCGCCGTTGGTGCGCGATTCGCTGGAGTGCCACCAGCTAGGCCTTCATGCATCGCATTTAGGATATCACCGTTATCTGCATCTATCTCCCAAGAGAACAGACCCGCTAAGCCAAGAGAGCGAGCATATGCGCCTTTTGCTTTCACTGAGCGGTCGTCATCAAAAGTAATCAACTCCCCCGTGGTGCGGTTCCAAACCCATGGTGCTTCAGCTTGCTCGTCGTAACCGTACTCAAAGCCATTCACACCTTGTTTATTGTCCCCTAGCATGTAGGTTTTCAGGCCTTTGTAGTCGATTACACCATCTTCCCAAACACCTTGCTCTGTCGTGCCGCTTAGCTTGCCAGTCGCTTTACCTGTCATTGGATCGTTCGGATCCGTTAAGGTATCTGGCGTGACACCTTCCCAGCCACGGCCGTACATTGCAGTACCAAGCACTAACTTGTTAGCAGGAACGCCCTGCGCGAGTAACAATTGAATGCCCGTATCGGCGGTATAAGCAGGCCCTTCATATGGCTTGCCTGTTTCGTCAACGCCTGTGCCATCACACTGACCCGGACGCATAAAGCTGCCACAGTAGAGCGCCGTTTGGTGACCGACAACATTGTTCCACGCACCGTAGAAGTCGTAAGTCATCGCGAAGATGTAATCCATGTACTGAATCGCTTCGCCGTAGTTCACATCTTCAATCTTGTCATGACCCACACCAATTGCCGAAGTCAGCTCATAAGTACGGCCTGTTTCCAGCTCTAGCTCATCGAGCATCACTCGTAGCTCTTGCATCAACGCAATGTAAGCTGGGCCATCATTTACTGGGTCACCTTTGTCTGCCGCAGCGCCATCACCACCTGGGAATTCCCAGTCAATATCTACACCGTCATAGAATTTCCAAGTTTTGAGGAAACGCTTCACTGACGCAACGAAAGTGTCACGATTGGTTTTATCAACGAAATCATAGAATGGGTCAGAAAGCGTCCAACCACCAATAGAAGGGATAATCTTTAGATCTGGGTTACGTTGTTTCAATGCCATCAGCATTGCGTAGTTACCCTTGATTGGAGAGCTGTACTCGTGGCCTGCTTGAGGGAAACTTTTCTGATATGCCGCCCAAGGGTCATGGATGACAACTTCATAGTCTGGCACACCCTGACAAGCGGTTTGCAGAGCATTAAAGCTATTGCCACCCACTGACTTAACCGATTCATTTGGACCACAGATAGGGATAAAGCCGTACAGAATGTGAGTCAGATTGTCGGCTGGAATGTTATCTACTGTGTACTTACGGCCGTAAATACCCCATTCCACGAAGTAAGTACCGACAACCGTGCTAGGGTCCGTGTTGTAAGATTTATTGTTTGGATCGACGTTCATCGTCAAAGGCGGTAAGTGCGAACCATCCGTGTCCGCAACGACGATTTCTGCAGGAGCACTGGTGCTACATCCCGTCGCATCACACGCTTCTATCGTCATTTGATAGCGACCACCTTGACCATAGGTGAAGTTAGCCGCAGTTTGGCTACCAGAGATTGGCCCTGTTGCGACTTCTACGCCATCGAACAAGATTTTGTAGGTGTCTCCGGTTCCACCACTCCACTGGTTAAATTTAACAGTGATGTTTGCTTCGTCATTGTACTTCACCATCTGGTTGTAGCCAGAGGTGGTTTCCATGGCGAGTTCGATTTTAGAAAATTGTAGGTTGTTGGAGCCATATACGTCGACACTTGGGGCGGTCGGTGCTGCCATCGATGCACCAGAAATGGCCATCGCAATGCTCGCTGCACACAAAGTAATACGATTCATATCTATTTCTCTCATTCCTTGAAGTTCACTCTAAATTCAGAGTTCAATCTGTTCCTCTACAACAGACGAAGAACATCCTCTTCAGTATTTAAGAGACTTTTTTTTAGATGAAAAAAATAAAAGTGCTTTACGAGACAAAGTCAAAATTCACATGGTTGTTAGCAAATTGTTGCATTGCAAATCAGAGACTGAGTCAAAATTTACAAACTCATCCAGTTGCAGCAGAAACTTTATGCTTATAGACAAAATCCAGTATCAGTAACTAAATGTTCTTATTGAAATAATATAGAAAACTGCCCCACTGAAAATCAGCGGGGCAGTGCAGAAGGCCAGAACTCATTGCGATGGCGACTATTTGGATTTAAACCTCGCAGTAAAGTGTCGCAATACCGGTGGCTCGTAATCGAATGTCAGCCCTTTAAGCTCATGCGCACTCTCTTTTAGCGCGATGATGGCATCGGCGATGTAGTCCATGTGATCATTGGTATAAACGCGGCGTGGGATGGTTAAGCGCATCAACTCAAGCTCAGAGGCTTTTTGCTCGCCAGTCTCAGGGTCGCGCCCTAGCAGAAGTGAGCCAATCTCAACCGCGCGAACTCCCGCTTCTAAGTAAAGTGCGTTACACAATACTTGAGCAGGAAACTCATCGGCAGGGATATGCGGTAAGATCTTAGCCGCATCGACAAACACCGCATGCCCCCCCGTCGGATATTGAATTGGAATACCCGCTTCTCTTAATCGTTCACCCAAATACTGTACCTGGCTAATACGATAGTGGAGGTAGTCTTCATCTGCCCCTTCATATAATCCTCTGGCAAGCGCTTCCATGTCGCGCCCAGCCATACCACCGTAGGTAACAAACCCTTCCATAGGGACACAACGAGTCTGAACCGCTTGGAACAACTCTTTATGATCGCGAATACAGCACATGCCACCAATATTAACCATTGGGTCTTTCTTCGCCGACATCGTTAGCATATCGCCGTATTGGTACATTTCTCGGATGATCTCTAGAATCGACTTATCTTGATAACCCTCTTCACGCTGTTTAATAAAGTAGGCATTTTCACAGTAACGCGCCGAATCAATCACAACCGGAATATCATTTTTGACCGCAATCTCGTACACCGCTCGCATGTTTGCCATTGAGACAGGCTGACCGCCGGAGCTATTACAGGTCACCGTAGTAATAATGGCGCAGATATTTTTCGCCCCATGCTCTTCAATCGTCGCCTCAAGTTTTTGCAGATCAAAGTTACCTTTCCAATCGTATGGCGTCGTGGTGTCAAATGCATGCTCGTCAACCACATTTATCGCTTTACCGCCATTAAGCTCGATGTGGCCCGCTGTCGTATCAAAATGGTAGTTGGAGATAAAGACAGGATCGCTACCTCCGCGCACGCTGCGCATACGTTCAATCAGTGCCGGAAATAGGATTTGTTCTGCCCCTCTACCTTGGTGCGCGGGAACCGTGAGTTTATAACCAAAGAAATGTTCAACCGCATTACATAGGTTGTAGTAATTGCGGCTCCCTGCGTAGGATTCGTCTCCCATCATGATCCCGGCCCATTGGTTGTCGCTCATCGCACCGGTACCCGAGTCTGTCAGCAGATCAATATAGACATCATCACTTCTTAACAAAAACGGGTTCAGCCCTGCTTCGTTCAGCGCTTCCACTCGGTCTTGGTAAGTGGTCATTTTGATTGGCTCAACCATTTTGATGCGAAAAGGTTCTGGAATACGTTTCATCTTTAATTTCCTTTATATAGATCGCTTCCTACAGAGTTTCTGCATGAAGTATTGTTGTTTGATTTTTTTGGTGTGCTTGCGCACCAGAGCGAGGCGCTCAAAGGAAGTTAAAGCGAGTCTGTTTCTTTGCTTTGTAGTGAGAGGCAGTAATCCAAGTTATACCATGACGACAACACGTAGCGGCTGTCGTGCATCCAAATGCAATTCATAGCGTTGTCCTTATCGTTGGTGGTAAAACTGTCCTTTCAATATAGTGTCATACTGGTTCGGTTACCGTGAAACGTCACGCATTTTTATCAATCGCCTATTGGTAATTATGGGGGTAATGAAAGTCAGAGCTCGGTAAAATGTAGCGCTTAGGCTATCAATTAGATTGCATTGCGTAGGTCGCCTAGGCAAAGTAAGGATTCAACAACTCAGATGGCACTGATTATGAAAATGAAAGCATCTCTTGTCGCACTCAGCGCGCTTTTCGCAAGTGGAATGGCCGCAGCTGATGTCACTATTTCCATCCCTGATACGGTCGAAGTCTTGCTGGCTAACCAAGACAAAGCAGAGGTATCGGGCGGGCTGTTCTCCGCAGAGAAAACCTTAACGCTACCCGATGGTGAAAACCAGATCCTGTTCTTGTACAAGCCTTATTTCACTCAAGGTAACGATCGCATCATCTTAGAAAGCGATCCTATCGTTGCGAAGTTTACCGCCCAAGATAGTGAGTTGACGTTTTCACTGCCAAAGTATCGCAATAGCCGAGAAGCCAAACAAAACATCAAGTCTGCCCAATGGGGATTGGTTGATGGCAATGGAAATGCAGTAGCTGTCAGCCAAGAGCAATTGGCAAAAGAAGGCATGCAGATTGGACGTAACTACAAGCTTGAAATCGCAGAATACAATCGTGGAAATGGTGTCGCCGCTGTCGGCAGCGCCGCCGTACCGGTTACCTTACCAGCCACGATGCCGCAAAAAGATCTCAAAGGAGACAACACTGCAGAGCAGATGCTGCACTTTTGGTATGACAAGGCGGATGCCGAAACCAAACAGCGCTTTAAACAAGCGATTCTTGCTGAATAATGTCAATCACAGCCAGCGCATCACGCGCTGGCTGTTTCATAGTTGCTCTCACCGATAGACAAGGCATAACACTTATGATCATAGTGTTGTAAGCAGCGAAAAACCGTTTGGTCGAGTTTATTGTCTTCCACCAGCTCTGAGATAATCTTCATCGCCTCGCTCAGAGGCACGCCTTCTCGATAGGGACGAGATTGCGTCAAAGCTTGAAATACGTCCGCAATTGCGACTATTCGACTGGGTTGATCAAGCTCATCAGCCATCTTGCCTAGCGGATAGCCGCTACCATCTAACCGCTCATGATGGTTGGATGCCCAATCAATCACTTCCTGACAATGAAACATTTTCATCAACGCATGGCGAGTATCTGTCGCATGACGACGAATGCACACATATTCTTCTTCAGTTAGCAAACTTGGCTTATGCAGGATATCAACCGGGGTTTTAAGCTTGCCAATATCATGAACTAACCCCGCCAAGTAGAGCATGCGTTGAAAACGCTCGGAGTAGCCTAACTGAAAGCCAAGAAACTCGGTCAGCTTGGCAACATTGCGTGAGTGTTCAAAGGTGAACGAGCTTTTTGCATCAACAATCTGAGCAAAAAACTCAGCGACGGAAATCGTCTCTTCCAACGCAAGTTGAGTGGAAAAAAACGGCACCGCATCAAACCGGTTCGCTAAACTCTCGATATAACGCGAGTCCATTGAGAACCAAAAATCATCGCTATCAAGCAACTCAACCATATGCTGGACCTGATTGGGCTCGAACATGATTCCTGTATTGGCTAACAGTTCTTGGCTGATGACTTTGCGGCTTTTATGAGTGACATTCCCGTAACTGTCAGGGCAGTAATTCGCGTGCAGATAGTCCACTCGGTCTGACATAAAGATCAACGCAGCAAACTGCTTATCTTCTTCTGAAACTTCCGGCAAAGTATTCAGCTCGCACCACCAAGTATGGTGATGCAAAATAGGCATCGCTAATACTGATAATGGCTGACAGGCTTTGAGTAATTGATAGCCTTTGAGGCAATGATTCAACGTATCTTGAGGCGCCATTTCAGCAAACAGTGCCGCTCGCTCTTCTGATTGAGTGACCCCGCAATCGTGAATTAAGCCGAGCGAAAACGCTATCTGTGCTCTTTCTTCCCCCCAGCCCATGCGCTGAGCACATCGGTAAGCAATGTAAGCGACACGGTGACCATGATGAATATCATCCACACCTACCGCATCCAATGCACTCGCCATTTCAAACAACACCTGACGTAAGTCTACGCTCACGTTATCAAGTGACACTTCCATATATTTCCGCACCAACGTTTTTAATCATTATTTTTGTGAGCGAAAGGGTAAACTAAAGTGGTAGATAAAAACCACACCAAGATAACGGCTATTTACATATTTGTGATTTACGTAACGTAACGCAATAATTTCGTGCCACACAAAAAGCCAATTATTTGAAGTAGTTATGGTCGTACCAGTCTTTGTTTGTTACATTCAAGTTATCAAACCAGACTCATAGAGGGAATTATGTTTACCAAAACCATCGACGAGGAGCTAAAACTTGCTCTGATTCAAGAGTCATTTGCCACCAGATACACGGAGTTGGTTTCCCAGCAGCTGGATTATTTATCGCAATGGTTAGCTTGGCCGCCTCATTGTCAGTCTGAGCAAGACTTTAAACTCTTTATCCAAAAATCTCTGCACGACTACGCCGACGGTAAATCAATGACATGCGCCATTGTGTATAAAGGTGAGATTGTCGGAAACTGCAGCTTCAACACGATTAATTACGACACATTGACTGCGGAAGTCGGTTATTGGCTTTCTCAAGCACACCAAGGTAAGGGGATCATGGCCCGAGTGGTGACCACACTGATCGATATGGCGTTTAATGAACTAGGAATGGAGAAAGTACAGCTCGCGGCAGCTAAAGACAACACCGCTAGTCGTGCCGTAGCAGAACGTGTAGGAATGACCTTAGAAGGTATTATCACCAATAGAGAAAAAGTGGCCGACCGCATTTTGGATCACGCAATCTATGGCATAGCAAACCCAAAGCGCCGCTAATCTCCGCTTGATTGCCTGCACAGAATCACGCGTTATCTCATGTATTTAGGTTCGTGAAGTGCTAGGATCTCGACTTTAAAATTTCATAGAGAAAACCGTGTCTTCATTCATCAAATTCCCGTTGATCGTTGTCGCGTTGTGCGCTGGCTTCTTTGCCGACGACATACACGAATGGGTACAAGAACAACGTTCACCCATTTCACTCGATGACTATTGCTTAATGTCGACTCAAGCCTGCAAACAAGGCGATATTACCGTCATACTAGACCGAGACATCAGCCAGCCTTTAATTGCAACTCAGATGCAAGTGGAGTGGCCATCATCGGAAGCAGACTATCTGCTGCTTACTCTCGAAGGCTACGAGATGGAAATGGGCACAACAGTGTTTAAGCTCACCAAAGGGGCAGACGACCTTTATAAAGGGGAACTGATGCTACCTGTCTGCACTTTAGAAGCCATGACATGGGTTGGTGAGTTGACCGACGGTAACAACACAATGAAGACATCTTTAAGGATGGAACGATGAGTAAGAACTGGACGCTAATATTAATTGTTGCTTTTGTACTGGGCTTTGGTTTCAAGAGCTATTTAGATGCCCAACCAGAACAAGAGGCCTCACTAAGCGAAAGCGTCATCTTGTATGGCAAAGACAACCAAGCCGTGAACATTTTTGACTCACAAGACTCACGCATTCGTGTCGTCTACTTTGGTTTTACCCGCTGCCCTGATGTATGCCCAACCTCGCTAGCAATGCTTGCCGGTGCTTTAAACCAAACTGAAGAGAGCATCGCCCAGCAGTTCCGTCCTATGTTTATTTCATTAGACCCTGAACGCGATGCTGCTGCGGATTCCTACAAATATGCTCAGTATTTCCACCCAATGCTCGAAGGTTTGTCAGCGCCACTTGAAGTCACTAAGCCGCTGGCTCATCGCTACGGCGTGATCTTTAGAAAAACGGAGTTAGAGAACTCCGAACTTAAATACACCCTAGATCACAGCTCCTATTTCTATTTCTTAAAACCAGATGGCACCTTAATCACGAAAGTGCCACATACGCTTACCCCAGCGCCTATCGTGGAAGCGTTCAAAACTCTTAGTTCTGAAGGAAAATAACATGAAGTTGAAAGCCCTACTGTTGACGACACTCGCCTTAAGTCCTTTCGCCCAAGCCAAAATGGATATCATGGCTCATGACGCTTACGCTCGAGCAACGCCTCCTAATGCTGCGACCAGTGCGGTGTTTGCGGAAATGATGAATCGCGGTACCACCGACCGCACTATTGTTTCTGCCACAACGGATGCGGCAGGCAAGGTAGAACTGCACGACGTTATCAAAGAAGGTGATGTGATGAAGATGCGTCAAGTTGAGTCGATCACAATTCCGGCGAAAGGTAAGGTTGAACTAAAACCTGGTAGCTTGCACATTATGTTATTCGACCTGAAAAAGCCGCTCGTCGAAGGGGAAACGATCGACGTTCAAGTCACTTTCGCTAATGGCCAGCAACACTCTTTCTCAGCGCCGATCAAGAAAGTCATGAGTGGAATGAAGCACCACCACTAAGGCCACAGCCCCCTACAGAGACTAAGGAGCTTCGGCTCCTTTTTTGTTACCCATAAAAACATTTAGGCAACATATAATTCACACAAAACCTAAAATCTTAATTTTTCCTGCTAATTTTCAATTAAATCTAGACACAATATTTCATGGCGCTAGTATGTCCCGTTCAGTTTAAGATAACTGAAATTACTATAAATCTATAAATTTATTCATTGCAGGGATAATTATGCAACACAACTCACTTATTGCTCGCTTCGCTCGCGGCAATCTGGTTTTGCAAATCCTAGCCGGTATCATTCTTGGTGTTGGCCTAGCGACAATTGCTCCAGAGTCTGCGAAAGACGCTGGTTTACTTGGAAGCCTCTTCGTCGGTGCACTGAAAGCAGTCGCGCCTATCTTGGTCTTTATTTTGGTTGCGGCTTCGATCGCTAACCAGAAGAAAAACCAGCACACTTACATGCGCCCTATCGTAGTCCTTTACCTTTTCGGCACGCTAACGGCAGCTTTGACCGCTGTTGTACTTAGTTTCCTATTTCCGACTACGCTAACGCTTGTATCTGGTGCTGAGGGGACAACCCCACCGCAAGGTATCGCAGAAGTGATGCATACTTTGCTGTTTAAACTGGTAGATAACCCAGTCAATGCTCTGATGAGTGCTAACTACATCGGTATTTTGGCTTGGGCGGTAGGTCTTGGTTTGGCTCTTCATCACGCGTCAGCGACCACTAAAGCGGTCTTTGAAGATCTTAGCCATGGCGTATCACAGATCGTACGCTTCATTATTCGCCTAGCACCATTTGGTATCTTTGGCTTAGTCGCTTCTACACTGGCGACAACAGGCTTTGAAGCGCTTGCTGGCTACGCGCAACTTCTTGCCGTACTGCTTGGCTCAATGGCGATCATCGCTTTGGTGGTTAACCCAATCATTGTGTTAGTGAAAACAGGTGAGAACCCATACCCACTGGTTTTCCAATGTCTGCGTGAAAGTGGCGTTACTGCCTTCTTCACACGTTCAAGTGCGGCGAATATCCCAGTGAACATGGCACTGTGTGAGAAGCTAAAACTGGATGAAGATACGTATTCTGTCTCTATTCCTCTTGGCGCGACCATCAACATGGCTGGTGCTGCAATCACCATTACCACGCTAACGTTAGCAGCTGTGCATACTATGGGTATCGAAATCGACCTGCTTACCGCATTGCTACTTAGCCTAGTCGCTGCAGTGTCAGCGTGTGGGGCTTCAGGTGTAGCGGGTGGTTCACTACTGCTTATTCCTCTAGCCTGTGGCCTATTTGGTATTCCAAACGAAATCGCCATGCAGGTTGTTGCGGTTGGCTTCATTATTGGTGTGGTTCAAGATTCTGCAGAAACGGCACTAAACAGCTCAACAGATGTTGTATTTACTGCAGCCGTCTGTAAATCGAAGCAGAAAAATCGCTAGTTCTTACTGAGTTAGAAAGACAAAAATGGCCTCTTTTAAGAGGCCATTTTTTTAATGCTTATCCATGGGTGACTGGCTAAAGTCTAGCTTCGAGGGTTGCTCGGTAGCTTCAGATTCAGCAAGCGTTTGTCCTTGTGAACCCTCAGACTGTTGCACAGACGCTGCGTCTTCTAGCGCAGGTTCTTGTTGTACGGAGGCGTGGTCTAGAACTGGCTCAGCGGCAGATTGCTCAAGCAAGGGAATTTTCCGTTTATAGAGTTTGTTCAGCGCCTTAATAATCGAGTGTTTACCAACTTTGTTATCACGGATTTTCTTCATCATTGGCTTACTAACACCCTGCAAGCCAACCACCGTATCGACACCAATATTCAGCGCGACTCTGTCACGTAGAGCACGGGCAGGTTCGTAACCAAGCTGACTGGCTAAAAACAGCCAAATATATGCAATCGCAGCACCGTTGGGACGATAGTCCATCCAAACTTCACCGGCATTGTACATGGCTTCTAGGTAGCCTTTCTCCGCCGCTCGCTCGAGCCAATAACATCCAATGGCATGATCAGCTTTTACGCCACGTCCTTTAATATAACTCAAGCCCAGTTTCATTCGGCCTTCATTACTTCGCAATGCAGCCGCGCGACGATAGTATTCGATTGAAACCCCAGGCTCTGGATTAGCGTTGTTTTCCGAGATAAACCAGTCACCGAGAAATATCATTGCATCAATATGGCCCTGTGCCGCGGCAGACTCCATCACTTGAATGGCTTTGTGTTGATCCGGTTCGGTACCCCGACCGTGAAACAGAGCAACACCCATTTCAAACTTGTGCGCCAAACTCCCCTCAGCCGCAGCGATACAAATCTGCCAGAATCTTGCTTGCTCTTTTAAAATCATGTCTTGGCGCATTTTGTTACTAAGACGGACAATGCCATACATACCCGTTACATTGTCTAATTTAGCGGCTTTGGTATACCAATAGAGGGCTTCTTTAGGCTTAGTACGCTCAGCTTCTTTCGCGAGAAACAGTATAGTCGGGATATGACCACTTTCTGCTTTAAAGATACGCTCTTCATGCTCTTGTTTGCGGTTCTTTTCCATTGCTCTGCGATAAGCAATTTCGCGCTCTTTCCGCTCCTGCTCCAAACGCTTCTTTCTCACTGATAACGCCAGCATCCACAAAAACATGCAGAGCAGCATTAAACCGGTGATACCTATCGCTATACCTATAATGTTCATTCAAAAGTCTTAGTTTTTAGTCATCGTTCTTGTATCGGCAATCAACTCAATAAGTTGAGCGCTACATCATACCTCATCTAGCAACGCGCCTCACAATCCTCGCTCCGTTTTTGTTCAAGGATCACCACATTTCAAAGCATAGCGAAGAACGTCATGCAATGAAGTAAAATTTAACGCCGTAAATTAATGCCCCTTTCACTTTTCATCACACTCGTTATTGCACGTTCGCCAACGTTTAACTTGGCGAATTTTAACTCAATCTCAAATTAATAGAGAAAATTTGACCAAAAACAATAGAAGATCTCAGAAACTTATTTTATAATGCGAATTAATGTTTCAGAGCATCATAAATTCTAATACTTAGGGGCAAAAAATGAGACTTATCCCGTTAAACCAAGCAGCACAAGTAGGTAAGTGGGCAGCAGCACACATCGTTAAACGCATTAACGACTTCAATCCAACAGCAGAGCGTCCGTTCGTTCTTGGTCTACCTACTGGCGGTACACCACTTGCTACTTACAAAGCCCTGATCGAGCTACACAAAGCGGGTGAAGTAAGCTTCAAGCATGTTGTGACTTTCAACATGGATGAGTACATCGGTATCCCAGCCGATCACCCTGAGTCGTACCGCTCGTTCATGTACAACAACTTCTTCAATCACATTGATATTCAAGAAGAAAACATCAACTTGCTAGATGGTAACGCAGCAGATAACGACGTAGAATGTAAGCGTTACGAAGATAAGATCAAATCGTACGGCAAGATCAATCTATTCATGGGTGGTGTCGGTAACGATGGTCACATTGCATTCAATGAACCAGCGTCTTCATTGTCATCTCGTACGCGCATTAAAACACTCACTGAAGATACTCGTATCGCTAACTCACGCTTCTTTGATGGTGACATCAATCAAGTACCTAAGTACGCACTAACTATTGGTGTTGGCACTCTGTTGGACGCTGAAGAGATCATGATCCTAGTAACAGGGCACAACAAAGCGTTGGCACTTGAAGCAGCCGTTGAAGGCAGCGTAAACCACCTATGGACAGTTTCTGCACTGCAGTTACATCCTAAAGCCGTGATCGTTTGTGATGAGCCAGCGACTCAAGAGCTAAAAGTGAAAACCGTCAAATACTTCACTGAACTTGAAGCTGAGAACATTAAAGGTTTCTAACCTTTTTGTTTCACAGGTAATTAAAAAATCCGAGCATCACGCTCGGATTTTTAGTTTGTATGCTTAACTTTCTGGAAATTCGCTGCGTTTTCCTTGCGGATCAGCCTGAGCGCTCCAGTGTTCATTTGGATCATAGGCCTCATCACACAAGTCGATCGTATAGCCCATTTCCAACACTTCTTTGATGGTGAGATTATCCGCCACACGGGTAACTTCGCCTTTTTCATTGCGTAATTCCATGTTTCACCTTCCACTTGTTGGCATACTGGATTGTTCACTTCAAGTATAGTCCAGTCAAACAAGCCGCAGCTCTTGTCACTCGCTTATAAGGAAAATTTTTGCTGATCTTGGCAGAAATTAAGGCGCTCAATCAGGCTCTTGACGTACTCTACGCTGCCCTCTTCAAATTGCACGCCATACTTTTTGTATTGGCTGCTTTGGGAGACGTTTTTAACAATGGCTTTGAGTGGATCCGAATTTGAATCGTCACCTGTCGAGATCGTTAGCTCAATCATATTGCCCACTTGATAGTGACTCAGTGACCGATCAATTACGATGAGGCATCCTGACTGAGAAATATCGCGAATTTGTCCAAGATACTTATGACCTTCGGGATCAATGATCGCATCTATAGCAAGCTCCAACCGAGCGCTTTCACGCAAACCAACCACCACTTGGGTGGCTTTCGGTAAGGTAATCAGCAACAAACCTGTTGAGCCACCGTTAAGCACATACTCGACTTTACTTTTAAAGTAAACCCTTGCCCCTTCACCTTTGGCACTGACCACGCACGCTTGGATTGCATAGCCACGTTGCAAAAACACCGCAATCTCTTTCGGCGTGATCTTAGGGGATTCTAGTAAAATGATATTGTTTGAGTGCATTCCAATGTATCGTGAGCGAAATTTCAGCACCTTTTTCATTGGGGTTGTGATGATACAGGCGACCTCACACAACGGCGTGATATCAGCGAAAGCATCCTCTCCATAACGGATACAGGCATTCGGCTCTGCTATTCGTTCCGTTTCCTCGCTAGGTGCCAGTTGAAGCTCATCCGTGTCTTCTCTTAGTTCAGCGTTTTCCATTCTCACTCCAACATAAGCAAGCTTATTCATAGTTATGTTTATAGAGGGGAATCTAGGATTTGGAAAGGACCAGAGCTAACAACAAAAAGAGCCCGC
Organism: Vibrio sinaloensis DSM 21326; assembly: GCF_000189275.1. Taxonomy (GTDB): domain Bacteria; phylum Pseudomonadota; class Gammaproteobacteria; order Enterobacterales; family Vibrionaceae; genus Vibrio; species Vibrio sinaloensis. The sequence continues at coordinate 84,232 of NZ_AEVT01000093.1, read as the reverse complement.
ATGTTGCAGGCTCCTTTTGGAATTAGTATCACGTTTTTATGGTTGTTGCTTGGTCGGCGCTAAAGCAATTTCACGCACACAAACATTCTGTGGCTGGTTGTAAGCAAACTCAACTGCGCGAGCAATATCATCCGCCGCTAATACACCGCCCATATCAACTTTCCAATCATCGTAGCCATCTTTGATTTCTTGCGACGTAGTATGAGAAAGAAGCTCAGTCTCAACCGCTCCTGGAGCAATCGTAGTCACACGAACATTAGACGCCGCCACTTCTTCACGTACATTTTCAGAAATAGCATGTACTGCAAACTTAGTACCACAGTAAGCCGCATGGTTCGGGAAAGTTTTCTTGCCTGCGATAGAACTAATATTAATGATGGTGCCACTGTTGCGGCTCATCATAGGCGACAGTACCGCTTGCATGCCGTTTAGTAGACCAATTACGTTTACATCGAACATGCGCTTCCACTCAGTCGCGTCTTGAGTATCAATTTGACCCAGTAACATAACACCCGCATTGTTGACCAAGCCATCTGCTGGACCGTACTGCGCCTCCGCTTTTTCGATTGCCGCGATAAAACTCGCTTGGTCAGTGACGTCCACTTTTTCACACAGAGTGTTCGGTAGATTAAGCGCTTGCAGACGCTCAACACGACGAGCAAGAAGCAGTAGAGGGTGGCCAGCATCGCTTAATCGACGAGCGATGGCTTCACCAATACCAGAACTTGCACCTGTGATTACGATAAGTTTTTTCATGTTTTGATTCCTCTAATAACCTGACTTCTTGCAGCCGTTTGCTGCGATGGAGGTATATTAGAAGACTTGGCTTTGTTGATATATATCACTTTAGTTGAAACACTATTGCTGTAGTGCAACAATAGTTATTCAATGAATCCTAGGGTGATACTATGCTCAATCAGATCAACCTCGCTGATATCCGCTCCTTTGTTCTCATCGCACAGCTTGGCAACTTTACCAAAGCGGCTGAAGCGCTTGATGTTTCTCGTTCGCATGTCTCGCGGCAAATTAGTCAGCTCGAGAAACAGATGGGCGTGACCTTGCTGATGCGTACCACACGAATGCTCAAACTGACCGACGCGGGTAAAACCTTCTACCAGCAATGTGAAAAAGCACTGAATGACATCGACCAAGCATTGTTAACGGCTGTTGAAGATATCGAAGTGCTGCAAGGAGAGCTGAAAATAAACTGTGTCGGTGGTTATCTGGGAGAGGAGGTCATCGCTCAAGTTGCGTCAGACTTTATGCGCCTTCACCCTCAGATAACTATCAATCTCGACTTTAGCAGCCATAGGGTAGATTTGATTGAAGATGAATTCGATATCGCCTTTCGGATGGGTAAACTCGAGGATGCCGGCTTTATCGCCCGCAAGCTGATGAATATAGAAATGGGCACCTTAGCCAGCCCTGATTACCTCGCCCGCAACGAGTCTCTCAGTCACCCTAAGCAATTGAACAGTCATCAATGTTTAACAGGGTCAGTGAAACGTTGGAGCTTTGAACACACCAGCCTTCAGCAGAGCTACGATGTCCACGTCAATGGTCACTTACAATGCAAAAACGGCCGGGTATTGCTTAAAGGCGCTCTCGATGGCAACGGTATCATTCGAGTGCCTGTCATCTATTGTCAACAAGAGATAAAACAAGGAGCGCTCAAAGAAGTGTTTACTAATTGGCGAGTGCCTAGTGTCGATTTTTCAATGATATACCACAGAGACCGCTACCAGCCGAAGCGGTTGAAGCTTTTTATTGAGTTCGTTAAACATTACTTTGAAAGGCGCGAGTTTTGAGCAAAACAGTCAATATTGACTCACCCGTTTTGCTTGGATTAGCGAATAAACAGCTTGCTCAACGCCCCTTCAGCAAAAGTACGGAACTTAAGTATGAGTCGGCTGCGGGGCAGCCAACTAGGGGTTTGGAGCACCGTCTTGGCTTTAGACAATGTCTGGAAGCCCTCAACGCCATGATAATGACCAATTCCGGACTCCCCAATACCGCCAAACGGTGCATCTTCAGCCGCCACATGCAGTAAGGTATCGTTAACCGCGACACCACCACTGTGCGTTTGCTCAATAATCTGACGTTGCAAGATTTTGTCATCCGACATCAAGTACAACGCTAAGGGTCTTGGCTTGGCGTTAACGTAAGAAAACACTTCGTTCAAGTGTCGGTAACCAATCACAGGCAATATTGGACCAAAAATTTCTTGCTGCATAACCTGCATTTGCTCTGTCACGCCGGTCAGTAATTGCGGAAGCATACGTCGACCTGTCACCTCAACATTTTCAAGAGTATGGACTCCTGCGCCCTGCGCTTTCGCATCATCGAGTAGACCATTCAGACGAGCAAACTGTGCGTCATTAATGATCTGTGACACAGAATCGGCGTTACCTTTTTCGACGTAAAGAGATTGAAAACGTTGCAGATACAAACGAATAAAAGCTAACTCTTTACCTTTGGGTACCAAGACATAGTCCGGTGCGACACATATTTGCCCTGCATTGACCGATTTGCCCAGCAGCACCGCATCCACGGCACGCTTTAAATCAATCTGGTTATCGATAATGGTTGGCGATTTGCCACCCAGCTCTAAAGTGACTGGAGTGAGATTCTTCGCTGCGGCTTGAGCAACTAGGCGCCCAACTGGTGTCGAGCCCGTGAACAACAAATGATGGAAAGGCAACTGCGAGAAGTAACTGGCGATGTCGGCTTCGCCTTCAATAGGGAAGACTTGCTTGTCCAGTCCACCAAAGATTTGGCTTAGAACCTGGTTGGTATGGTGAGTATGTTCACTCAGTTTTACCATAACGCGATTGCCCGCGGCTAAAGCGGTCACGATAGGCGCAATACTGAGTACGATAGGAAAATTCCAAGGTACGATCACACCCACCACACCAAGAGGTTGATACTCCACCTTAATTGAAGAAGGCGTAAGCAATAGCCCCGCAGAGCGACGACTCGGCTTCATCCATTTCTTAAGGTGTTTGATGGTGTAATTGATATGAGAAACGGCGGGTAAAATATCGCAAATCAAGCTGTCAAAGCGACTTCGAAAACCATAATCCTGACTTAATGCCTCAACCAAAGCATCTTGCTTATCCAGCAACCCTTGCTTTAACTGCAGTAAATTGTCAATTCGAGAGTCTAAGTCAGGATAAGGCTGAGCGTTGTAGCAGGCACTGACTTCGTCAAAAAGCGCCCTGAGCTCTTGCTCGGATTTCACATGTTCCTTTTGCCAACGATTGAGGTCAACCACTCTTTCCATAGTCTAGCCAGTACCTTAGTTAGTATCTTCGCTAATAGTAGTCGGAATTGTCAGCAAAGTCTTGCTTCGACCTCAGTGCACATTTCACTTTTGTAGATGGAGGCAAACTTTCTCAGCAAGTCGTTAAGACAGCACTGATTGGTATGTTCGTGGGGGTGTCAGGAGCATGTTGCCAATCAGTGCTGAGCATGGTTAAGAACCACAATCTCATTGTGCCCACAAAATAAGGCTAACAACACAGACGATTTAATATTTTTTATTTCCTATTAACTTAACTTTTGACCAGAAATCAGCGATATTTCTCGGTGTAAGCGCTAAAATACGGAACAAACCATTCATTACTTTTCTTCAAATCGAGGCGACTTGTGTCTGATTTAACTCTACTTCGCTATTATTCTCGTCTTGCACCACTGGGTGTTGGCGACGACATTAAAACGGCTCTTCCTATGGTCGCCGAGACCTTATTTACCAGCGCTCGCCATGCCCGTAACCTGCTTAATGACATGCAAAACTTGGGTTGGTTAACTTGGACGCCCAAAGTAGGCCGCAACCAACGCTCAACACTGCTTCTAAATCATCCTTTGATGGAGCTTAAAAAACAGCTGGCAGCAATACGCGTACAACAAGGAAAGTATGAGAAGGCTCTCGAGATATTAGATAACGACCAAGTGGCATTTGGTCAGCTCCTACAAACCACTTCGGGAGCGTCTATGCGTGAAGGTCGTTTGCACATTCAGCTCACCTACAAGCGTCCTTTTGAGCGACTGGTGCCCCATGATCTGCAACGATCCAGCGAGCGTTATTTACTGCGCCAAATCTATTGCTGTCTAGTCCACAGCAACGGTGATGGAGTGCTTGAGCCCCAATTGGCGCATCACTGGCATTACGACGAATCTACGTTGGAATGGACATTCTATTTAAGGCCCGGGCTTAGCTTTCATAATGGTGACGTGATTGATGCAAAAGGCATCGCGGATCTATTCAATAAACTCAAACAGCTCCCTCACTACCAAAGCGAGTTGTCGCACTTGAGTGAAGTCACCGCCCCGCTTTCCAATAAAGTAGTCTTTAAACTCAGTATCGCTGATCAGGGCTTTGGTGGGCTCATCTCTGGCGTCAAATATGGTATTCAACCAGCCAATCAACTGACAGAGAGCGATTCGAAACGAGTGGTGGGCAGCGGACCGTTCTCGATCTACGAACACTCAAACCATAAATTGTGCCTAGAAGCTTTTGAGCGCTACTATGGCTGCCGTGCATTAACCGATCAAGTGACTATTTGGCAAATCGACGAAACGGAGCTCAGAGAGAAACAGATAGAAACCAATCAACCAGAGGCGCAGCAAGATAGCTGTAACTATTACCTATCTCACGCGGTCGATGCGCATTCACGTAATGACACCCAACAATCACGTATTGAAGACGGCTGTCTGTTCGTCTTGTTTAACCAGCAGCCTGCCAGCGCGTTAAGTGACGCTCAGCGCCGCTATCTCTCTAGCTTTATCAAGGCTGAGAAAATCATTGAGCAACTCATTCAATCCAACCAATTATTCGGTTGTGAACTTGCTTACAACTTGTTGCCTATTTGGCACAAGATCATTCGCCCCGCCGCGCCAAAAGTTGCGCTACCCACTCACATTACCATCGCGGTCTATGACTACACGGCATTGCAGAACTGCGCACTAGCCTTAAAGGCCTTACTCGAGCAACAAGGTACGCAAGTCACCATTAACGTCTATTCGTTCAGAGATCTGAATCAAAGAGCCATGGCGGGCACACTCGATGAGTCATTGATCCTGACAAACATCAACTTAGATGATAACCGTCATGCGTCTGCTTTTAGCAGCTTATATCATAACCCTGTCCTGCAAAGCTGTATCGGACCAGAAGCAAAGCTTTGGTTAACACAATCTCTTAATCAACTACGGTCTGAAACCCCATTATCTCAATATCTCTCTGCGCTTGAGCCGATCGCGTCGGCACTCATCAATCAATATTGGCTCACTCCTCTTTTTCACCATCGTCAGACTTTACGCTTTCATGGCGTTTTGAAAGACGTGGCCTTAACAAACTGGGGTTGGCCTGACATCAAAAACGTATGGTCAGCGGACTAAACGACCAATCCAATCATTAGAACACGAATTAATACATATAAATAAACGAGTTATCACTCGCACTTATTATGACAATAACACTCAGAATAACTTGATTTGTGCCGACCAAGTCACGTTTTTTGACCATCTAAAACAGTTTAAACACTAAAATTTAATTTGAACTCTAATCATTAAGTCTCTATTTTTATAAGGCATTCATTAAAAAGGGAAATTATGATGAGAGTAAAAACGGCAGCATTGCTCGTACTGAGCGCTACCGCTCTTAATGCACACGCTGGCGAGTGCGGTAAAGTTACGATTGCAGACATGAACTGGAATTCAGCAACGGTGATCGCCAACATTGACCGATTTATTCTTGAACATGGGTATGGCTGTGATGCGGAGTTGATCCCCGGTGACACTATGCCAACGGGCACTTCAATGATTGAGAAAGGCCAGCCAGATGTGGCACCTGAGCTTTGGAGTAACAGCCTCAAAGATGCACTCGACAAAGGTGTCGCGGATAAACGACTGCGTTACGCTGGCAAATCGCTGGTTGATGGCGGTGAAGAAGGCTTTTGGGTACCTGCCTTCTTGGTCGAGAAATACCCAGAGATGGCGACGATTGAAGGGGTAAAAAAACATGCCCAAATGTTTGAACACCCTGAAGACCCAGATATGTCAGCGTTTTACAGCTGTCCAGCTGGTTGGAACTGTCAAATCAGTGCCGGTAATTTATTCAAGGCTCTTGAGCTTGATAAATCAGGCTTCACTATCGTAGACCCAGGCTCTAGCGCAGGCCTCTCTGGCGCAATCGCTAAGGCTAACGAGCGCAAGGAAGCTTGGTTTGGTTACTACTGGGCACCGACTGCTGTGTTAGGCAAATATGAGATGGTTAAAGTCGATTTTGGTAGCGGCGTCGACGAAAATGAGTTCGTAAACTGTACAACGCAAAGTGAGTGTGCGGAACCGAAAGCGACCATGTACCCACCTTCTCCGGTTCACACCATTACGACGGAAGAATTCGCGACTCGCGCACCGGATGCCTACGACTACTTCAGCAAACGTGGATTCACCAATGCGGACATGAACCGACTGCTCGCTTGGATGGAAGACAATCAAGCAGATGGTGAAGAAGCCATGTTCCACTTCTTAGAGGACTACCCTCAAATCTGGCAAGCCTGGGTAAGCCCAGAAGTCGCCAACAAAGTAAAACAAGCTCTTTAATCCTATTTAGCGCAAGACGCGCTAAGCTAAAGATGTACTCCCTCATCAGATATCGTCTCTGATGAGGGAGAAGAAAAGGAATTTATAGATGTCTAACGATACTTGGTTCAATAGCTTTCCTGAAATGGATCGCTCCGATCTTAGAGCCATTCGCAAAACACTTGATGGCGCCTACCGCGACTTTTCTCGCGAATACGGCGACATGATCGAATCTTTTTTTGACCCACTCCTCTCCTTCCTAGTTTGGTTTGAAAAACTTCTCATTTCTACCCCCTGGGTCATCATTCTTGCCGTTTGTACTGGCTTAGTTTATATGGCCAGCCGCTCTTGGAAACTTGGCCTAGGTTGCTTTGTTTCCCTACTATTGATCGGCTATTTCGGCATGTGGGAAGACACCATGCGTACGCTCAGTATCATTACTGTTTGCACCATGCTGTCGATTATCCTCGGCATCCCAATCGGTATTGCTATGGCGCGCTCAAATCGAGTCCAATCGACCGTGACCCCAATGCTTGATGTGATGCAAACCATGCCAGCCTTTGTCTATTTGATTCCCGTGGTAATGCTATTGGGTATTGGCAAAATTCCAGGCCTGATTGCGGTGGTGATCTACGCCATTCCACCAGTGATTCGCTTAACCAATCTAGGTATTCGCTTAGTGGATAAAGAAGTACTTGAAGCCGCAACGGCCTTTGGTGCAAGCGCAAAACAAAGACTGTGGGGTGTGCAGTTACCGCTCGCGATGCCAACCATTATGGCGGGTATTAACCAAACCATCATGATGGCTTTGTCTATGGTTGTTATCGCCTCTATGATTGGCGTGAAAGGACTGGGTCAACCGGTACTTAAATCGATCACAAACCAGTATTTTACTTTAGGTCTTTTGAATGGCTTCGCCATCGTTGCACTGGCTATCTTGTTTGACCGTGCTTCTCAAGCCTACGCAAAACGAACTCAGGCACACTTAGGAGATTTAAAGCATGACTAAGCCTCTTATCGAAATTAGTGGCCTGTATAAAGTATTTGGCCCAAAGCCGAACTCCGTCATGGAACGGGTTAAGCGCGGCGACAGTAAAGATCAGGTTTTAGCCGAAACTGGCCATACTGTGGGTCTGAAAGAAATTGACCTCAAGATAAACAAAGGGGAAATCTTTGTCATCATGGGGCTATCTGGCTCTGGAAAATCGACCCTAATTCGACATTTTAACCGCCTGATAGATCCAACTGAAGGGCAGATTCTAGTCGAGGGCACGGATGTGATGCAGTTGAGCCAGAAAGACTTAGAGCAATTTCGTCGCAAAAAGATGTCGATGGTATTCCAGCGCTTTGGCTTATTGCCGCATCGTACCGTTGTGGATAACGTTGCCTACGGTTTAGAAATTCAGGGGCTGACCAAGCCCGATCGTATCGAAAAAGCCAACCAGTGGTTAGATACGGTCGGATTGAAAGGTTATGAAAACCAATATCCATCTCAATTATCAGGTGGTCAGCAACAACGTGTGGGGTTGGCTCGCGCCCTGTGTACTGATGCTGAAATCCTACTCATGGATGAAGCTTTTTCTGCCCTTGATCCTCTGATTAGAAGCGAAATGCAGGATCAATTAATTGAATTACAAGAAAAGCTGCATAAAACCATTGTCTTCATTACTCATGATCTAGATGAAGCGCTGAGACTAGGCGATCGCATCGCGATATTGAAAGACGGTTTACTTGTTCAACAAGGTACGCCTGATGAAATCCTGCTTCACCCGGCCGATGACTATGTCGAAGCGTTCGTTAAAGATGTCAATCGTGCTCGCGCCTTAACGGTAGAAACAGTGATGAACCCGCCAGCGTTCCGTATTACCGCTAACACCATCGGAGAAGCTATCGCGCAAATGAAAGGCATTAAACAAGATTATGCTTATCATGTGACGGAAGAAGGCTATCAGGGCGTGTTGACCAAAGAGGGCTTACTTGACGCTGCGAAATCGGATACCGATGAAGAAATTCATCAAGAGATTTACGAAGAAGTCCCCGCCGTCTCCCCTGACTCTGTCATTGAAGAGGTGCTTATGGAAAGCATGTCGAGCGATTATTCGCTCCCAGTTGTCGATGACGATGGTAACTTGCAAGGTGAGTTAGAACGTAGCGCGGTGGCGGAAATCTTCTCTGATACGTCAGAAGAGGAAACCAACACTGACCCAAAGCTGGATAAAGCGTCTTAACCTTTTTAGGTCATAAACATCAAAAAGCGCCGCAATGGCGCTTTTTGTTTTTACCGCCTAGCTCAAAGGCTACTTATCTTCAGAGCTGCACTCTTTTTTGTCTTTAAACAGGTTAGATAACGCTTGCGCCTCTATCGATTCCGAATCTTCATAGACTTTGTAGGCATCACCGTCTTTATAGCCCATCAAGTGCATTACTCCCTGTAATACGCAGGTGAAGAATGCCATCACAGCGATAAGAAAAGCGAAGATGCCACCGACATCCAACTCCATCATCAACATCGAAACAGCAAATATGATGGCCGCGACAATGGCTTTGTTCTTACTATTCATACAACAACCAACCTTTCGATTAAGTGACATTGATAATATAAATAGTGACTTACGCATATATTGGCGTGATACACATTTCTAAGCCTTCTAGCTCGCTGTTTTATTAATAGCCGGCTTACCGAAGAGTCGCGTCTCTTTCGTTGAGCGCGCGATAAACAAAGTACTTGAGCATTTTTCAGACTCAGGTAACGTATGCGCCTGTCTTTTCATTCGAGCACCTTTGCTCACAGCGAATACAACATGTCTAAAACGAACATCAAATTTATTGCCGCCGATATGGACGGCACCCTGCTGGATGAAAACAGCCAGCTAAACCCAGAATTTTTCCCGCTTTATCAACAGTTAGAAGAAAGAGGCATTATTTTTGCCGCAGCTTCTGGCCGTCAGTACTACAGTTTGATTGATACCTTTGCGCCAGTGAAAGATCGCATGATGTTCATCGCTGAAAATGGCACATTGGTCATGCATCAAGGCCAAGAGCTGTACAGCTGTGGAATGGATGCTTCGTCAATTCAAGGCATTATCGAGCAAGCTCGTGCCATCTCAGGAGCGCAAATTGTATTGTGCGGCAAAAAGTCAGCTTACATTGAAACTCAAGACCCTCAAGCCTTGGCCGAGTTTGCTAAGTACTATCACCGCTGTGAGTATGTTGAAGATCTTCTTCAAGTTGAAGACGAGTTTATCAAAGTTGCGATTTGTCACTTTGAAGGCACCGAAGAGCTGGTCTACCCAGCATTTAATCAAGCATTTGGTCAAACTCACCAAGTGGTCGTCAGTGCTAAGATTTGGCTCGACGTCATGCATGCTGACGCCTCAAAAGGGGCAGCGATTGAACACTTGCAGAAGGCATTAGGTTTTACTCACCAACAAACCATGAGCTTTGGTGATTACCTCAATGATTTAGAGATGCTAAAGGCTAGCTATCACTCTTACGCGATGGAAAACGCGCATTCAGTAGTGAAACAAACTGCGCGTTTCTCTGCCCCGAGCAATATCGAAGGCGGTGTTTTCACTGTCATTAAACAGCAGTTGCTAGAAGACTAAATCTCATATAGCTCTAACGGTAAGCCGTCAGGATCTTGAAAAAACGTGAACGGCTTACCGGTAAACTCATCCACTCGAATGGGTTCCACTTCAACCTGATTGCTTTCCAAATAGGCTTTGTATTCAGCCACGGAGCTCACTTTAAACGCCAAATGTCTCAACCCACGCGCCTCCGGCTGCGATATGCGCGAAGGGGGATTGGGAAAAGAAAAAAGCTCTATTTGGCCACCATCTGGCAGCTCTAAATCCAGCTTGTACGAATCACGTTCTTGACGATAGTTTTCCGCCAATACTGTGAGCTTTAGAATTTGGCTATAAAAGTGCTTAGAAGCCTGATAATCGGAACATATTACTGCGACATGATGGATGCCTTGAAGCTGCATACTCTACCCCACTAGAGATTAATCGATGACTAACGAGCCATCTGGGTTGAACTCCCAGCAGTCACCATATGCGATCTCCCATAAATAACCATCGGGGTCAGAAAAGTAACCACTGTACCCACCCCAGAATACATCCTGAGCGGGCTTCTCCAATTTAGCACCGGCTTCCACAGCTATTGCCAAGATTTGGTCAACCTCTTGTTTCGATCGAGTATTGTGCGCCAGTGTAACACCACTAAAGCCCGCGCGCTGATTCGCCATATCCGGAGAAACGTCTTCCGCTAACGCATGCAAAGGATACAAAGCAAGACAAACGCCGCCTGTTTTAAAGAAAATGATGCCGTCTTCAGGCGTTTTCGAAGAGGGAAATCCGAGTTGAGTATAAAACTGATATGAACGCTGTAGGTCCTCTACACCTAGGGTAATAATACTGACTCTTGGTTCCATGAACGCTTCCTTGTGTGATATCTAATCTCTCAGAATCTTAGGATAGTACCCTGTTCCCCCACCTGCGTCTGTTAAGCTCATTGATAAAGCAACACAAAAAAGCCTCCTCAGGTGTTCACCTAAGGAGGCTTTATTCAATCTTGTTTGCCCTTAAAAGGCTTACGAATCTGACTCTTCAAACATATCGAAGCTCAAACCAAACGTTGCAAAGATAAGATCCTCACCCGCTCTTACTTCAGCGAAGTATTTGTCGAACTTAACCCCAACGAAACCAGCAAGGTCATCTTGCATCAATGCCGGATCATTCAAGTCTGTCGACGCTTCAAAGCCTACATAAAGAGGTAAGTCAAAACTTGGCTGTAGATTGTACTGGTAACGCCCTACTGCCCACATCGCCCATTCACCATTCGTGATTGAGTTTTGGTGTTCAGGGTCGATCACGCGATCTTCAATTTGGTACTCTTCTTTGGCGAATGTTCCTTTCCAGTAGGCACTAAACCAGTGCGCCTCATTGAGTCGGTAACGCGAACCAATTTCCCATGTGTGTGAGTGACGTAGCTCAGAATCACCCATTGAGAATTTGCCAAATACATCCCAGTTCTCAAAGTCGTGAATGTATTTAACACCTAAGCCCCACTCTACGCTGTTCTTCTCGTGATAGAACCCCGGCAGGTCACTGTAAGGTAAATCGTAATAATACTTTGACTCACCAACGTATGTCCCCTCAAGAAGGTCGACAGAAACTTGTAATTCCGACGCAGCGACAGAACCCGAGCATAACAACAGCAATAATAGTTTTTTCATGTTTGTACCTTAAGTAAACAGAAACAATCCGTGTGTCGTCGCCGATCATACGCCGGCTTGGTAAATCTTCCTGACACCCCTCAATAATTGAACGGTGTTTTTTACGCGTATTCTAAGGGTAAAATCAGAAAATACAACAAACTGTGTACAGCGTTCTATATAATTCTTAGTTATAAGACACTACGAAAACCATCAGTTTGTCGCAAAACCAATATAAAGGAAGCGAAAAACAAATGTTGTGATCACATATTGCTTTGTATAGCCCATAGATGAGGGAGTTATCAAATAGCAGGCATATGAAGTGTGTTAGTGAACAAAAAAAGCCCAGCAATGCTGGGCTTTTAGGCTAACAAAATAGTTAGTTAAGTTTGTAAAATACCGTCGCTAAAGGTGGTAAGCTCAAGTGTAGAGATTGCGCGAGTCCTTCACTTTCGATGGTCTCTGTCTCGGCAACGGCTTTGACTTCAAAGCCACTTCCGTTGTACTGCTCGCTGTCTGTGTTAAGGAGCAGTTCATAGCGTCCTGAGTTTGGCACACCTACGCGGAAATCATGGTGCGGAACGGGTGTAAAGTTAGTCACAACCAAAATACGTTCACCCGCTTCACTTATGCGCTCGTGAGCTAAAATTGAGGCTTCTGCTGCATCTTGAAGTCGCCATTCGAAACCAGCGGGATCACAGTCCAACTCATGCATTGCCTTCTCTTGACGGTAAAGCTTGTTCAAGTCACGAGTCAGAGCTTGCACACCTTGATGACGCTCAAACTGCAGTAAGAACCACTGCAATTGATCATCATGATTCCACTCCGCAGTTTGACCAATTTCGGCCCCCATGAAGTTCAGCTTCTTGCCCGGCTGAGCATACATATAACCTAGGTACGCTCTTAGGTTAGCCGTTTGCTGCCACTCATCTCCAGGCATCTTGTTGTGAATCGATCCTTTGCCATACACAACTTCATCATGCGATAAAGACAGTACGTAATTTTCACTGTGCGCGTAAACAAGTGGGAAAGTAATGGTGTTGTGATGGTATTGACGATGGACAGGATCTTCCTGAATGTAAGAAAGCGAATCGTGCATCCACCCCATATTCCACTTAAAGCCGAAACCCAGCCCCCCCATAAAGGTTGGAGCAGACACACCTGGGAATGCAGTTGATTCTTCGGCAATGGTCATGGCATTTGGGAAGTACTTGTAGACTTCTTCGTTCATCCACTTCAAGGTGGCGATAGCATCGTAGTTTTCATTGCCACCATCGATATTAGGGATCCACTGGTCATGGCTGCGCGAGTAATCGAGATACAGCATAGAAGCAACCGCATCGACGCGGATACCATCAATATGGAACTGTTCAAACCAATACAAGGCATTGGATACCAAGAAGCGGCGTACATGCTCACGACCTAGATCGTAAATGTACGAGTTCCAATCTTGGTGCCAGCCGCGGCGAGGATCTGGATCATGGAACAATGGCGTACCATCGAAGTTAGCCAAGCCATGATCATCCGATGGGAAGTGCGCAGGGACCCAATCGAGCACCACGCCTACCCCAGCTTGGTGACATTGATCAACGAAGTACTTGAAGTCATCTGGCGAGCCGTAACGACTGGTCGGTGCAAACAAACCCACAGGTTGATAACCCCAAGAGCCATAGAAAGGATGCTCTGACACAGGCATCAGTTCAACATGGCTATACCCCATATCAACTAAGTACGGAATCAGTTGATCCGCGAGATCACGGTAGTTGAGAAAGTCGCCGTTCTCGTCACGACGCCAAGAGCCTGCATGTAACTCATAAAATGAGAGAGCTTCTTTGCGTTTTTCTGTCACAGGGCGAGTTTGCCACTTGTTGTCTTGCCAGTTGTAGCGACTGTGATCATAGGTAAGTGAGGCGAAGGAAGGGTATTGCTCAGAGTATGCTCCCCAAGGGTCGGCTTTGTGAGGCAAACCCTCACCATTTGGCCCTTTCAGCTCAAACTTGTACTGAGTGCCTTCTGGCAAATTAGGGACAAATAACCCCCAAATACCGTAGTCGAGGCGCTGCATTGGGGTACGACGACCGTCCCACTGGTTAAACTCACCTACTAAGCTACAAGCACTCGCGTGAGGCGCGTACACCAAAAAGCGAGTACCAGAAATTTGTTTGCCGCCACGTTCAAGCGTGACGAACTGAGCCCCCATATGCTTGTACATCTCTTTTGGCGTATGCAGGTCATCGTACTCTGCGTAAATGCCATGATATTGGTAAGGATCATCAAGAATTTGCTCGGTGTCACCCCACTGGACCGCTAATTGGTAGTGAGTGAGATGCAAATCGCGCTCTTGCTTGAGAATAAAGCCAGAAGCATCCTCACGTTCTAGCTCTATTGGCTCTTCGCCTTCAAAAAGCACAGAGACGGAATCAGCGCCTGGCATCCACACGCGCAGCGCACCATGCTCAGGGTCGATAAAAGGCCCAAGGAATGCGAACGGATCAACGAAGGTCGCGTGAGAAAGCTGGTTATAAGCCTGCGTTTTTTTGTCCAGAATTGCCGTTTTCAAATGTTTCTCTCCCTAACCGAACTTTCTATTATCGACTTGGCATTGTGAAGCGTTAAATTATGCCGAGAAACCGCACGTTCAAGGCGCGGAAAATAGCAAGCGAAATAAGCCGTCACATAATCTAAGTTGATATAATTGTTCTAATTTATAAAAAAGCCCGCTAACGAGTGCGGGCTTAAAATAGCGTACTGAAAGTGTACTGAATAACGCTTTTACATAGAGTGATTAAATCGATATTTTTCTATGTAAACTTTGCAACCCGATGACTATTTGCTCACCTTTGCTCGCGTCTCAGTCAGCTTATGTGCGATTCGATTCACCCCTTCTTGAGCAAAGAGTTGATCGAGGTTCATCGACAGCTTACGACGCCAGTTTGGATACTCGTCCACGGTGCCCGGAATGTTAACAGGTTGATCCATTTCCAACCAATCTTCCAACTGCACACTCAGTAGCGTTGAAGAGCCCGCAGCAACATGCAATTGAAGCGCTTCCGCTAAGTATGAATCCATCGGCACATACTGCGCATCGCGACCTACGCCCTCTGGCAGGTAACCATGCCAAGCCACTGAATCTAAAATTCCTTGTTTACACTCTAAACGACCTGCGAACAGTTTTTGTAGCTGCTCTTCGTCAGGGTATAGGCCAAGCTCTTTACCCATCTTAAGGTCATCACAATGCCAGAAGCCGCGTAAGGTCGGCATATCGTGAGTACACAACGCAGACATTGATTGTTCAGCGTAGTGAGCTGGCGAAATAAAGCCACCATCGTCTTCAGATGTTTCGAAGAAGAAAACTTTGTATGAGTGAACACCTGCATCACGCAAGATCTCAACAATTTCATCTGGCACAGTACCAAGATCTTCACCGATAACACTGCATTGATGACGATGAGACTCTAGAGCCAAAATCGCTAGCATGTCTTCAACTGGGTAGTAGATGTACGCGCCTTTAGTCGCGTTTTCACCTTTAGGAATCCACCACAGGCGTAGCAAGCCAAGTACGTGGTCGATACGCAGTGCACCACAATGCTTCATGTTGGCGCGCAGCAACTGAATGTATGCCTCGTAGCTGGTCGCTTTTAGAACCTGAGGGTTCAACGGCGGTAGCCCCCAGTTTTGCCCAAGCGGACCAAGAATATCCGGTGGCGCACCTATGCTTGCATCTAGCACCAGGTTACCGTTATCAGCCCAAGTCTCGGCACCCGAGTCAGCCACACCAACAGCAAGGTCACGGTACAGACCGACAGACATGCCCTTCTCTTCGGCAAGTGCTTGGGCTTCTTTTATCTGAGAATCCGCAACCCACTGAAGGTACATGTACAAGTGAACCAGATCTTGGTTCTTTTCAATAAACTTCTGAACGGCGGCATTTTCGAACTTACGCAGCTCTTCAGGGAATACAGGCCAGCCCCAAACATTGCTATCTTGTGCGCGCAAGTTAGCGTGCAGTGCATCAAACGCGGCTTGATGAAGTAGGCTCTCGCCACCTTGCTCTACAAATGCTAGGAATGCTTGAGCACGTTCACTGTTTTTATCTAGGTGACGCTTTTTAAACTCATCAAACAGAAGCGGCAGAACGCTCATTTTGAGTTCAGACACTTCGGTGTAGTTTACCCAATGCGAGTCACGAGCTTTTTGCAGACGTTGCTGGAATTCCGCACTGCCTACTTTCTGCTGTGCTTCAATACTCAGTGAAAACTCTGGAACTGAGCTGACATCGATGTATAGGATGTTTAGCCAGCGACGAGAAGACGGGCTGTAAGGACTCGCGCCCTCTGGGTTGGCAGGGAACAACGAGTGAATGGGGTTTAGACCAACAAAATCACCGCCACGAGAAGCAATGTCTGCCACTAACTGTTTTAGGTCTCCGAAGTCGCCCATGCCCCAGTTATGTTGCGTGCGTAATGTGTAAAGCTGGACACTTGGGCCCCACATTTTTTTGCCGCTCTCAATCTGATCTTGTTTGAAACACGCTTTCGGTGTCACGATCAGTGTCATTTGGTAAGGGGACTTACGACGTTTACGCGTCACAGTCAATTGGTGGTAACCCCAAGGCAAATCGCTTGGTAGTGCAAACACTAAAGGGCCACCCTCTTTACGCTCATCGCGTACAATCTGAGACTGAAGATAGCCTTCAAGTACCTCTCCCTGCTCAGTCGCTAACTGCCAGCTAAACTCACTTTCACGAGCACTCGCACCTAAGTTCAGTGCTACCTCTACCGGCTCACCATCGCGGATAACCAGTACTGGCTCAAGCACATCTTTCTTATGCTTTTTCTCCGCTGACTGTAGAAGAGTTTCATCATTGGTTACGTCGTAGCCTAAAGACGCCAGTAGGTGACGGATGGTTGCATCTTCAACCTTAGCTTCATCTCCCCACGCGCTAACGTAGCTGTCGGCAATTCTTGCCATTTCAGCGACTTGTTTTAATGCGTTTTGTTCTTTCATCGCTCTCTCCGAAGGACTACATATACCTTCAAAATGTAGGGTAATTAATGGTTTTAAAAGAGTAGAGCCAAGGCACAAGGCCTTGGCTTATTATTATGAAATTAGCGCGATACGGCTTCTAACTTCCAAATGTTGTTTACATAGTCTCGAATTGAGCGGTCTGATGTAAACTTACCAACCAAGGCGGTGTTAAGAATGGCTTTCTTAGCCCAGCCAGCTTGGTCTTTGTATTGTTTGCCCATGTCTTCATGCGCTTGCACGTAAGAAGCAAAATCTGCCAAACATAGGTATGGGTCACCACCATCAAGCAAGCTGTCAAATGTTGCTCGTAGCAGACCAGGTTGACCTGGTGTGAACTCTTCACCCAGCAATAGGTCGAGTGACGCTTTCAGTAGTGGATCCGCGTGGTAGTAGTCGTAAGGGTTGTAACCTTGAGTTTTAAGCGCTTGTACACCGTCAACGTCTAGACCAAAGATGTAGATGTTCTCATCACCCACTTCTTCGCGAATTTCAACGTTCGCACCGTCCATAGTACCGATAGTCAATGCACCGTTAAGCGCCATCTTCATGTTACCTGTACCCGATGCTTCTTTACCAGCTAGCGAGATTTGTTGAGAAACGTCAGCCGCTGGAATGATGATTTCCGCCATGCTAACGCGGTAATCAGGAATGAAGACCACTTTCAGTTTGTTACCAATGCGTGGGTCGTTGTTGATCTTCTCAGCCACTTTGTTCACAGCGAAGATGATTTCTTTCGCTAGGTGGTAACCCGGCGCCGCTTTAGCCGCGAAGAAACAAACACGTGGTGTACATTCGAACTCAGGTTCGTTGATGATGCGGTGGTATAGAGACAAGATGTGCAGCAGATCTAAGTGCTGACGCTTGTACTCGTGCAGACGCTTGATTTGCACGTCAAAGATTGCATTAGTATCTAGCTCGATACCCATGTTCTCTTTAACCCAATCCGCAAGACGCTGTTTGTTTTGTTTCTTAACAGCCATGAACTCTTTTTGGAATTTTGCATCAGTCGCAAACTGAGCAATACCCTCAAGCTGTTCAAGTTTAGCTGGCCACTCAGTACCAATCTTGTCTGAAACTAAGCTTGATAGACCCGGGTTACAGAACTTCAACCAACGACGTGGCGTAATACCGTTTGTTACGTTAGTCAGTTTGCCTGGGAAGATTTCGTTAAACTCAGGGAACAGGTCTTTCTTCACCAATTCAGAGTGAAGTGCCGCTACACCGTTCACTTTGTAAGAACCAATCACACATAGGTTTGCCATGCGAACCATGCGGTTGAAACCTTCTTGGATGATAGACAGCTTAGCTTGTTTCTCACCATCACCAGGCCACATTTTACGTACGTCTTGTAGGAAGTGGTGGTTGATTTCAAAAATGATTTCCATGTGACGAGGAAGTAGACGCTGGATAAGCGACTCAGGCCATGTCTCTAGAGCTTCTGGAAGTAGCGTGTGGTTGGTGTAGGCGAATGTATTCGCGCTGATTTCCCACGCTTTGTCCCAAGATAGACCTTTCTCATCGATCAAGATGCGCATCAGCTCTGGGATAGCGATTGTTGGGTGCGTATCGTTTAGCTGGATAGTTTCTTGCTTAGGAAGGTCTGCTAACGAGTAACCTGCTGCTTCATGGCGACGTAGAATATCGCGTACCGATGCCGCTGAGTGGAAGTACTGCTGCATTAGGCGCAGAGTCTTACCCTTCTCGTGGTTATCGTTCGGGTAAAGAACTTTCGTGATGTTGCCAGCATCAATTAACGAGTGCTGTGCTTCAAAGTAATCACCGTTGTTAAAGCTTGCTAGTGAGAATGGTGCAATCGCCTGACATTCCCAAAGACGTAGCGGGTATACTGTATCTGATTCGTAACCAACGATTGGCAGATCCCAAGGCATGGCTTTTACTGTCATGCCAGGAACCCACTTACGAATTTCTTTGCCATTCTCGTGGCTTACTTCTACATGACCGTAGAAACCAATCTCTTGTGCCAATTCTGGACGAGCGACTTCCCACGGGTAACCTTCAACACCACGCCATGCGTCTGGTGCTTCTTTTTGACGGCCTTCTTCAAATGATTGCTTAAACAAACCGTACTCATAGTGCAGACCGTAGCCCACCGTTGGGAACTCTTGTGCCGCACATGAGTCCATGAAACATGCCGCAAGACGACCTAGACCGCCGTTACCTAGTGACGGGTCGCGCTCTTCTTCAAGTAGGTCAGTTAAGTTATGACCTAGCTCAGCCATCGCATCAGTGATCTGCTCGTAAAGACCCATGCTGATTAGGTTGTTACCTGTAAGACGACCGATTAGGAATTCTAGAGAAAGGTAGTTAACGCTTTTCGCGCTTTGGATCTTAGGATCTTGTTCCGTTTTTAGTAGATCCAATGTAGTCAGCTCAGCTAGAGCACGACCCATTGCTAAGTACCAATCACGCGGAGTCGCCGTAGCTTCCGTCTTTGCGTAAGTAGTCGATAGATGCTGCTTTACGCTTTCTTGGAACAAAGCTTTATCAAATTTTTTCTGTTGCGTAGGTTTCATTAGAGAAATCTCACTTATCGGTTTTAATCCATCTGAGACATATCGTGCATTGGCACGGCTAGCAAAACATCCTCCTCCTAGAACGCGGATTAGGAGGAGGGCTCAGGGCGTAGAGGGTGTACAAGTGAAGGCTCAGTGATCTAAATCTCACTTCACTTATATACGCTGTACACTCAGGTGATTGAGATCACACCATCACCGAAATAACCCTACATTCTGTTTATGAAACTTAGTTGCATAGCAAAATAGTCAAATGACAATAATGTATACTCTGTCACAATATGTTTTTACATGTTGCTCTGTTTGCATAGTTTTCGGTGCAAAACAAACCATAAGTCGCACTTATACCAAGACCAAAGAGTGATAATCATCACAATTTAAGGGCGTAGATAGCGGGAAAATGTGAATTAGACAAAAATCTAGCTGTTGATCAATAACTGTAGTGTTTGTTCTCAAGTAACATCCATGTCAACAAGGTCAAATTTGACCAAATATTCACCACCCCTAACCAAGTGAATAATCATAAATAGGGGTCTGAGTAGGGATAAAGAAGATGTGGATTCCTTCTAAGCTTACCCGTCCGGGTCGATTACATAACGCTATCGTTCGCCCTAGGGTACTTGATTTGCTGCAACAAGCCCCTTGCTACAAGCTGGTTCTTTTCCGCTCACCTGCTGGGTATGGTAAAACCACCATGGCTGCTCAGTGGCTATCCGACAAAATCAACGTTGGCTGGTACAGCATTGACGAAAGCGATAACGATTCGTTCCGCTTTATGAACTACTTGCTGCAAGCGTTAAATAAAGCCACCAATAATGCGTGTCCAAATGCGCAAAAACTCGCAGAAAAGCGTCAGTTCTCTTCACTTCATTCACTTTTTGGCGAAGTTTTCTCTGAAATGTCTTCATTTCACCAAGAGTGTTACCTTGTTCTTGATGATTACCATCTCATCAATGATGAAGAAATACATGAAGCAATGCGCTTTTTCTTAAAGCACATGCCAGATAACCTAACTTTAGTGGTCACCAGTCGCGCCGCTCCTCCTTTGGGCACAGCCAACCTTCGCGTGCGAGATCTGATGATTGAAATCGGTAACGAGCTGTTGGCCTTTGATACCGAAGAAACCACACGTTTCTTTAACCAGCGAGTCGCGGATGGTATAGACGATACGACCGCCGACAATCTACGTAGCTATGTTGAGGGGTGGCCGTCAGCACTCCAACTTATCGCGTTGCAAGCACAGCATCAGCATAAAACACTCGCTCAATCTGCCGAGTCATTTTCTGAATTTAGCCATGCCCACCTTTGGGATTACCTAGTCGAAGAAGTGTTTGACTTGCTCGATGCCGAAACTCGCATGTTCTTGCTCCAGTGCTCTGTGCTTGATCACTTCAACGATGAGTTAGTATCGACACTGACAGAGCGTGATGATGCGCTGAGCATGATCGAATCGCTAAACCGCTTTGGTCTCTTCATCCACCCACTGGAAGGAGAACAAAACTGGTATCGCTTCCACAACCTGTTTGCAGAATTTCTGACCCATGAGCGCTCTGCTCGTATCCCACAACAAGAGACTCGACTTCACCAAACAGCCGCGAAGGCTTGGTTGAAACTTTCCTCGCCACATCAAGCCTTGCATCATGCGCAAAAAGCAAAGAACAGCCAGCTAATTGCAGATATCTTGCTGCAATACGGTTGGAAAATGTTTAATGGCGGTGAGCTAAGAAGTGTCGAAAAAGCGATCGAGACTCTCGCTCCTGAGCAACTCTACAGCGAACCCAAACTCTGTATGCTGCAAGCTTGGTTAGCGCAAAGTCAGCATAGATACAACGATGTCGGCGACTTGCTATCCAAAGCAGACGAACAGATGAAAGCACTCAACGTTGTCTTGAATGAAAAGGAGCAGGGCGAATTTAACGCCTTGAGAGCTCAGGTCGCGATCAACCAAAACGAGCCTGAAAAGGCACTAGAATTGGCAGAATTATCGCTGAGCCAAGTTGATAGTACGGTCTATCGCAGCCGTATTGTCGCGACTTCTGTGGTTGGCGAAGTCAACCATGTTCTTGGTCACTTGAGCCGCGCACTGCCAATGATGCAACAAACCGAGAAACTGGCTCGTCAATATCAGGTTTACCACCAAGCTTTGTGGGCGATGCTGCAACAAAGTGAGATCCTGATTGCTCAAGGTTATGTCCAAGCCGCATTTGAAGTTCAGGATAATGCTTTCAAACTTATTGAAGAGCAACAGTTGCAACAAGTCCCGCTGCACGAGTTTTTACTTCGTATTCGCGCACAAATACTTTGGTGCTGGAACAGACTGGATGAAGCTGAGGAATGCGCTTACAAAGGACTGGATATCCTAGGGCATCATAGTCCAAGTAAGCACTTACATAGTTATTCCATGCTAGCCCGCATTGCCATTGGCCGCGGTGAGTTAGATAAAGCCGGTAAGTTCATTGAGCAGATCGTTCATCTTCTTAAGCAATCTACCTATCACGTTGATTGGACTGCGAATGCTTCTCTGTCGTTGATCCTATTCTGGCAAGCCCGGGGCGACCTTGACTCTCTGCAGCAATGGCTAGAGACCACGGTGAGGCCAGAGCGAGCATGCAATCACTTTACCCAACTTCAATGGCGTAATATTGCTCGGGCTCAAATTGCGCTTGAACAGTTTGATAAAGCCGGAGAGACGCTGGCCTTCTTGCAACAAGAAGCTCAAGCGAAAGACTTACTGACGGATACCAATCGTAACTTGATCGTTGAAGCGGTCCTAGCCATCTCTCAGCAAGATGAAGAGACAGCGCGTGAGCGATTAAAGCAAGCGTTAGCCCTAACCAACCAAACGGGTATGCTGGGTAACTTCCTTGTCGATGGCGCAAAAATTGGCCACATACTCGAGAAGCTGAACCACAAAACTGAGCTGGGTGATCTTGAGCGCCATCGAGCTCAGCAACTTCTCAAAGACATCTCTACAACCCAGCGTAGTCGCTCGGTTCACTTTGATGAAGAGTTTGTCGAAAAGTTGGTTAACCACCCTAATATTCCGGAGCTGGTACGAACGAGTCCATTGACTCAACGTGAGTGGCAAGTGTTGGGGTTGATTTATTCAGGTTTTAGCAACGAACAAATTGCTCAGGAGCTTGATGTAGCCGGTACGACCATTAAAACTCATATTCGCAATTTGTATCAGAAGCTGAATATTGCCAACCGCAAAGAAGCAATCAAAACAGCTGAAAACTTATTGCAATTAATGGGCTATTAAACCTCCAGAAACGAGAAAAGCGCAGCTAAACTCAGCTGCGCTTTTTTGTTTTCACAAATTTGAGCTCAAAGGGAATTAGTTAATCTCAGGCATAGATTCTACTTCCAGTTCGATCTTCGCTCCCCATGATGGTTCATCTCGCAACTGCTTAACCACGCCACGGTTATTTAGCCAGACAAGGCTCGTATCCGTCTCATAGTGACCAGAGCCTTCACCCCAGTACGTAAAATTAACAACCTGACACACTTCGTACTCGCCAGACTCCACTTCAACGTTGCGTTTACCTAAGAATTGCTGAGTATAGGTAAAGTGCTGTCTCTGCACTGCGTCTACGGATGTTGGCGCTTCTGCTGATGTCACATCACTTAAACTAGCAATAGCAGCATCCTCATGCATAACGGTTTTACCCAGCAACAACTCAGATTTTTTAACAGGTGTTGGCAAGATGACTTTTACACTGCCCCAGTTGCTGTTGTCTTCACCACGTCCGGCTTGACCATAGTAATGATCTTGGTCTTCATACTGTTTCTCGACAAATGCAATCGTATTACTCGCATCGTAAGCGCGAATTACAGTTTGAGTCAGTGCGCCACCAGACAATTGCTCTGGTAGATCGGTGACCTGAGTCGACTCATCGGTTAACCACGAGAAATTATCGCCCATATGCTCAAGCACGTAACGCCAGCTGGTTGGGTTCCCCTCATTAGCCCATGGCACTGAACGTTCGACATTCTGCTGCCAAATATCACCAACTTGCTTCTCATAGCCTGCATCTGGTAGTGATGCTAAACAAGTCGCAAGGTTCATTGGCTGAAAGCTATCAATAACAAACTGTGCTGCCGATTGACCAAACAAGAGCTCTTCACCCTCCGCATAATCATCCTCGATATACCAAGCCACGCGGAGATACTCTCCGTAACGGGCTAGATACAAGGCGTTATCTTCATCGTTAAAGTTACTCCACGTGGTTTGCTCGGCAATCGAGTCTGGTAACGTAATCTCACGCAGTGTTTGACCATTATGCTCAATGTCTTGCCAGTCACCTAGCTCGTCATACTTAGTTAGGCTGTCCTTTTCCCCAGCATCTAAGTAGTAAACCGCCTCACCACTTTCAAGCAACTGAACAAAGATTATACCCATAGTGGCGCCCGCCATCGGGATCAAATCAGTCGTATTGTTCGTCCCTGAGCGGTCTGACGCATCTTGGGCAACGGTAGAATCAAGCGTGCTTAACCAAGTATCACCATTCACAGTGTAAGCGCTGATGCCATTACACATATTTCCCAGCGTCTCATAACGGTCGGTTGGATCTTTCTCACACCAGTCACCTTGGTCGAAACTGTAGTAACCCTCAGCCACCAGCTCAGCTTCAACTTTGTATGCCACACTGTTCGTTGGGAACACTAAGGAGTCGTCAATGTAATGAGCCCATGCCGCAGTGTCGTCGGAATCGGCAATCAACTCCCTTACATTCAGATTGCTGATGTTAATTCTATCGGCTGAAATTTGTTCGTTGAGTTCTGGCACTGCTTTTTCGAATATCACACTCCCATCATCTTGAGCGTTAATAGCAACGACTGAATAGTCTGACGCCACCCAGCCATTCTCTGACAGGATCATTTGGCGTTCTTGATCATCGCCGCCTTGAAGAAGGAAGCTTTGGGTTTGATAATCAAACTCATACTCTCGTTCAATAAACTGACCTTCACCATCTAGCTGAACCAAGCCGTAACTGAACTGTTGCGCCATATCGTCCGGTTCATAACTGTCAAACCAAGCGAGCTGGTCAGATTCCAATGCTTGCTTAAAGTCGATGTCTTCAGCCTCTTTTACCGCCTCTAACTCATCGAGTTTATCTTTTAAGTTCTCTTGCGTTAGATCCAAAGGCAAATTATCAACGATATCGTCAATGTCAAAGTCATCCCCCGCATTGCCTATTGCAGTCAGCGCATCCTCAACAATCTTTAACACTTGTTCGACGATAAGCTCTTTTAACTCATCTTCTTCAATACCCCCTTCAGCAGCATCTAGCGAATCGGTAATATTCGCCATAACACTGGCAGCAACTTGAGCAACTTTATGTAATTCGGCATAAGCGTCTCGCTCCGCTTCACTCATCGAGTTGGACACTTTGGCTTGTACATAGTCTTCGTCAAGATCAATGTCTGCACCTAAGCTGCCGAGTTGGGATTTAACGACGGCTTTCGCTTCATCAACAGAGCGCCCTTTCTCGACCTCATTTTGTACTAGTGTCGTGAGCGGGCTAATAAATTCAGAGCCTGGAGGCGCGGTCAGTGTGTAAGCTTTGGTTAGCGGAACACCCGGGTTGTCTTGGTCAACCGTTTGTCCTGGAACAATCTCAATCACCACAACGCCATTTTGTTTCTGAGCTTGGGTTAAACCTGTTATCGTGAACTCACCATTCTCGTCGGTCACGGCGGAAGGCTCATCATCGTCACATGCTTTGTTTCCATTTAAATCCAAACAGGCAACTGCACCTTCTAAATAACCATCAGCCGCGCGTGCCGTATAGGATGAACTAGCGTCAGAACCATTATTGGTGTCTGAGCCTGAACCTCCACCACCACAGGCGGATAAACCAACCGCGATGGCTATAGCCAGAATTGAACGTTGAGTGTTCATATCATTTCTCCGTTGAGTTGAACGAGTCCCGTTGAGTGCAACAGCAGATGACAGTGCAAGACCTACGCATTCAGTTACATTGCAGTTGCGAGCAGGTCGCAAACATAACAACTTATTCACCAGGTAAATATCTTCCAAATCAAAATTCGCGATGTAAATTTACGAAACAAATAAAGGACAAGAAAAATTTGCGAAGACACTCAAAAAACACATCAGTTTTATATAACTGTGCGATTCTTCCGTTTGAGGTTGGATAAATAGGTCAATCAAACAACGCAGAAGCCAC
Source organism: Vibrio sinaloensis DSM 21326 (assembly GCF_000189275.1). GTDB lineage: Bacteria > Pseudomonadota > Gammaproteobacteria > Enterobacterales > Vibrionaceae > Vibrio > Vibrio sinaloensis. The sequence continues at coordinate 58,679 of NZ_AEVT01000093.1, read as the reverse complement.
GGCTGACTAAAGATAGATGATTGCACTCTCAGGCAGAGATGTCACAATGGCTAGAACATGGACAAAAGGAATAGTTTCAATGAGTTGGTTTCAATCTAAAACACTGCGCCTAGCCATTTGCTCAGCCTTGCTAGCCCCAAACTTCAGCCAAGCCGAAGTGGGGAATACGCCCTTAATTGGTGGTTTGTTTAACTCATCTGAAGTATTGAAGAACCAAGTCGTTGATTCTTTATCATACTCGACCCGTTTTGCTCGAGACATGACACTCTTTACCTTGGGTGGCCTTACCCTTGAAGCCTATCTCGCTACCTTGCCACTGGATGTAAAAACCAAAGCAAGAGTGATGGGGCAACTTGCTGACCCTACTTACGCGATACCACTCGGTTATTTCTTGTACCAGTTTTATGACCGCTACACAGGAATAAGCAATGAGGACGCGTTTAAACAGTATTTAACTACGGTTTACGATAAACAAACCTTGCGTATCTTCGAACACAGCTTATTCACGCTTGAAGATAAACCCGCTGTAGTCGAGAAAGAGCATCATAAAGATCAGGCTCACCAAGAAGGTCTGAAAATCGATGGCGAATTTATGGCTTCAATGGTCACAGTCTATGATGCGCTGTTCCAAGTTGGCGAATGGCAAGACATGGAGACGCTTCCAGAGCGTTATCAGTACCTGACTGACTCTGAGCAAGATTTAGCTCTGGTTGCCAAGATTCAACCCATCGTCGTCAACATCCTGCGTCAAGCTGCAAGTGGCATGGATGATGGTGACATGAAAAATGCGATTCTGGCAATCGCTCAAGATGGTTTGCCACAGCACGTCGCGAAACCAAACAACAAAGCTCAAGCGATCACCATCAGTTTGATCGACTTTGTCCGCCTTAATGTACTTAAAGCATATCGCCAGTTTGTCTTCAGTGATGAGCGGCAACACAAATTGAATCAATGGCTGCAAACTGCCTTCGACTCAGATCCTAAGCAAGTGATTGATTTTCTACAATCTCAGCAAAACCGCCGCTTTGCGGTGCAGATTACCGTTGATGGCTTACAACAGGGATTAATGGAAGGGCTGGTTGACCCGGACAAACCTTTCTTAAAGCACGCCTATCAGCAACACCTTTTACTCTCTAAGCAAGATCCAAGTTTTGCTCAATCACAACCCGACCACCAGCAAGACATGCGCTTTCTCGAGATCTTGTCTCAGCAAGTCTACAAAGACCCGCATTACTTACCTTTCTTTAAGCGACTGTATCGCGACCATAGCGACTCCATTGCACGAGTCGGTATTTCTTCAACACCGACCATCAGTGTGCGTAACTTGCCCATCATCAAAACTGGAGCCAAAGTTTCCGGCGAGCAAGGCACCGGGATTCCTAACTTTCACTTTGTTGATAGAGAGCAAGACCGCGCCTACTACTTCTTTGGCAATGATGCTTTGCAACTCGACAAGTTGATGCAAGTAAACCAAGTTCAAACCATGTTCGATCGCTTGATGCACCTTAAAACCCTAAACTGTAACGCCCAGTACGACTGGAATGCGCATACCAGTTACGACGGTCTCGTTAACCTAGGCGCAGGGGAAGCATTGCGGGACTTTGGCGAGAAGCGCTGCTTAAGAGAGCTGAACAATCGCGCTGATGTCGAAATCGAGCTAACCAAGAAGAGGCAAACGCTGGTTGATAACCTGGCTGGCTATCAATCCATTCCGCGTTGGGATTTCTACACTCGTTTAACCCGAAAATGGAAAATTGAGCAAGATCTCACTAGTTACGCCGAACTTGATGGTAAGGGGATGCCTGATTACACCTTGATCTATAACCCTTGGCCTGATCACTTTGCTCACTTTGTTGGTCCGTTCAGTGACGAGATCATCATGCCTTCTGGCGAACTTAACCGGCTAGACTATTGGATTGGTCAAGTGGAACAAGCTTATCAACGCGCCGGCGTATACCAGAACACCTTATTTGGCATGGCGGGCGACCATGGTCTTGCCCCTGTTTACCATACCTTAAACCCGGAAAAAGCCATTTTCCCAGCTTTGCAAGCTTCGCTTGGCTACCCGCTAGTGATCAAAAAGATTTCGTCTGACGAGGGAGAAGGACCGAAAATTACTAATGCGTTGAACTACCTGAGCAATAAAGGCATAGATGTGGTTGTCGCATCGACAGCCGGCGGTAATTTCATGCTAGATATGTTCAACTCAGCCCAAGGTTGGCAAACTCAGCCTATCTATTCAGAGCTAACTCAGTGGCGTCCACTGAATGCGCCAGCAGGTCAAACAGTAGACATCATCAAGCAGTCGCTCAAATACCTCGGTGCCAGCTTGGATTATATGGCCGTTCGCCAAAACGCGTGCGATGAAACCTCGTGCAGCGTTCGTTTGATTGCCACGCGAGACGGAAAAAGGGTGGACGAAGAAGTGATAAGAAGCGGCGATCGCTTTTTCTACCATTCTCTTTCCGGCCAAACGACGTTGCTGCAAGTCCAGGTGTTAAATCCTTATTTAGCTAAGCCAACTGAAGCTGAGTTCGCACGCTATGCCCAGTTAGTGGATAAATGCCTGTACCGAGCAACGCAAGATAATCAAAGCAGTTGGTGCCGTGCCGAAGAGTGGAAAAACCTCACGCGTTTCACGCCAAAGCCAGATTCTGTGGTTGAAATCGCTCAGCTTTATGCAGAAGACCGCGCTGGCACCATTAACCTTTTCCCAGCTGAAGGGATAGGCTACAACACTAAAGTACCGGGTCGACACGCTGGTGAGAGCTACCTAGAGAAAGATGCCTTCATCGGATTTTGGGGTGAGCCAATTGGCGACAAGGTAACGCCATTAGTCAGTGAAGCTAATGGTTCATTAGCGCCTACCTTGTATCAATACCTGACTGGCGAACCCGTTGAGGTCGATGTCAACGGGTGGGGCTACCCATCGCTACTCGATAAACTGGATATTCAGTAGAGCAAGCCACTTATAATTGATTGATTTGCCCTTGAGAAGTAGCAAGACGCCAGAAAGCCTGACGAGGAAACTCGTCAGGCTGTTTTGTATTGGGTGTGTCGCAAAGAAGGCTACCTCGCTTCACAGCATAGAGTAGCGCTATTAACCAAGCTGCGGCTCCTTACCGCTCCATCTGAAGTTTTTGTGCTTGATAGTCTTGAGTCGCGGCAACTAACTCAGGTTGATTAATCGCTTTCCACAAAAAATAGGGAGGGATCAAGAAAGCGGTAAGGTAAAAAGATTCATGAAAAAAGAGGTCGGCAATTTTGTCATGATGGTCGAACAACGCGGCAAGGGCGCAAAAATCCAGTAAGAGACTCAACATTCCACAGATGACAGAAACAACAATCGCTAAGCCCAATAACTCTCTGAGATAATGTTTAAACACCATTCTAGTAATTCCTTCTAACGAATAAGTGCGGTCAAAATTACGCCTCTAGCCCTATCTTTAGATTGACTTTTATCAAATTCAGCGCCAATCAAATAAGAACTTAGTTTTATAAAAGATCACTTGTGTAAACGAGAAAAGCCATAGCACTTAAAGTGCAACCCGTTGAATTGTTACTTATCCGCGTAGCAAATTCCTATACAGAACGCGATGCCTTCAGTGATAAAACATCGCTCAGCTCGCACCTTTCTCATTGCTTACAGCAAAAATCAAAAAAGTCCTACATCAGCTCCACCCCGAGTAACTGTTCACTTTGTTAGTCTAGTGGAAACAATTTTGTACAACTTGACGCACAGTTAATTTTTCTAGGGGTATTTTCTTTTGAATATGAAGTTATTTGGTAGTGCATTGATACTTGCAGGCACCGCTTTGGGAGCAGGTATGCTTGCCATCCCCATGGTATTGGCTCAATTTGGTTTCATCATCAGCTCATTATTGATGCTAGTGATCTTTATTGGCACCACATACTCAGCCCTATTATTAGCTGAAGCATGCAGTAAGACTAAAGACAGTAATAGCATGAGTAGCGTTGCCTTAATGACATTAGGAAAAAACGGCCAGCGCATCATCAACGCTCTGTTCTATCTATTGTTAATCTGTATGGCTATCGCCTATCTACTCGGTATTGGCGACATTATTAGCCGCCTCTTAGCCAATGTTGGTGTAGAGATCTCAGCAATTTCAAGTTACAGCCTGTTCAGTCTTTTGGTCGGTTTGATTGTCGTGGCCGGGAAAGCGTATGTCGATAAGCTCAATCGCGGTCTGTTTTTTATCATGGTTGGGACCTTATTTATTGTGATCGTGTCGCTCATGAGCAATATTCACCTCGATTTTATTACTCAAGAGTCTGACTACTCCGTCAACACTATTGTCAAATACAGTGCCATTATCTTCACGAGCTTTGCTTCTATGGTCGTCATTCCGTCATTGGTCGATTACAACCGTGGGGCAAGTCAAGGTGAAATCCGCAATATGATTCTTCTCGGCTCCTTGATTCCACTGATTTGCTACATCACTTGGCTGTTTGCCATCATCGGAAATCTGGGTACCGACGCAATTGCACGCTTGCATAGCATATCGGAGCTAATCAATGCATTTAGCGATCAGCAATCCGATCTAAAATTGATTGTCGCGGTGTTCTCTTCGCTGGCCTTAATTACTTCATTCCTAGGTGTTTCTATGGCGCTGTATGATCAAAACAAAGATGCGCTGTCGAGCAACAAAGCGAACACCTATGTGTTGACCTTCGTTTTACCATTGGCACTAGCAGCGCTGTTTTCAAACCAGTTTGTCAGTATGTTGGATTATGCGGGGATGGTGTTGGTGTTTTTAGCCGTTTGGGGGCCAATTTTGATGGTGCGTAAAGTACGTCAGCCTGATTTTCCATTGCCGAACTTAGAAACTACCTATACTGCCGGAGGAGGCACAGCCGCGCTTTCAAGTGCTTTCCTGTTCGGTGCACTGATTTTCGTCTCATGGTTTATGGGCTAAGCCCAGATAGCAAAAAAGCGCCGAAAGGCGCTTTTTTATTGTCTTAGTCTCGTGATTAGAACTTTTTCGGTGCGTAACCTGTCATCACTTCTAGACGTAATTCTTTACCCAGCTTCGTCATTGGGTGAACAACAACTAACCCTTTCACAGACTTCTTAAGTTTGCCCATATCTGCTTGCTCAGCTTTAGTGATCTCGCGAGAAAATGGCATGTCCTGCAAGCTCTTACGCTCTTTGTTCATGTCGTATTGCTGCTTGTGTTTGACTGAGCTGGCTTTTTTGGTCAACTTTTCAATTTCATCAGTAAACTTTGAAATCATTTCCTGATCACCACGGCCTTTTGCAGCATCCAGTTTGCGCTTACATGTATCAATACGGTTATGAAGGTTTTGCAGTTCTTTCTTAAGGCTCATGGTTTATTCTCACTGAAACAGAAAAGGGCGGCGAGTGTACCATAGGTAAACTCACCGCCCTAATGATAATCGAGATTAGCCTCGTTGGTCGTATTCATGCACCGCGTGAGAAAGCACGTCGATATCATCCTGTGCTAAATAGCATCGCAATGCCGCAAACTTTGCTTCTGGCCAGTCATAAATCTTCAATGCCAACAGCGCCTCTCGGTGCGCCTGCTCAAATCGATACTTGATTAACCTTGCGGGATTACCTCCAACCACGGCGTATGGCTCAACATTTTTCGTGACAACACTATTCGCTGCGATCACCGCACCTTCACCAATCGTCACTCCCGGCATCACCATGGCGCGCATCCCTATCCAAGCACCATCACCAATAACGGTATCGCCTTTGCTTTGATAAGAGCGCTCAACATCATCAAGGAAAGGGTACAAGCAAAACCAATCTACTCTATGGTTGTGGTTGCCTCCCATCAAGATCACAGCTTCTGCCGCGATACAGACGTAGTCACCAATATAGAGCTGATCAATCGGCCAACGTGGTTGCCAATCGCGGCTGATTTCATCGCCATGTAAGTAGCGTACTACACTCTGCTCAAAACCATTGTCCCAGCAATCGCTGTAGTAACTGTGCGTGCCTTTGATATGGATGTTTTTATTGCTTACTACCTGATGCAGCAACTGAAATTTAGACCAATGTTTCTCTGTCATGACAAATTCCTAATATTCATTCGACTTGCCACGGAACTTTTTTCGTGGCGTTGTTTAGACGTTCAAACTAAACCGCGCCCGAGCCACTCTAGGTTACTTGAGTAATGGAAAATTCATCATATCTCATCTCCTTCTGCTCGCAGACTATAAGCAATATTGACGCAATTGTGTCAGTATAAGGTGAATCTATCTGTACAAAATAATAATAAGGACCAACTATGATTGCTCGCTCTATATTGCTGTGCGCGATGGCTGCGGCCACTAATGCATACGCTGCTGCCGATAATGTCTCAGTCCGTTACCTAGATCCGATCGATAAAACGCATGCACAGTACTTAACCCAGATCCAACAAAGTGGCGTCAATGACACTCTCGTCGATTTAGCGGAATCCTTAATGCCTTTCTCCAAGCCACTTATCATTGAGTACGGCAGCGACGATGGACCTTTGTACGACCCAGAAAAGCACCTTGTTCAGATGCCGTATTCCTTCTACGGGGAAGCGTTAAGCTACTTTAAGAAGAACAAATATGATGAAAAATATGGCAAATCAGCACAGCTTGGCGCGATTGATACTGTGCTACACACCTTGATCCATGAGGCGGGTCATGCCTACATCGCCGACCAAAACATTCCGATTTTGGGTAAAGAAGAAGATGCGGTCGATAATCTCGCGGCAGTGTTAATGATTGAGTACGTTGAGAATGGTGACGATGCCGCCATAAGCGCAGCTGATATGTTTGCCTTTGAGTCAGACGATAGACCTGATTATTATGATTTTGGCGAGTACATTGACGAACATAGCTTCGATTTACAACGCTACTTCTCTACATTGTGCCTAGTGTATGGAAGCGATCCTGACAAGCACAAAGCCTTGCTTGATGAGGTGGAAAACGATTATCTAGCAGAACGCAAAGATTTCTGTGTCTATCAATATCAGGCCATCAGCGAGAACTGGCATCGCTACCTTAAAACGGCTGAAGCTGATCAATAATCTGCGACCGTCGTAGAAACAAGCAAAAAAGGAACACCATGACTTTATTGACGATTTTCTACGACGGAACCTGCCCTCTCTGCGTAAAAGAGATGCAGGCACTCAAAAACCACGACGACCAAAATGCGATCTGTATTGTCGATATACACAGCGAATCCTTTGCTGCCTATCCTGAAATCGATCCAACCAAAGCTTCAACCATCCTGCATGGCTACAAAAAAGACAACCAGCTCATACTCGGGCTCGACGTTACTTACTACGCTTGGCATTTAGTCGGTAAAGGCTGGTTATACGCCCCCCTTCGCTGGCCCCTGTTCAAACCTGTCGCTGACTGGGCCTATATGCGCTTTGCTATCAACCGTTACACCATATCTAAATGGCTGACAGGTAAGAGTAAATGCAGTAACGGACAATGCTCTCGCTAGAATTGGACCAATGTCTAATGCATCAACCTCTATTTACCTATCAAGATTCACATTCATCAGCCGATAAATTAGCTAATCTTACTGTATAAACTTAAGGTTGAAGAGAGTACCACCTATTACAACCACCATATCGAACGGCGCACAACAATAAGTGCCGTCTAAAGACCAACGAAATCAGGATGTTTGTATGAGTCTAACAATAAAGAACCGCCTCTACATTTTAGCGCTTGTTCCGCTACTCGTTATCGCACTGGGCATGCTTAGTTTTACCTACATGAAAACCACTGAGCTGAACAACCAGCAGATAGAAATCACTCGTAGCAACATGATGAACATGAAAAAGGCCGAGCTTAAAAACTATCTGCAAATGGCCAAGTCTGCGATTCAGCCTTTCTTAGATAAAGGGGCAACCCTAGAAGAAGCGTACCCGACGCTCATGACTCTGGAATACGGGAAAACAGGCTATGTGTTTGGTTATGATTCAAAGGGTATACGCCGAGTCCAAGGTAAAAGCGAAGCCGGTATCGGTAACAACTACTGGAACTTGCAAGACAAACAAGGCAACTACCTGATTCAAGACCTGATCCGAAACGCAAAAACGGGGGAGTTTACCACCTATTACTTCCCGAAGCCGGGAGAAACTCAAGCGCTACCTAAGCTGAGTTACTCTATCTTCATTCCTGAGTGGGACTTGATGTTGGGAACCGGTTTTTATACCGACGACATCGACGCCATCATTGCTGATATGGAAGAAGCAACCAATAGCGCGTTGCAAACCACACTATCCGCTATCATCGTTTTCTGTCTTGTTATAGCGGTGATCGTGGCAATTTTTGCCGTTGCTATTAACCGCACCATCATGAAGCCACTCGAAATGTTCGATGACTCAATTCGCTCATTCGCCAGTGGAGATGCCGACTTAACTGCACGTATGGAGGCATTTAAAGCACCTGAGTTTGCCAAGTTAAGTGAAAACTTTAATGCCTTTGTCGCTAGTTTGCAGGCAATCATCCGCAGCGTGAGTGATGTGGGTCAACAAGTTGTTTCTGAAACAACGAACATGTCTCATCGCGCGGCAAAAGTGGATGAACTGGCCTCAGGTCAACGTGAAGAAACCGAACAAGTTGCGACCGCAATGACGGAGATGACCACGACGGCAACCGAAATATCCAGTAATGCAAGTCAAGCAGCTCAATCGGCCAAAGAAGCAGACGATAACGCCAAAGAAGCGCAGAATATCGTTAACTCCGCAGCCCACTCTGTTGAGGCTTTGGCAGAAGAAGTGTCGCAAGCCAACAATGTTATCTCTCGCCTAGAAGGTGATGTACAGAACATTTCCTCTTCACTTGAAGTGATCCAAGACATAGCGGAGCAAACTAACCTGTTAGCGCTCAACGCTGCTATCGAGGCGGCACGTGCAGGTGAACAAGGCCGAGGTTTTGCGGTTGTAGCTGATGAAGTACGCAAACTGGCGAGCCGCACCCAAGACAGTACCGGCGAAATCCACCAAATGATCGAACAGCTGAAAGCCGCATCCGATGATGCCGTTAAAGCCATGGAGTCGAGCCAAAAACGTGGGGCTAGCACAGTGGACGAAGCGAATGCCGCTGCACAAGCGCTGATTCAAATTCAAGAATCCATTGGCACCATTATGGATATGAACTCTTTGATCGCGACGGCAACTGAAGAACAAAGCCTAGTGGGTCAAGAAATTTCAGAACGTATTGTGGTGATTTCCGACCAAAGCTCCCAATCCGCTGAGCTTGCGAATGAAAACCGAGCAGGCAGCCAAGAGCTCAACCATAGAGCCAATGAACTGTATGAGTTGGTTGACCGATTTACAGTGTAATTTCTCACATCAATATTAATTAAGCCCGCTAATTTAGCGGGCTTTTTTTGGCCTTACTGGCTGAACAGATTTGCCTAACTAGGCTCAGTCTTGGCGCAATGTCACGCTAGGATAGTTACTGTTGCCACTCCGTATAAAGCTACTTGGCTAAGGAAAACACCTCAAAGCCTTTACGCACATTTATCCAGTTAAAGTACTGAGCGCATGACCTATCGAACGACCATCTGTTAATGGTTGATCACAATAGCGTTAACCGCCTTGCGACTTAAAACTGCACAAACGATTGCCTTGCATAATGCAACCCATTCGCATTATGCAAATCATATATGAAATACTTGCCATGAATCTTGTTGTCTAAGATCAAATTCCTTGATTTTTAAGTGTTTTTCTGTGGCACACCATTTGCTTCGTTGTTAGAAAGTGTGTAAATAAATGTTGCAAATTATTACAATAAAAGGAAATGCTACATGCTATCCAAACTGACCATCGCTCAGAAGGTCTATCTTCTTGGCTTTTGCCAACTTGTTGCCATGGCGATTTTAGGCGGTTTTGCGCTTTACCAAATGAACAAAATTGGTAATGAGCTAATCGATATTGCAGAAGAAGATATTCCTCTCACCAAGAAATTAACGCTCGTAACCGAGCATCAGCTTGAACAAGCCATTTATTTCGAACGTGCCTTGATTAAAGCAATTCGTGTTGACCAAGGGCTAGAAAACAAGCAAGCCTTCGAACAAGCCAAAGTGAAAGTGCATGACCTGACCGTCAAAGTCGAGAAAGAGATCATCGAAGTCGAAGCTTTTATAGAGCAGGCGATTCCTCTACTGCACTCAGACCTCGCTAAGCAAGAGTTTACTCAACTGCTAGCCGACCTGAAAATAGTCGAAGCCTCATACAGCACGTTAATCTCTGAAGTCGACCAGGTCATGGATTATGGCTCTAACGGCGACATAGAAAAAATGCTCAAGGTATCCCACCAAGTGGAAGCCCACGAGGATGAGCTGGATCAGGCGCTGATCTCGATACTCGATCGCGTCCAAGATTTCACACTAAATAGTGCACTCCAAGCCGAAGCCGACGAAAAAGCGGCGATAAAGTGGATGACCATTATCGCAGTGATTGCACTCATCATTGGAATTGCACTACCGATTTTAGTGACTCGCTCAATCCGCTCGCCAATACTCAACTTGATAGAAAGGTTGGACCAAGTCGCGAATGGTGATGGTGACCTTACGGTGAAACTTGAAACTCATTCCAGAGATGAAACCGGGACGGTTGCGCGCTCATTTAACAAATTCTTGTCAGTACTGAGCAGCATGATTGTTCAAATCAACTCAAAAGCAGAAGAGCTGCAAAACTCATCTTCCATGACCTCAACATCATTGCAAAAAACGCTGCAGAATGTGGAAAAACAGCGCTTAGACATCGAGCAAGTAGCGACAGCAATTAACCAGATGAACATGACGACACAAGAGGTCGCAAATAACACAGCGAATGCCTCCTCTGTCACCGATCAAGTGAAGAAGAATGTTCTTGAAGGCCATAAAGAAGCCATTGCAACACAGCAAGTTATCCAAGAATTGGCCAATGAAGTCACCAGCTCTTCTGACGTGATAGAAAACCTGGTCTCTGAAACTAACAATATCGGCCAAGTTCTCGAATCGATTCAAGGTATTGCAGAGCAGACCAACTTACTGGCGCTTAACGCGGCTATCGAAGCTGCTCGCGCTGGAGAAACAGGTCGTGGATTTGCTGTTGTCGCCGACGAAGTCCGTTCATTAGCCAAACGGACCCAAGACGCAACCGTCGATATTCAACAGCTTGTAGAACGCTTACAGTCAGAGGCAAAAAATGCTGTGACCAGCATGAAGAAAGGCACTGATACCGCTCAGTTGTGCTTGTCTAAAAGCAGTGAATCGGCCAATACCTTCTCATTGGCTGCTGAGTCAGTTAATCAAATTGCAGATCTCAACCTGCAGATCGCAGCCGCTGCTGAGCAACAATCTACGGTGACGCAAGATTTAGACAACAACCTCATTAGTATCAAGACGTTGGCTGATGAAACCGCGCTAGAGACCAAACAGTCAGCCATTGCCAGTGAAACCATCGCGCAAAACGCGGTCCACCTCCATCAAAACATCAGTAAATTCCGCTGTTAACTTTTGACACCAACACGCGACCTTGAACAGCATGTTTAGGGTCGCAATTTCGCCCCTTATCTAGTCACGTGTATACAAAGTAAAGTATGATTGTTTTATTAGGGAAATAAATAGGTTGAGGATTAAGCCCTGCTATGGCAAATCTCAAAAATTCTGTGGCGAAAAATATTAAAACGAAAGTCGCCGGACAAACCCAAGATGACGTGGTTTATTGCCATATTTTTGATGCCATCTTGGAACAACGCCTACCACCTGCGACTAAGCTCAATGAAGAAGCGCTCGCGGAAATCTTTTCAGTAAGTCGCACCATAATCCGCCGCGCATTGTTGCGTCTCTCGATGGAACAAGTTGTCAGCATCCGGCCAAATCGTGGTGCCATGGTCTCAGCTCCTACCAAGGAAGAAGCCAAACAGATCATCAAAGCGCGTGAAGTGATGGAACTCGCCATTACAGAGCTTGCCGTTGAACACGCGACACCAGCCGCCCTTGAAGAGTGCCGGAAATTGGTCGAGAAAGAGAATCAAGCGTTTGATAATGGCGACTATGGCAAAGGCTTGCGCTTATCAGGTGAGTTTCATATAAAGCTCGCAGAAATAGCGAATAACGCGCCATTGCTTGCCTTCCAACGTAGCTTAGTGTCTCAGACATCGTTGCTGATCGCACAGTACGAAACGGGTAATCATGCCAATTGCTCACTTGACGAACACACAGTGCTGCTCGACGCAATTGAGGCAGGTGACAGCGAACAGGCTGTCGAATTGATGCGTGTCCATATCGATCATATTCGTTCCAAGCTCAATTTAGACAGCGCCTCGGCATCTAACGATCTTCATGTGGTATTTTCTGATTTGATTAACGGACGTTAAGCAAACACGAACCGGGAGCATTGTAATACAGCGATGCTCCATTCCATTAAACTGCAAAAGCTAATCTCTCCTTCACAGCACCAACTCTCTCAGCCCGGCAAGACTCATATCAGCCCCGTTCCATTTGCTCAACCTCCGGCATTATCAATGCAACCAACCTAGGCATTGTATACAAAAAGAAATACAATATTAACTTTCTTCATATAAAGATTCATCACTAAAAGATGAATAGGAAATCAATTTAAAACAACAAGTTAATGTCAAATTAGCGCAATAAACCGCTGTTTCCCTCCTTCCCATATGTTGCAATTGTGTAAATTTTAAGTTGACCTCGTGGTCAAAATAACCAATTATTGACCACAAGGTCAGAAAAATAATTGGAACAATAGTGTCAATGCACAAGGAGGTCTCTTGATTACTTTCCTACTCAATCAAGAACTCAAACAAGAAAGCGAATTGTCGCCAAATATGACAGTGCTTCAGTACCTGAGAACAAAAGTACAAAAAACAGGTACTAAAGAAGGCTGTGGCTCAGGTGATTGCGGCGCTTGTACTGTGGTACTGGGTGAAGTAAGCGATGGAAAGCTACACTACCGCTCGGTTAACTCTTGTTTGACGTTCATTTCTAGTCTTCACGGCAAACAACTGATTACCGTTGAAGATTTGCAGAACAAACAGAAACTGCACCCCACTCAACAAGCCATGGTTGAATTTCACGGCTCTCAATGTGGCTACTGTACTCCGGGTTTTATTATGTCGATGTTTGCCTTAAGCAAAAACAAACCTGCGGCAAACAAAGAAGATGTTATGGAGTCTCTAGCAGGAAACCTTTGCCGCTGTACAGGCTACCGCCCGATCGTTGAAGCGGCCTTGTCTCTCACGTCTAACGAACCGCTGATGGATCAATTTGTCGAGCTGGAGCAACAGACGATCACAAGGCTACAGGCCATTCAAGAACAACCCGCAAGTTTGAGCTATGGAAACCTGACAGCCTATCTTCCACGTAGCGTTGAAGAGCTCGCTGAACTCTACAGCGCCAATCCAAACGCAAAACTGGTTGCAGGCGGTACCGACTTAGCACTTGAAGTCACTCAGTTTCATCGTGAAATTGAAACCCTCATCAACGTTAACCTTGTTGACGACATGAAAGTATGTGAAGAGAGCGAAGATGCCCTGCATATTGGCGCCAACGTGGCGATTAGCGATGCCTACCAATTGCTAACCAGCCATTACTCTGATTTTGGTGAACTCCTGCACCGCTTCGCCTCTTTGCAAGTCCGTAACCAAGGCACACTGGGCGGCAATATTGGTAATGCCTCGCCAATTGGAGATGCGCCACCACTGCTCATTGCACTCAACGCGCAAGTCAAACTGCGTCGTGGTAAGCAAACTCGCATCCTGCCGATCGAAGATTACTTCATCAGCTATAAGGTCACGGCTCAGAAAGAGAGTGAGTTTATCGAGCAAGTCATTATTCCCAAGCCGAAAAGCAGTGACACGTTTAAAGCCTACAAGCTCTCTAAACGTTTAGACGACGACATTTCTGCCGTATGTGGAGCTCTTAACATTGGTATTGAAGACAACAAGGTGATCAGCGCTCGCATTGCCTTTGGAGGCATGGCCGCCACTCCTAAACGCGCAACACGTTGTGAAAATGCCCTACTTGGCAAAGAGTGGACTCAAGCCAATATCGATGAAGCGATGAAGGAGATTGGCAACGATTTCGAACCGCTGTCTGACTTTAGAGCAAGCAAAGAGTATCGCTCAATGACCGCAGCCAATATGTTGCGCCGCTTCTTTATCGAGCACCAGCAGCATAGCAACCAGATTGAAACGAGGGTAACGTCTTATGTCTAACGCACACCATCAGACCCTATCTCACGAAGAAATGGTGACGATCGTAAAACAAGATCTGAAAACTGGCGTCGGCAAAAGTGTAAAGCATGACAGCGCCCCAAAACAGGTTACCGGTGAAGCCGTCTATATTGACGATAGATTGGAGTTCCCGAATCAATTGCACGTCTACGCACGCCTTAGTAATCAAGCGCACGCCAGAATCACTAAGATTGACGTCACACCATGTTATCAATTTCAAGGCGTGGCGATAGCCATTACCCATGAAGATGTGCCAGGACAACTGGATATTGGTGCTATCCTACCGGGCGACCCACTGCTCGCTGATGGCGTAGTCCAATATTACGGCCAGCCAATCTTAGCCGTCGCAGCGAACGATATGGAGACCGCACGTAAAGCCGCGCAAGCCGCCATTGTTGAATATGAAGCCCTGCCACCCGTTCTGGATGTAAAAGAAGCACTAGCTAAAGAATCATTTGTTACCGAGAGCCACCAGCAAAAGCGTGGTGATTCTGCAACCGCGTTAGCGAATGCAAAACACATCATCGAAGGCGATTTAGAGATCGGCGGTCAGGAGCACTTCTACTTAGAAACCCAAGTGAGTAGCGTGATGCCAACAGAAGACGGTGGCATGATTGTTTACACCTCAACACAAAACCCAACAGAAGTGCAAAAACTGGTTGCTGAAGTCCTCGGCGTTCCTATGCACAAAGTGGTGATCGATATGCGCCGCATGGGAGGAGGGTTCGGTGGTAAAGAAACGCAAGCCGCAGCACCTGCGTGTATGGCGGCAGTAATCGCCCACTTAACCAAACGCCCGACTAAGATGCGCCTACCTCGTGCAGAAGACATGACCATGACGGGTAAGCGCCACCCTTTCTATAACCAATATAAAGTGGGCTTTGACGACAATGGGGTGATCCAAGGTTCAGAAATCATTGTCGCTGGTAACTGTGGTTACTCACCCGATCTATCAAGCTCGATTGTCGATCGTGCCATGTTTCACTCGGATAACGCCTACTACTTAGGCGATGCTACCGTCACGGGTCACCGCTGTAAAACCAACACCGCGTCGAACACCGCCTATCGCGGATTTGGCGGCCCACAAGGCATGATGACCATTGAACACGTGATGGATGAAATTGCTCGTTATCTTGGCAAAGATCCACTCGACGTACGTAAAGCGAATTACTATGGTGGTGAAGGACGGAACGTCACGCACTACTACCAAACGGTTGAAGATAACTTCTTGCCAGAAATTACCGAACAGCTTGAACAAAGCAGTGATTATCGTGCTCGTCGCAAAGCCATTGCCGAATTCAACAAACAAAGCCCTATCTTGAAAAAGGGGTTAGCGATCACTCCGGTAAAATTTGGTATTTCCTTCACGGCGACTTTCCTTAATCAGGCTGGTGCCCTCATTCACATCTACACCGATGGCAGTATTCACCTTAACCATGGTGGTACGGAAATGGGGCAAGGCTTGAATATCAAAGTGGCACAAATTGTTGCACAGGAGTTTCAAGTTGATGTTGAACGTATCCAGATCACCGCTACCAATACCGACAAAGTACCGAACACATCGCCAACCGCGGCCTCATCGGGCACCGACCTCAACGGAAAAGCCGCCCAAAACGCCGCTTTAACCATTAAGCGGCGCCTGATTGACTTTGCCTCTAGCCACTTCAAAGTCTCACCTGAAGAGGTGGTGTTTAAAAACGGCATGATCATGATTCGCGATGAGATCATGACGTTCGAGTCTTTTGTTCAGTTAGCGTACTTCAACCAAGTATCGCTATCGAGCACGGGCTTCTACCGTACCCCGAAGATTTACTATGACCATGAAAAGGCTCGCGGCCGCCCATTCTACTACTATGCCTACGGTGCATCGTGCTCAGAAGTGATCGTCGACACCCTAACTGGCGAGTACAAAATCTTGCGTGCTGACATTTTGCATGACGTCGGAGCATCGCTCAATCCAGCCATCGATATCGGCCAGATTGAAGGTGGCTTCTTGCAAGGCGTCGGCTGGTTAACCACCGAAGAGCTGGTTTGGAATGAACAAGGCCGATTGATGACCAATGGCCCTGCAAGTTACAAAATTCCGGCTATCGCTGACATGCCAATTGAGTTCCACACTCACCTGCTGGAAAACCGCGCCAACCCGGAAGATACGGTGTTTAACTCTAAAGCAGTTGGTGAACCCCCGTTCATGCTGGGGATGTCAGTATGGAGCGCATTGAAAGATGCAATCGCATCGGTTGCCGTTGATGGTGCGATTCCTAAGCTTGATACACCAGCAACACCCGAGCGGGTATTGATGGCAATTCACAAAGTGACTCAGCCAAAACAAAGTACCCAGACAAGCGCTCAGGAAGCTTAAAGGCGACGTATTCAAGGAGAGACATATGTTTAAGGACAATTGGATTCATGAACTCGCGCAACTAGAAAAAAACAGCGAACCCTGTGTGATGGTAACAGTATTGGAAGACCGCGGCTCTGTGCCGCGGGATGCTGGAACCAAAATGCTGGTCA
This sequence comes from Vibrio sinaloensis DSM 21326, assembly GCF_000189275.1. Classification (GTDB taxonomy): domain Bacteria; phylum Pseudomonadota; class Gammaproteobacteria; order Enterobacterales; family Vibrionaceae; genus Vibrio; species Vibrio sinaloensis. Next base: position 41,939 of record NZ_AEVT01000093.1, on the reverse strand, counting down.
CTCGCGACAAACTGGTTGCAACCATAGGTGGAGGCCACTTAGAGCATGTGGCGACCAAAATGGCGCGAGAGATGCTCATAGCAGGTGAACGCTCGCTGAAAGTAGAGCGCTTTAATCTTGGTGCCCGTTTAGGCCAGTGTTGTGGCGGAATGGCGACCCTGAGTTTTGAACCTATTGGCACCGCGCAAAAACATTTAGTGGTGTTTGGCGCAGGTCATGTCGCGAAAGCCCTTTTGCATATTGTCTCTACCTTGAATTTTAGAGTCACTTGGATAGACGAGCGCGATGACGTTTTCCCCGAAGACCTCCCCCGCGGTGTTACCAAGCTAGTGAGCGATGATCCCGTTGCTGAAGTGCGCGATCTACCGCCAAACAGCTACTACTTAGTCATGACGCACAACCATCAGCTCGATTTTGATTTGGCGAGAGCGATCATTGACCGAGAAGATAGCTGTTATTTCGGCATGATCGGCTCATTGACGAAACGGAAGAAATTCGACATGCGCTTGGCCCAACGCGGCTACAGTGATGCACAAATCAACACTATGATTTGCCCTATTGGCGTAAGTATGGTGAATGGCAAACACCCAGCAGAGATAGCCGTATCGGTTGCCGGTGAACTAATCGCACACTATCAGGGCATTCCACTTGAACAAAAACGCCCTACGGCACACAGTAAAACGAATCATATGAGCGATTCACCATTGGAAGAGAAAATCGCCTAACCCAACCGCAGTAATGATTGGGTTTTAAAAGGAAGTAATCATGACAACGCAACGTAACGCTTATCGTGCAGCCGTTTTGCACAGCATTGCTGATCCGAAAGACGTCGGATTGGAAAACTCTTATCAATTCTTTGATGATGGGATGATCGTCGTCGAAGATGGTCACATTGTTGATATCGGCGAAACTGAGCAAGTACTTGCTCGCCAAACAAACGATCTCAACATCACAGAATACGAAGATAAGCTCATCACTTCAGGGTTTATTGACACCCATATTCACTATCCTCAAACTGGGATGATCGCCTCCTACGGAGAACAGTTGCTCGATTGGCTCGAGAACTACACCTTCCCTGAAGAGCGCCGCTTTAAAAATCCGATCTATGCATTGAAAGTAGCCAAGTTGTTTTTTGACGAACTGGCCAGCAACGGCACGACCACAGCCCTCGTCTTTGGTACGGTACATAAGGAGTCGGTCGACGTATTCTTTGGCGAAGCCGAGCGACGCAATCTAAGAATGATCGCTGGTAAGGTGCTGATGGACCGCAATGCACCGGATTATTTAACGGATACGCCTGAATCGGGTTACCAAGCCTCAAAAGAACTTATCGAGAAATGGCACAATCGTGGTCGCTTGCTCTATGCCGTCACCCCTCGATTTGCGCCAACCAGTACCCCAGAACAACTCGCAACTGTCGGTAAACTGCTTGAAGAATACCCTGATGTGTACATGCACACTCACCTTTCTGAAAACAAAAAAGAAATAGAGTGGGTGATGGACTTGTTCCCAGAGCGAGACTCCTACTTAGATGTTTATGACCATTACGGGCTACTGCATAAGCGCTCTGTGTTCGCCCATGGTATTCATCTGTCCGATTGCGAATGCCAAAGGTTAGCCGATACCGAATCTGCGATAGCCTTTTGCCCGACCTCAAACCTATTTTTAGGATCCGGTTTGTTTAAGCTGCCTAAGCTTGAGGACCATGGGGTGAGAGTTGGCATGGGCACCGATGTCGGCGCTGGCACCAGTTTCTCTATCCTGCAAACCATGAGCGAAGCGTACAAAATCATGCAACTGCAGCAAGAGAAGCTGCATCCACTTAAATCACTGTTTCTTGCCACTTTAGGCGGCGCGCGTGCCCTTCACCTTGAAGACAAAATTGGTAACCTAGAAGTAGGCAAAGAAGCCGACTTTGTTGTGCTCGATTTACACGCTACTCAATTGATGCGCTTTAGAATGAACCAAGCGAAAACGCTCGAAGAAAAGCTGTTTGTGTTAATGAGCTTAGGAGATGACCGCACCGTCTGTGAAACCTACGTCTACGGAGAGAAAGCCTACGACGTCAAAGGGCAACTCGATAGAAAAAAGTTTGCTAGCTAAATGTCATCAAGCTCCTCTCGATTAGGAGCTTTTTCATTTCTATCGAGGCTCGTTTGCCTCACTCGGCTGATGTTTCGCTAGCATTTCTTTCATCCAATCGAGTTGAAAGGGCTTACCCAGCACGTCATCAAAGCCTTCTTGGAGGTAATATTTGACGTCACTATCAAAGGTATTAGCGGTCAACGCGATGATGGCGGTGTTTGGCGCTAAGTGCTGAGAACGTATGCGCTTCATCGTTTCCAAGCCATCCATAACCGGCATCTGAATATCCATGAAGATGATGTCGAAGTGCTTGCTCTTCAATCGTTCAAGACACTCTTGACCGTTGTTCGCCATCTCAGTACTGATGCCGAGAACTGAGAGCATTTTTTCCGCCACAATTTGGTTAACTTGCATGTCTTCGACGACCAAAACAGAAAGCTGTGACACCTTGTCGCCTTGCGCGGCTAATTGCTCTGTGTGGCCATCGAGGGACAAATGTTCTAGCGCTCGAATCAAGCTAAAAACATCGTAAGGTTTGTTCAGCTTAGTGACTGAGATGTCTGTAGGAAGCGGTGTTTGAACATCAGCAATCATGATGATGCTCGAATCCGCAAGGCTCAGTGCCGATATAGGGGTCAACTCATCGCCAGGCATCTGGAAGTAAACGACCCGTTTTGCCGACGCATCATACAGTTTCACGCGGCGCAATTCGTTCTCAATAAGCTGCTGGGCAAAATGGTTACTTGAAACGACCCGCAACCCAGACTCTTCTTTGTCTAGCGTATACAGCTCACGTTGCCCCGTAACCTTGATAGGCATGCTCACAACAAAAGACGTGCCTTTTTGAGTCTCACTTTCTACCGAGATCTTACCGCCCATTAAGGTGACCAAAGATTGGCAAATCGATAACCCAAGTCCTGTCCCACCATACTGGCGTGTTATCGAATCATCCGCTTGTGTGAATTCATTAAAGACTTTATCTAGCTGTTCAGGCGTCATACCTATACCGGTATCATTGATAGTGAGTACTAACTGCTTCATTAGAGGGTCGACGGCAATTTTTACCTCAACGTAGCCATAACTGGTGAACTTAACCGCATTAAAACTTAGGTTGTTAATCACCTGCAACAGCTTGGTTTTATCAGCACACAATTGATAGTCGGCATCTATCTCGGTTGAGAAAAAGACATCAACATCAGGCTTGCTCATCTCAATAAATATGGTGCGCGATGCGTCGATAAGCTCACTGCAATAGAAGCGCTCCTCCTCAAGCTGAATTTTACCCTGCTCAATTTTACTCAAATCCAACACGCTATTGATCAGCTTAAGCAGGTGCTGGCCTGAGCTGTTGATCAAAGAGGCAAAGTTCTTGGTTTGCTCATCACATGCCTTGTAATACTCTTTTTGGCTCAGGCCAATCACGGCATTAAGGGGGGTGCGCATTTCATGGGACATGTTGGCCAAAAAGCGGGCTTTGGCTTCGGCACTTTGCTCCGCTTGAAGGCGAGCTTGCTCGAGATTATCACTGCGCTCTTTCAGGGTTTGACTCAATTTAGACTGATTCCAGTACATCCAAGAAATAATACCAATCATCACTAATGAACAAACCAAAATAATACCGAGATTGAAATACTGTTGGTTGTAAAAATTCTCTTTGTACTGGATGAATTGCATCTGATCTTTTTGCACTTGGGAAACAAAGCGAGACAGGTAATCATTAAGGCTAGCGTATATCTCATCGACCTTATTTGAGGCGATCAACAATGGCTGTTGGTTATCAAGCGTCACCTGTCGCAGCAAGGCCGTCAGTAATTCTAGCTGCGAAATGATGTCACTCAACTCTTGAACATTGCCATATTGTTGGTGGATCCGTAACGTACGTTTCGAACTCAAATCCTGCAAAATACTCGATTTATAAACACGCGCTTTAATCTGCATTTTTTTCAGGGATGAGGCGCTGGGATTTAAAGTGAAGTTTTGAATCTCAGCTTTGAGTTGCACCACTTTATGCTTGGCCGACAAGTTATTGGCAACAATAGTGACGTAAGGCTGAGGCGAAATGTTACGAATCTCCGCCAGCGAATAGAAGAAGTAGCAGATCATCACCACCAGCAACACTCCGAGAGATCCGATAATGGTGAGAAATAGTCGTCCAGTTTTCCCCTTGGGGCGATGAGCTTCTTTACTCAATGACCAACTCCCGAACCTGCCAAACTGACAAGCTATAGTAGAAATCATTTCTTAATTCGGCGTGATCACTAAAAGGAAATACCACAAACAAAGGACCTTTATCGTCGATGGTCATTCGCGTCCCTGCTTCATGGGTCGCAAGCAAAACTTGGTACTTTTTGATGTCATTCACTGGAATCGTCACAACGTAATCATCCCAAGCTATCACTTTTACTTGTGTGCCCTTAGCACCCACATATTCCAACACACTGGCTAACGTTGGCCCCTTGTACTCCACAACACTATCAACTACATGGTTATTGGTTCGAATCGTGGCAACCTCCAACTCACTCAACATCACCTCATCAAGCTCTACCCCCTGAGATGAGTTCGACTCACTAATGTTGCCAGAGACCCATAAAATGGGTTCATCCGTTGGTGCATTCAGAGCAAATACACATTGGCTGAACATATAAAAAGCGCTCATCACGCCCAAGGTTAACGTTCTTCGCATAAAAACCTCAGTTACAAAATTTAGTCAATGAAAAAGCATTCAAGCGATCAATGGTGTGAGTTGAGTATAGACAAAGAATGACCAGTTGAAGCAAATACCGCTCAGTATGTCGTTGAATCGCTGACAAATATCTCAATGAGTATCTCAGCTCTACAGGTAGGCGACTTCTCTGCACCAACACCCCCCAATATGAGCGTTTACGGTGCACTCTCACGTCTTTCCACTTGGTTGATTTTCATAAGTAGCTGAATTTATGTGTTTAATTTATTGGCATATAGATTGCTCATTTAAAATCAACTTATTGTATACAAACACCAATACAAAGGAGAACACAATGGAAAAGGATTCCGACTTAATCTATGCACTTGATGATAGACCCGAACCGAAAGCCGCAACATGGGCTGCTATACAACATGTACTGGCGAGTTTCGTCGGTATCATAACCCCAACATTGATTATTGGTTCTGCACTAGGCTTAGCTGAGCATGTTCCCTATCTGATCAGTATGGCGTTGATGGTGTCTGGGGTCGGTACGTTTATTCAAGCAAAACGAGTGGGACCAATCGGCGCTGGGCTCATTTGTGTTCAAGGAACCAGTTTTGCCTTTCTAGGTTCAATTCTCGCTGGCGGCTTTTTAGTTAAAGGACGTGGTGGAAGTGCAGAAGAGATTCTGGCGGTTGTTTTCGGCGTTTGTTTCCTCGGGGCATTTGTCGAAATCTTCCTTTCCCAGCTGATCGATAAATTAAAAACGGTCATCACACCGATTGTGACAGGCATCGTCATTACCACCATTGGCATCTACTTAATAAAAGTAGGTGTAACAGATTTGGCGGGGGGATTTAATGCACCGGATTTCGCCAGCCTAGAAAACTTGATGCTAGGTGGACTCGTGCTTGCGACTATTGTCATCATGAACCTAAGCCGTCACACTTGGGTTCGTCTGTCGTCTATCCTTGTTGGCCTTATCATTGGCTGGATTACGGCGGCAATAATGGGAAAAGTTGCTCCGGTTGAGCTATCCAGTCAACCATTGTTTAGCGTGCCTGTTCCATTTAAGTATGGTTTCAGCTTTGACTGGCAAGTGTTTCTACCTATTGGGTTTATTTACCTAATCACAGCCATTGAATCGACCGGTGACATCACAGCAAACTGTATGTTCTCCAAACAAGAGGTATCGGGTTCTGGCTATTTACAACGCTTGAAAGCGGGTGTGTTGGGTGATGGCGTCAACTCTCTGATCGCCGCGACTTTTAATACCTTCCCAAATACCACCTTCAGCCAAAACAACGGCGTGATTCACTTAACCGGAATCGCCAGTCGCCATGTAGGGTATTTTATCGCCGCTATCTTGTTTGTACTGGGTTTGTTTCCAATATTAGGCGCATTACTAATGACGATTCCAAAGCCTGTGTTGGGCGGTGCAACACTCGTTATGTTCGGCACGGTTGCGGCAGCTGGCATCAAGATCATCGCCAGCGAAACCTTGAATCGAGAGAAGATAATGACAATTGCTTTGTCATTTGGTTTTGGCCTTGGAGTGATGTTGGTCCCTGACCTACTCAGCCAGAGCCCTAAGCTAGTGCAAAGCATCTTCGGCTCACCGGTGACACTAGCAGGTATCACGGCACTTACCATGACGTCACTACTGGCCGTGTTCAAACGTCAGACACCGAGCAAACAACCGTCAATTGCCGTAGCAGATAGCTAAAAAGAGACGCTGCCCTCACAATCATTGAGGGCAGCTATTCTTATTGTGCCCACCAACCTAAGCGAGCAATTGCCGTCGAACACCAGTAGAATTGCAGATCTCGGTTATCTGTCCCAATGCGAGCTGAAGCACCATTTGGTCCGTGAGAAACATTGTTTAATGCCGCTTTAAGCGTTGCCAACGAGTAAGTCACTGCACCCACACCGTGTTCAGTACTGACATTCACTTTGCTTTTTTCCACTTTGTCAAAAAACGGGTCGTTCGTACTGTAGAGAATATGTCCTTCACCAACATAATAAGAGTGAGGCGTATAAGTAGGATGACCTGTCGCGTTAGTTACGGTTAACACACCAGGTTGTAACGTATCGATATCGTGCGGGTTAATCAGTTTCATTTTGGTGCGCAAGATGCGCCAGAGATCGGCACTCTCCTTCGCATTGGGTGTTCTGTCTTTACTTTCAACAGGAAAACAGCGAGTGAAGGCGAAGTCATGACAAATTCCATTGATCGGCATAAAGGTTTCCTCCTTTTATTATCGCTTTAACATATATTTATAAAACGCTCAGTACAATTTATAAATAACTGGTAAAACCAATAACTTGGATTACACCAAGATCAAAAAAGGCACCGAGTTCGGTGCCTTTTGCCAATAGAGAAGTTTAGCCTTTCATCGTTAACATACCTTGAGTGACAATAAAATCGATGATGGTGTCTAGCCCTTTGCTCTCCTTTAGGTTGGTGAACACAAAAGGTTTAGTTGGACGCATCCGCTGGGTATCTTGCTCCATCACTTCCAGTGACGCCCCAACGTATGGGGCCAAATCGATCTTATTAATGATCAGCAAATCTGAGCGAGTAATCCCCGGGCCACCTTTACGCGGGATCTTTTCCCCTTCCGCCACGTCAATCACGTAAATGGTCAGATCCGCCAGCTCTGGGCTAAAGGTCGCACTCAGGTTATCGCCACCGCTTTCGACAAACACCACATCGAGATTTTTGTGACGTTTTGCCAGCTCTTCAACCGCCGCTAAGTTCATCGATGCATCTTCACGAATGGCGGTATGTGGGCAACCTCCCGTTTCAACACCAATAATACGATCCGGCTCTAACGCTTCAGCCCGGGTAAGGATTTTGGCATCTTCTTGGGTATAAATATCATTGGTTACAACCGCGATATTGAGTTTGTCTCTGATCGCTTTACACAGCACCTCAAGCAGTGCTGTTTTACCCGATCCTACGGGGCCGCCAATACCGACGCGTAAAGGTTGTTTGTAACTTTCCATTATTAAGTCCTTCTAATTCTTTGCTTGCTACTTCGCTAAGAGCGAAACAGCCGAGTGTACTGAGTTTCATGCAAACTGCTGGCAATTGAGATTGATGGAGTAAAGCTGCCGATCATCCAATCTTCAATCGTTCTGGCTCTACCTAACGCTTGGGGAAACCGCTCACTGAGTTGAATCAAAGCACGTTGCCCGTCTGTTTGACCTAAAGGCACGAGCTTGACCCCCGCCATAATCAGATTCTCAGCCCAGCTCCACAAATAGCCTTGTTTGAGCTGCTCAATTTCTATATCCCAATGCTGCGCAGCGACGCAAAGCCCGAGTAACTGATTTGGCTTGCTATCGGCACAATCAAAACAGTCATGATAGATATCAAGCTGTTTGAGTAAGGTATACAGCGCTTGCCCACGCTGCTTCTCTTCGGCTCTGAGTTCTTTGGTTTCTCGACTGCTGTAGAGCAAGTCACTCAGCGCAACTAACTGTTGCTTGTTATTACTTTTCAGCGCTTGGGCATAACGTTCAAGGATTGGCAGCTCGAGTGTCGCGACACTGTTCATCAACATGTTATCGAGCCAATCTTGCATTGAAGCACGATCCGATACCCACTGCGCCTCAACCGCCCACTCCAAACCTTGCGAATAAGTAAAACCTCCGATGGGAAGAGAGGGGCTTATTAACTGAAACAGCCGATACAACGCCAGATCGCTTGGCCTATTTTGATAAGACATAGGCAAAGGTTTACAGGATGACGAGGGCGCTAACTGAGGCAACACCGACAGAGAGCCAAGGGCTTGAAAGTGCTCGACCAAACTGCAAGCCAAGAACCATTAGTGCCGCTGCACTGACAGTCATACCCGCGGCAAACGAAGAGATTGCGCCTTGCGCTTCAACACCGTGTGCATAACCGTGGAAAAACACTAAGCCAACACATAAAGTCAGCGCCAAACGCAGCATATCTTTTGAAGCGTGGAAGGCTTGCCAGATTGCGCCGCTCACGACAAACAGCGAAGCCCCTATCGCAAGCTCGACGCCATTAAAGCCGCCAAACACCTGCCCAGCAGCGAGGCCGACTAACAAAGAGGCAAGTGCACTCAGCACTAACCCCATTTTACGCACAGCCGAAGTCTGGACACACGCCACTAAAATACCGAATGCGACCAACATAACCAGGTGATCAAACCCAGTCACTGGATGAGTTAAACCTGCGGAGAATGACCCAGTTTCATGACCGGGATGCGCCATAGCCGAAGATGAAAGAAGAGCCAAAGAGGTGAATGCAGCCAATTGTTGTGTTTTTTTCATGATAACTTCCTTGTTGTTATTGCTTTAATTTGAGTGTGATTAGTGATGGTGATGATGCCCACCAGAGCGGCCACCATAAGCGCCACTTTCTGGTTCAAATGACGCGTCTTCTGTGGTGACTTTTGCACCCAAACCTTGGACCATTTCGTCTAGCACATGGTCGTGCTGGTAACGGACCCAGCCAAATTCCACTTGCAGCGGTACATGCCGATTACCAAGGTGATACGCCACGCGCGTCAGTAAATGCAGATCGCTGCAGTAGACCGTCGAGACCTTTTCCGGCGCAGCTTTGATTTCGACGATCATGCCGCATTGGCTTTTAAGTTGCTCACCGCCACGCAAAATGTGTCCACGCGGCAGAAACAAGCCCGCTTCACGACCATCATCTAGCTCAACTTTAAGTCGGCTCTTAATTCGGCTATCTATTGGCAAGCTCAGAAACGCATTAGGTTTAGTACAAATTTCTTTGCTGATTTCGGTAAGTTCGATCATCTCATCTCCTTATCAGTTCGTTTTCTCATTCAATCATTCGTTTACTGGTTAGCTATTTTCGTTGTAGCGTTAAAACAAGAAGTACTTTTGTGCCATGGGTAACACGTCAGCAGGTTCACACACCAACAGCTCCCCATCAGCGCGAACTTGGTAGGTTTGTGAATCCACTTCGATGTTCGGCTGCCAGTCGTTGAGCTTCATGTCGGCTTTACTGATATCTCTGCAATGGCTGACAACCCCTATTTGGCTACCAAGACCAAGCTCACTTGCTATACCTGCTTGCTCAGCCGCTTGGGAAACAAACAACATGGAAGTGTTTTGTGATGCTTTACCATAGCTGCCAAACATACTGCGATAATGCACTGGCTGAGGGGTTGGTATCGAAGCATTCGGGTCACCCATCGGTGCCATGGCTATCATGCCACCTTTAAGAATCACGCTCGGCTTAACACCAAAGAAAGCGGGCTTCCACAACACGAGGTCGGCAAGCTTACCCACTTCAATTGAGCCAATTTCATGCGCCATACCGTGAGTAATCGCCGGATTAATGGTGTACTTAGCGATGTAGCGTTTGAGTCGAAAGTTGTCGCTGTAGGAGGAATCTTCTTTTAAGCTGCCGCGCTGCACTTTCATTTTGTGCGCCGTTTGCCAAGTGCGAGTAATCACTTCGCCCACACGCCCCATTGCCTGTGAATCTGAGGCAATCATAGAGAAGGCACCGAGATCGTGCAGAATGTCTTCGGCGGCGATGGTTTCGCGGCGAATTCGAGACTCGGCAAATGCCACATCTTCAGCAATAGAAGGCGACAAATGGTGACACACCATCAACATATCGAGGTGCTCATCAACCGTATTGACCGTGTAAGGACGAGTTGGATTGGTCGACGATGGCAGAACATTGGATTCACCCGCAGCGCGAATAATATCCGGTGCGTGCCCACCACCTGCTCCTTCGGTGTGATAGGTATGAATCACGCGATCGCCAATCGCACCTAACGTCGATTCTACAAACCCTGACTCATTCAGCGTATCGGTATGAATCGCGACCTGAACATCCATCTCGTCAGCAACTGACAAACAGGTGTCAATTGATGCTGGCGTCGTGCCCCAATCTTCGTGCAGCTTCAATCCTACCGCCCCCGCCGCGACCTGCTCTCTTAGCGCTTCTGGCTGGCTAGCGTTGCCTTTCCCGAGTAGGCCAAAGTTCATTGGAAACTCATCTAACGCTTCAAGCATACGGTGCATATTCCACGGGCCGGGAGTACACGTTGTCGCATTGGTTCCTGTGTTGGGGCCAGTACCGCCACCAATCATGGTGGTGACACCTGAAGCCAGTGCTTCTTCGACTTGCTGCGGACAAATAAAGTGAATGTGCGAGTCGATACCGCCCGCGGTTAAAATTGAGCCTTCCCCTGCTAAGATCTCTGTTCCCGGGCCAATCACAATCGTCACTTCTGGCTGCACATCAGGGTTGCCCGCTTTGCCTATCGCTTGAATACGTCCATTTTTAACTGCTACGTCTGCCTTGACGATACCCCAGTAATCCAATACCACTGCGTTGGTAATAACCAAATCTGGCGTTTCAGCGCTTGGTCGTTGACTTTGCCCCATACCATCACGAATCACTTTACCGCCGCCGAATTTAACTTCGTCGCCGTAAACAGTGAAATCCTTTTCCACTTCAAGCCACAGTTCGGTGTCTGCGAGTCGCACGCGATCGCCCACTGTTGGCCCAAACATTTCGGCATATGCCTGACGAGAAATGCTTGCCATTACCTATCCTTGTCTTTGTTTTTTATTGGGCGAGTTTGCCCATGACCTTACCTTGGAACCCGTATATCTCTCGCTTACCAGCAAACTCAACCAACTCAACCGTGCGAGACTGGCCAGGTTCAAAGCGGGTCGCAGTGCCAGCAGGGATATTGAGACGGAACCCTTTGCACGCTTCGCGCTCAAAACGCAGTGAATCGTTGACCTCAAAAAAGTGATAATGCGAGCCGATTTGTACTGGTCGATCGCCGATATTTTCCACTTTGACCTTGATGGTCGCGCGGCCAACATTGAGTTCAATCTCGCCAGGGGCAGATTCAATTTGACCGGGAATAAAACCAGAATATTGGCTTGTTGATGCTGACATATGATCTCCTAGACGATTGGCTCATGAACGGTGACCAATTTGGTCCCATCAGGAAAGGTGGCTTCGACTTGTACATCAGGAATCATCGAAGGCACGCCCTCCATAACGTCATCAACAGTAAGAAGTGTTCGTCCAAAGTCCATAAGCTCAGACACCGTTTTGCCTTCACGAGCGCCTTCAAGAATGGCACTGCTAATAAACGCTACAGACTCTGGATAGTTAAGCTTTAACCCTCGCTCTTTTCGTTGCTGCGCCAGCATCCCAGCGCAGAAGATCAACAGTTTGTCTTTTTCTCTCGGTGATAATTCCATTGGTTTCCTTGCTATTCCCTTAACATGATGGAGAAGGCGCAAAGAGAAACATGGAGTTTAGGTAGCCCAAATCCTTGGGGGCTGAGGAGTTTCACCTGTCCAGTATTGGCGCGCTTGTTGCCAAACCTGTTGAAAGCTCTCCAAGATCACCTCACTCCATCGACCCAGTGCTCTCACGACAACCAATTCTTCTATCTGCGTCGCAGCGATCACCAAGTCCTCTGTGCCGACTTCTTGCTGTATGTTAGAGAGCAAGCTCTGTACCAGTTGAAAAAAATCCTCATTTTCGACAGAAATATACAAGGTTCCCGCAAGAGAGAAATTAAGCAAACCCTTTTCAATCATGGACTTATCGCCACCAAAAATATTTAACCCCTCGGTCAAAATTTTTCTTCCATCTCGGTAAATCTCTGTTTTTCCGACTAAATGTCCGGAGGAAAATCCCTCATTTAGTGCAGGACGCCCAAAACAGTGCATTTCCCAGCCCACAAATAGGGCATCACGATCAAGATGAATCTCGGTATCAAGGCGAGCATGGGTGTCAGGAAAGAAGATGTTTTCTTGCGGTAACCACTCGAGTAAACCACCACCTTCAACATGCAATATCTGTTTCTGATGAGCGTAGCGTTTTTCAGAGCGATAAAACTTAGTCGCACCCGGAGTGGTGACCAGGGCATGAGCCCCTTGTTCCACGTGCGTACTTATTTGCAGAGTGTCGCCACCGACCACACCGCCGGGTGGATGCAACAAATAGGTATGGCACGTTTTCCCTTCGGGATACAAAGGGCGCTGAATCGCTAAAGGCCCTTTCTGTTGGCGGTCTTTGATGACGGTTTTATCCCCTCTGTCTTTAAACAAAAGCGATAACATGGCCTTCCAGCCTTTCTCTACATCAGACTCGATATTCTTTTTAAGCGTCTGATTATTATCACCTAAATCAAACGCAACGGCAGGTTCACAAATCATACGGTGAGATACTCCTTTATCAATCTATTATCCAGCTCTTCCATGTCCCCTTGGGCGACAGTGCGCCCTCTATCCAAGATGCAAAACTGATCACCGACCTTACGGGCGAACGGCAGTTTTTGCTCCACCAGTAAAACCGTAAGTCCAAATTTCTCATTCAACATGCGAATAATGTCGCCGATTTCTTGCACAATGTTTGGCTGAATCCCTTCCGTCGGTTCATCCAAAATCAGCAAGCTAGGGTTGATCACCAGCGCCCGACCGATAGCCAGTTGTTGCTGCTGCCCACCCGATAAATCGCCCCCTCTGCGATGCAACATTTCCTTCAACACAGGGAATAGCTCGAAGATAAATTCGGGGATGTGACGGTCTCCTCTTGCTCGGATAGGTAAACCTACTTGCAAGTTTTCTTCCACAGTTAACATTGGAAAGATTTGACGACCTTGTGGAACATAGCCGATCCCCATTCTCGGCCGAGCTTCGGCTTCTTTTTTGATGATAGAGTCGCCTTCAAGGGCGATGTCGCCACTCTCAGTTTTGACCAACCCCATAATGCATTGCAATAAGGTCGTCTTACCTACACCATTACGCCCCATTAACACAGTGCATTTTCCTTTGGGGATCTCCATCTCCAAGTCCCAAAGTGTGTGGCTCTCACCGTAAAACTGGTTCAATCCAGAAATTGATAGCATGTTATTCCCCCAAATAAACCTGTTTGACTTGCTGGTGCGCTTGAACCTCATCCATGCTGCCTTCTGCCAACACATGCCCCTGATGAAGCACAGTGACATGGCTAGCGATAGAACGGACAAAGTCCATATCATGTTCAACGACCACCACAGAGTGTTTACCAGCTAGTGAGTTAAGTAACTCAGATGTACGATCCATCTCTTGGTGGGTCATGCCAGCCACAGGCTCATCAATAAGCAGCAGCTTAGGGTTTTGCATCAACAGCATTCCTATCTCTAACCACTGTTTTTGGCCGTGAGAAAGGTTGCCGGCCAGCAGCGTTTGCTGGTCTTGCAGATGAATTAAACTCAGCACCGATTCGAGCTTATCTTTTTGCTCTCCTGTCATCTTCGCCACATACGAACCCCACACTGAACGCACGCCCGACATCGCCAGTTCGAGGTTTTCCCACACTGTTAAGCACTCGATTACCGTCGGCTTTTGAAACTTACGGCCAATTCCCGCATTGGCGATCTCGGCTTCATTCATATTAAGTAAGTTGAGGTTCGAGCCGAGCCAAACCTCACCAGTGTCCGGTTTCGTCTTACCCGTGATGATGTCCATCATGGTGGTTTTCCCGGCTCCATTTGGGCCAATGATGCATCTAAGCTCTCCTTCACGGATGTACAGATTGAGATCGTTAATCGCTTTGAACCCATCAAAGGTTTTATTCACCCCTTCCACATAGAGCAAGATGTTGTGTCTGGTATCAATCAATGGGTGAACGTCCGGCTTAAGAAACGAGAACACTTGATCTCGACGAGTAACTTCAGCGAGTGATTGCTTAAATTGCTCGGTGCGCTTTAACTCATTCATACCAAGGCCTCCTTGCTTTTCTCTTCGTCAGTGTTCAACTCAGCGGCGTTATGCCCGCGGTTTCTATTGACGACTACATGCCACTTATCACTGACAAAGCCGATTAAGCCTTTCGGGAAGTAGAGCGTTGAAAGGACGAACAAACCTCCGAGGGCAAACAGCCACACTTCTGGAAACTCTACCGTGAACCAGCTTTTGGCATAGTTGATCACTAAGGCGCCAACAATCGCACCAAACAAGGTCGCACGACCGCCTAGGGCGACCCAGACCACCACCTCTATCGAATTGAGCGGAGCAAATTCACCAGGGTTAATAATGCCAACTTGCGGCACGTACAGCGCGCCGGCTATTCCGGCGATCACCGCAGAAAGAACGAACACCCAAAGTTTGATGCCATCGACGTCGTAACCCATAAAGCGTGTGCGCGATTCGGAATCACGAATCGCAACCGACACGCGACCAAGACGGCTCGACACGACGCTGCGACAGACCAAATAGCTGACGATAAGGGCAATACCAGTCGCAATAAACAGTGCGATTCGAGTACTGTCTTGCTGCAAACTAAAGCCCAGAATGTCTTTAAAATCGGTTAAGCCATTGTTGCCGCCAAAACCCATTTCATTGCGGAAAAACGCCAACATCAGTGCATAGGTGAGAGCTTGAGTGATGATGGAGAGATAGACCCCAGAGACCCGAGAGCGAAACGCCAAATAGCCGAATACATACGCCATTGCGCCGGGTACCAGCACCACCATCAGAGCCGCAAACCAGAACTGGTCGAAGCCATGCCAAAACCAAGGCAGTTCTTGCCAGTTTAGGAACACCATAAAATCAGGTAGGATAGGATTGCCATAGACACCGCGATCACCGATTTGACGCATTAAATACATACCCATCGCGTAGCCGCCAAGTGCAAAGAAAGCGCCATGGCCTAAACTGAGAATACCCAAATAGCCCCATACGAGATCGACGGCGAGCGCTAACATCGCATAACTAAGGTATTTACCCAGCAATGAAATCGTAAAGGTTTCGACGTGAAGCGGGTGCGAAGCGGACAACATCATATTCGCCGCCGGAATTAAGATCACCGCTGCCAAGATAGCCAATATTGTCATCTGACCGCCCTTATCGCCTTGCAGTGCAGAAAGGACAAAAGAGC
Source organism: Vibrio sinaloensis DSM 21326 (assembly GCF_000189275.1). Classification (GTDB taxonomy): domain Bacteria; phylum Pseudomonadota; class Gammaproteobacteria; order Enterobacterales; family Vibrionaceae; genus Vibrio; species Vibrio sinaloensis. The sequence continues at coordinate 26,271 of NZ_AEVT01000093.1, read as the reverse complement.
GTGAGGGTTTCGTGTGTGTTTGATTGGTCATAACGCCTCCTTAACTCTCAGCTGCGCGACCACGTTGAGGAAACAATCCTCTTGGTCGCTTCTGAATAAATAAGATGATAAACACCAGCACCAGAATCTTAGCCAGCACCGCTCCGGCCCATGGCTCTAAGATCTTATTAAACAGTCCCAAACCTAAACCAGCGACCAGCGTTCCCCAAAGGTTGCCTACGCCACCAAACACCACCACCATAAAGGAATCGATAATGTAGGCTTGGCCCATATTTGGCCCAACGTTGGTCAACTGAGACAGCGCCACACCTGCCACTCCTGCCACACCCGCACCTAAACCAAATGTCATTGCGTCGACACGCTCAGAACGAATCCCCATAGCTCTTGCCATCGGGCGGTTTTGTGAAACAGCACGAACCTGTAATCCGAGGGGGGTTTTCTTCAAGATCATCACTAAAGCCATAAACACCATGGCACAAAACAAGATGATGTAGAGGCGGTTGTATGTCAGCGACAACATGGGGTTGATTTCTAGCGCGCCGGCCATCCAATCTGGTGTACTTACCGAACGGTTTAACGGAGAGAAGATAGAGCGAACGGCCTGTTGGAGAATCAAACTGATGCCGAAGGTTGCCAGTAACGTTTCAAGAGGTCGCCCATACAGATGGCGAATCACGCTGCGCTCAATCAAGATGCCAACCAATCCTGACACCAGGAATGCCATAGGAATCGACAAGATCAGTGCCACACCGGTATGAGCCGGCAGAAGTTGCTGCATCACATAGGTGGTATAAGCTCCAAGCATTATCAACTCACCATGCGCCATGTTGATCACGCCCATGACCCCAAAAGTAATCGCTAAGCCGATTCCCGCCAGTACCAATACAGAGCCAAGACTTAGCCCAAAAAACAACGTCTCGACACCTGCGTAGAGTCGCTGGCTTTGCTGGTAATCTTGTAAACCACGCTCTGCGGCCGCAATGAGTTGTGGGTCAGTCTCTTGTGCCAAGATCGTGTTAAGAGTCTTAAGAACAATGGGTTGATTGGATTGAGAGATAGACTCGACAGCATCAATGCGATTGGAGGCCTTGGGGTCAAGCGCCGCATCAACCGCAATGGCGAACGCCAACATAGCAACGGCCTCTGCGTTAGTTTCACTTTGTTGTAATGCGCTGAGCTTATCTATGGCTTCAGGGTTACCAGTTAGCGCTTTGATTGACTGCTTGCGAACCTCTGGATCCACGCTGTTAAGACCAAGTGATGCAATTTCAATACGAAGGTAAGCACGAAGTTTATTGTTCACTTTTATTTTTTTAAACTTCCGCTTACTTTCAATGATCAGAGGATCGTTATTCCAAGCCTGTCTCGCCTGCGCCCCTGTTTGAACACTCTCAATAATAAATAGCTGCTCGTGCTGAGCGTGTTTGCGATCTTTAAGGTAGTAGAGCTGTCCATTCAGCCATGCCTCTAGAATGGGCTTGGCTGTGTCATGAGAATAGTTTGAGGCAAGCCAGCTAACCGCTTGCTGTTTTTCGTGTGTGTTCTTTCCAGTCAACGTCTGAAAAAAAGAGTCTTGAGTCAGTGGTTTAACGTTCTCAGCCGACGCAGTCGTTAATCCAATAAGCACAAAAACGAGCACACAGAGCATCCGTAATACGGTCGTCATGAGATGCATCCTTGCGTTAGAATTTATGGCAGTAAAAATGCGCTGCGTTACCACATGCAGCGCCAACTTTTCAGGTCATTTAATGGGGGGGAGAGTCTTAATTGGTCCCTGAACATTTCTTGGTTTCAACGTTAAACGCACCGCAAGAAAACGGCTTCGACCAGCTAGAGAAGAGTTTCGCCGATTCAGGGAGATATTCTGACCAAGCATCGCCTGCTACAAGGCCCGTCGTTTCCCAAACAATATCGAACTGACCATCATCTTGGATTTCCCCGATTAACACAGGCTTAGTGATATGGTGGTTAGGTAGCATAGTTGAGTAACCGCCTGACAAGTTTGGTACAGACACGCCAATCAACGCATCTTGCACAGCTTCAGGATCTGTCGTTCCTGCATTGGTGACCGCTTGCGCCCACATGTTAAAGCCGATGTAGTGCGCTTCCATAGGATCGTTGGTCACACGCTTTTCGCTGGCAATAAACTTCTGCCACGTCTCGACGAACTCATCGTTCTTCTCCGTATCGACGCTCATGAAGTAGTTCCATGCCGCTAAGTGGCCGACAAGCGGAGAGGTGTCCATGCCAGACAACTCTTCTTCGCCAACAGAGAAAGCCACAACTGGGATATCTTCTGAAGAGATACCTTGAGCGCCAAGCTCTTTATAGAAAGGGACGTTGGCATCACCATTAATGGTCGAGACCACAGCAGTCTTCTTGCCTTCAGCGCCAAACTTCTTAATGTCAGAAACGATCGACTGCCAGTCTGAATGACCAAATGGTGTGTAGTTGATCATGATGTCTTTTTCGCTCACCCCTTTACTCTTGAGGTAAGACTCTAAGATTTTATTGGTCGTACGTGGATACACATAGTCAGTACCGGCCAGCACCCAGCGCTCAACGTCAAGTTCATTCATTAGGTAATCGACCGCGGGAATCGCTTGTTGGTTTGGCGCAGCGCCAGTGTAGAACACATTCTTCGACGACTCTTCACCTTCATACTGAACAGGGTAGAAAAGTAGGCTGTTGAGTTCTTCGAATACCGGCAACATGGATTTTCGCGATACGGATGTCCAGCCACCGAACACCACATCGACTTGCTCTTTTTCAATCAACTCGCGAGCTTTTTCTGCAAACAGCGGCCAGTTTGACGCAGGGTCGACCACTACGGCCTCAAGCTTTTTACCGAGTAGCCCACCTTTCTTATTTTGCTCTTCCACCAGCATCAGAACCGTGTCCTTCAATGTGGTTTCACTGATCGCCATGGTGCCGGAAAGCGAGTGCAAAACGCCAACTTTAATAGTGTCGGCGGCGCTCGCTATTCCTGACATACAGGCTAATGCGGTACCGACTGCTGCAAGCTTAAGTTTGAACTTCGTGTTCATTGGATATCTCCTTATAGTGAATTGTTATTCAATTATTTTTACCTAAGGAGACAAATCCAAAATCGATGCCAATTTATCCGATTACATTGAAAACACACAAGTCATTGATAATGAAAAGATTAATATTTGACCTTGTTATATTGGTGCAACAAAGCGCGAGCGTATCGCTGCATACTAGTGCAATTACATATTCTATTTCACCAATTTGGAGAGATGACTCGAATAATAATCTCGACTAAAACCGAAACTTAGCCACTAGCTCACTAAGAGAGTCCGCATTGCTCTTCAAACTAACGCAATGTTTTGAGGTTTGCGTAACCATCTCTGTATTGCTTTTTGCGACATCGGCAATACTTTCAACGTGCGGTGCAATATCGTTAATCACCTGAGACTGTTGGCCTGTTGCAGTGGCAGTCTGTGCACTGAGTTGATTGATCTCCTCAACAATATTGCTGATAGAGGCAAGGTGGTGTTCAGACTCTTGGGCTGCTGCGAGGCATTCGCTACCAATTTTGTGGCTCTGACTGACTTCGCTAACGACTGTGTTACTGAGCCCTTGTAAGTTTTCGATGATAGTACGAATTTCACTGGCAGACTCTTGAGTTCGAGAGGCGAGCGATCTTACCTCGTCGGCAACTACCGCAAAACCACGACCTTGTTCTCCCGCTCGCGCCGCTTCAATAGCTGCATTTAGTGCCAGTAAATTGGTCTGCTCAGAGACCCCACTGATCACGTCGAGAACGCTATCTATCGCACTAATGTCATTCGACAGTTTTTCAATACTCTGGTTACTCTTCGCGAGCTGTTGGCTCATTGCTTCAGTACGCTCGTATGTTTTACTTACTGAATTCAGGCCGTTTTTTACCTCTAACGTGGTTTCGTGGACATTGTCTGAAGTGTGGTTGGCGTTATTGGCGATCTCTTCAGAGCTGGCACTCATCTCATGAACCGCAGTCGCCACCTGAGCAATATTATGTTCTTGACCATGGATCTGCTGTTTCATTTCGTTCGCTTGTTGGTCAATCTGATGAATGGTTGTCACTAACTCTTGGCGTGCTCTTTCTATCTCTTGTAAAACGTTGCCCATATAGGCGACAAACTGGTTGTACCCTTTGGCAATACTGCCGACTTCATCATTCCGACTTTCATCCAATCGTTGAGTGAGATCGCCACCGCCACTGCCAATTTCGAGCAGTAGTCGTGCAGTGGTCGAAAGCGGTTTAAGTAAGATATGCGTCATGTATGCACTGATAACGATAAATAACAATGCAACAGAGCCACCGACCCAAATCATAGTTTCGATGAAGTGGTTAATCTCGGTGAGCACTTCAGCCGTAGGTTGAACAGATACCAGCACCCAATCAAGTTGTGGCAGGGCCATCAAACCAACAATCATCGACGTTTCCTTAAGCTTTGATTCATGTATAACAGGTGCTGTTCCAGACAACGTTTGCAGCTCAGGCGCCAAGGCTTCAAGTCCAATATCCGCCAACTGCTTGCCAACCTGCTGGGTATTAGGGTGGACTTTTACTTCACCTTTTCTATCGACCAACATTAATCGCCCAGACTCACCTAGGGAGAAGTTAGCGACCATATTGCCTAAATTTTCAAGCGACAGACCTATCCCCGTCACCCCTACTCGTTGACCTTGGCGGATAACAACATGATTAACAAAAACCGTTGCGATGCCAGTCGCCTCATCAATATCAATCGACAACTCGGCCTGTTTATCACCATAAAGGAAAGCATAAAACCATTGGTCATCGGGTGATGATTTCGACATAGACTTGAGCTTACCACTTGGCAAATAGTAGCTATCGTCGACCGTGGTAACGAAAAAGGCCGTTAGAGCATTAAACTGTTGTTGTATCGAAGCAAGCTGAGCGCGAATTTGCCTGCTGCCTTGACCATCAAACTCGGCAAGAGGTTGAAGCTGTGACATCACCTCCGCGACAACAAGTGGCTTCTCTAGCTCAAGTTGAATTTGATTGCTGACCTCTCCCAACGCCGCAGGCATCTGCTGGGAGTAGGTTTTATTGAGGATGATTTTTTGCCCTTGGCTTAACGTGATGCTAATCAGTACCACAATAATAAGAATCACTGCGGTCACTGTAGCCAAAATGGTCTTATGGCGAATATTGAGAGCGGTAGCTATCACTTCAAACTCCTTTTAACAGCATAAAAAACCCCGGACAGGAGTACCGGGGAAAGGGAAATACACTACCTGCAGGTAGCGGTTGCTGAGCGAGTGAGCCCGATTGGATGACAGGTTACCGGACTCACTCGAGGCAAGCGGGTTTATTGGATAAGCGACCCCTTCTCTACCCAATCACCAATGAGAGCTCGCTCATCCTCTGTCATTTGGGTGAGGTTACCTAATGGCATGTACTTGGTTGTGACTGTTTGAGCAATGCGCGGACCATTTGCCTGAATCTCTTCCGGCGTATCCAAAATCACTCCGGCAGGCGCCGCAGCAAACGCCGCGTGCGTCGGTGTTGCTGAGTGACACACTGAACAACGCTCTTGGATCACTTTATTGATGGTCGCAAAGCCGACACCAGCAGCGGTAGGCTGAGAGGCTGTCGTCTCTTGCTCATGCTCGGTCGCAGGCGCTGCGGCTTGTTCAACTTCAGACTGCACAGGTGCTTCTACCACAACAGGCGCGCTCGCCACTGGAGTCGCGGGTTTATTCGCGTAGGGAGACGTAACAAAAGCGAGAGTCACCATACCAAGCGCTGCAACAGGGACCGTCCACGCATACTTTTGACTGCCATGACGAGTGTTAAAGTAATGGCGTACCAAGATGCTGAAGATAGCCAACCCCGCCAATATCGCCCAGTTGTATTCCGAGCCATAAGTACTTGGGAAGTGGTTACTGATCATGATGAACAGCACTGGCAAGGTCAGGTAGTTGTTGTGACGAGAACGAAGCAAACCTTTCGCTGGTAATGCCGGATCGGGCTCGCGACCTTGTTCAATGGCACTAACCAAATTACGTTGTGCTGGCATGATCACCCGGAACACGTTACCGACCATAATGGTCCCTATGATTGCACCAAGGTGAATGTAAGCACCGCGACCACTGAAAACCTGAGCCAGCCCATAAGCCGCGCCGACTAACAGCACGAATAGCACCGCGCCTAATAGCATCGGAGTTTTGCCCAGCGGCGATTCGCACAGCAAATCGTAAACAAACCACCCTGCAACTAACGCTGCGATACCAATTGCGATGGCTGTCGTTGGCGACATGCCAGAGCCTGGAGCGATGAGATAAATCTCAGCATTGAGGTAATAGACCACGGCCAACAACAAGATGCCGGTAATCCAAGTGAAGTACGCTTCCCATTTAAACCAGTGCAAATGTTCTGGCATTTCTGGTGGCGCCAACTTGTACTTTTCTAGGTGGTAGATACCGCCACCGTGAATCGCCCATAGATCGCCCGCTAGACCGGTCTTGGGGTTTACACGATTCAGGTTGTTCTCCAACCAAACGAAATAGAATGAAGCACCAATCCATGCGATGCCGACAATCATGTGAACCCAGCGAATCGCTAGATTCAACCACTCCGTGATATGTGGATCCATAATTTACTCCTTTACAGCGCTTGCTCCGTGCGCTGTTTTTCTTCCAGCTTGTTGTTACCCGGCAAGTCTTCCAAATGCAGTGACACCAGATCACGCTCAAAAAAAACTTCGTCACAGTTATGGCCCTCTCCGCCGCGGTCGACGATGAGAAACTGATCTTGCTCGGTTAGGGCCAATACTGGGTGATGCCAAACGCCTTTGTGGTAATTGACTCCTTGGCGCCCATTGCTTAAGAAAGCACGGCAGGAGGCCAGCGAAGGATCATCGCCTTTGGAGGCAACAACAATAAGGTATGGTTGACCAAGCAACGGAACGAAAGCTTGCGATCCTAACGGATGGCGCTCTAACATTTTTATCGTTAACGGATAGCTAAGCGGCGTCGCTTGGAAGATACTGATGATGGCTTCACCACCTTGGTCTTGCACATCGGTGCTCGCTAGCTTGTGATAACGACGAGTCGAGCCATTGTTGATCATGAAGTAGTCGCTATTGTCCACTTCAATCACATCCCCAAACTCAGCAAACGCGCGCTTGGTCAAAGGTTCGATGGTTAAACGGCGGATTCCATTGCTCATATTGCTTTCCTCGCTTATTTCGCTTTAGTGCCAAACAAACGCAAACGGCTGATACCACCATCAGGGAAAATGTTGAGGCGAACGTGTGTCACAGCGCCAAGATCATTCACCTCTGAGCTAAACTCATGAATGTCATGTGCCTTGAGCTTTTGCGCAGGTAATAGTTCACGCCAGAAGAGACTCTGAGTCGCAACTTGATCGTCCGTTCCACCTTTAACATACGCAGCTTGAATGGAGCAGCTATCGGGGAAGTTACCTTTAAAGTGCGCGGTATCGACAACCACTCGGTCAATGTTGCCCACATGACCAAGTGCGACAATTACCCAGTCGTTACCCGGTGTACGACGACGAGCGGTTTCCCAGCCATCGCCCATGTTCTCACCGCGACCTGGACCAAGAATGTTAGATTTGTTGCCGTAGTGTTCATCACTACACGCTAAGGCGCGGCCGCCATTTTCAACCGCAGCAAGGTCAACTTTTTGTTGTGAGTCTATGCGATCCCAATCAACACTTGGGCGACCATAAACACGCAAACGAGCAACACCGCCATCTGGGTAAATGTTTAAGCGTAAGTGAGTAAACACTTGTTCGCACTCAATTTGCTCTAGATGATGATGGTCACCTTGAAGGCTCATTGATGGCAGAATCTCTTGCCATTCGGTTGAGTCGGTTGGATCACCGTCTGGGGAATAACAGGCATCAATTGATGCTGATGGCGGGAAGTTACCCGTAAAGAACGAGGTATCAATGTCGACACCTGCGATTGTACCAGCAAGACCTAAGCGAATGACGCAGTAATCGTAACCTTCACCACGCTTACGGCGACTTTCCCAGCCGTCCATCCATTTGCCATTGTCGTCATAAACACCCTCTTTCCATTCAGGAGCTTCTCGGCGAAGCAGTCGGCTTTTATCAGCGAAAAAGTCATCGGTGGCATAAATGGCTTCTGCGCCAAGTTTGTCGTCAGCAAGATTAATGTATTGTTCAATGTCTAAGGACATGTCCTTTATCCTTCCAATTATTCAAAAATAGGTTGAGTGAGTATGCTCATCTAGAGCTCTAAGCCCTTTGTCGGGCAGATATCAGTCGATATCAGAACGAAATAGTCGCCATCTCCGTGACTTACATATCTCGTAAGCGAAACAGGGCGATCTTGTTGATCTCCTGAATCGCCGTAGCAAACTCAGTGTCACTATCATTGCCTAATCGCTTCTCGAACGACTCAAGAATTTGGTAACGATTGGCCCCTTTCACTGCCATGATGAAGGGAAAGTTGAAGCGGCTTTTGTAACTGTCGTTGTACGTGGTGAATTTTTCGAACTCTTCTGCTGAGCATTGGTCAATGCCAGCGCCAGCTTGTTCCGCAGTGGATGCGGCAGTGAGTTCGCCGTTGATTGCTGCTCGCCCGGCTAAATCTGGGTGAGCGTTAATAAGGTCGAGTTGCTGCTGTTTTTCTGCCTCAAGCAAGGCGGTTGCCATTCGTAGATGAAGGTTTGAAATTACATCATCAGTATTGCTTAGGCCTTGGTCATAAACGGATTCAGCGACCCACGGGCTATGCTCATACACATCGCCAAAGTGAGAGACAAATTCGCTGCGGGCCATCTGTGATGGTTTACAAAAACGAAATTCAGCCATGTTATTTCTCCTGGTTAGATGTGTAAGGGTGGTGCTCGTGCCAATGACGAGCGATATCAACACGGCGGCATAACCAAACATCGTCGTGTTGTTTTACGTAATCAAGAAAACGTTTGAGAGAAGCGATACGTCCCGGTCGGCCAATCAAGCGGCAATGGAGACCAATCGACATCATCTTAGGCGCGGTCTCACCCTCGGCGTATAAAGTGTCAAACGTGTCCTTTAGGTATTGGTAGAACTGTTCACCCGAGTTAAACCCCTGCACAGTGGCAAAGCGCATGTCGTTGACATCCAGCGTGTAGGGAATAACCAGTTGTGGCTGATCCGCCTCGGTATGCCAATAAGGTAAGTCGTCATCGTAAGCATCAGAGTCGTAGAGGAAACCACCTTCTTCAGCAACGAGCTTACGGGTATTAGGCCCAGTACGACCGGTATACCAGCCAAGCGGCCTCTCACCAGTGATCTGCTTGATGATCTCAATCGCCTTCATCATATGGTCGCGCTCTTGAGATTCATCCATGTATTGATAGTCAATCCAGCGATAACCGTGACTACAGATTTCATGCCCTGCTTGAGTCATCGCCTGAGCCACCTCGGGGTGACGCTCGATAGCCATTGCGACAGCAAATACCGTCAACGGAATTTCATACTCATCAAACAGTTTCAAAACCCGCCATACACCCGCGCGGCTGCCATATTCGTAAATCGACTCGATACTGATGTGTCGCTCGCCTTTAATTGGCTGTGCGGCAGGGATCTCAGAAAGAAAGGCTTCGGACTCATCATCCCCGTGCAGCAGGCAGCGTTCGCCACCCTCTTCATAATTCAATACAAATGACACGGCGATGCGAGCACCTCCCGGCCAATTAGGGTTAGGAGGGTTTGCTCCATAGCCAATCAGGTCTCGTGAATAATCCTTATCCATTCGGCTCTCCTTAAAATCAAAACACTTTCAGTCGTGTCCTTTAAAACCTCATGCATTCATTGTATACAATAAATTATCTTAATGTAAAGATTGTGTTACTAAAGAAATTTAACGTGAACTAATAACCAAAAATCAAACACTTAACAATATCACTCAATAAAAACGGCCAAAACAGAGCTCACATTCTGTGAATTTAACAAAATTTATTAATAACAAATTTATAACAACAGACTTTACTATCCGCATATTTTGTGTACAACTATAGATAGAACGAACAAACTAACGATAAGTTTGTATACAATCGAATTACACTTGAGCGAAGGAGAGCGCAAGGCGCGAAATCGAGTTATGGGAAAACTAACAACACACGTATTGGATACAATGCACGGTGTACCCGGTGCCAATATCCAGGTAGACCTTTTTCGTGTAGAAGGCGATGTGCTAACGAAACTAAAATCCGTGTCGACAAATTTTGACGGACGCACTGACGCACCAGTACTAGAAGGTGCTGAGTTCAGTGTCGGGAAATATCAGTTGGTGTTTCATGTAGCGCAATACTATGAGAACCAAGATGTCGATCTAGGTGAAACCCCTTTCCTCGATGACGTTGTGATTCGATTTGGGCTTGGAGAGGAAGGCGCACATTATCATGTCCCTCTTTTGGTCTCGCCATACAGTTTCTCGACGTATCGCGGAAGCTAGCAACCAATAACAATCTAATAAACCAACAGCGAAATGTATCAGGAGAATTGAATGGCTCTTGCGGGCTTTTGCACGCCTAAATCGAGCCAAAAGCAGTATTCAATTTAAGCAAAACATGACTAAAGGACTTGCTGACATGAATGAAAGCAAAGCGGAAGTGCTTAATGAGCAACAATCGGGTGGTTTTCTTGAGCGCTTCTTCAAATTGAAAGCACATGGAACCAGTGTAAAAAATGAAATGATTGGCGGAATAACGACGTTTGCCACCATGGCCTACATCATATTCGTTAACCCTCAAATCATGGCTGCGTCGGGGATGGATTCTGGCGCGGTATTCGTTGCAACTTGTATTGGCGCAGCCATTGGTTGTTTGTTAATGGGGTTATTTGCTAACTGGCCTGTAGGCCTAGCTCCGGGAATGGGCCTTAACGCCTTCTTCTCATTTACTGTGGTCAGTGAAATGGGCTACAGCTGGGAAGTTGCACTCGGGGCCGTATTCCTCTCTGGTATCCTGTTTGTCGGAATGAGCTTCTATAAGATTCGCCAATGGATCATTGAGAGTATTCCGGAAAGTTTACGCTTTTCCATGACCGCTGGTGTCGGTCTGTTTCTTGGGCTTATCGGTCTGAAAACCGCGGGTATCGTTGTAGAAAACCCAGCGACTTTGGTTTCGCTTGGTGATTTCACGAAACCCGATGCCATGCTGGCGGCAATCGCTTTCTTAATCATTGCGGTACTGAGCGAGCGCAAAGTGTTCGGCGCAGTACTGATCGGTATTTTAAGCGTCACCGTTATTGGTATGATGTTAGGTCTCGTTCAATACAATGGCTTCTTTGCAGCGCCGCCAAGTATTGCACCTACTTTCTTGGCCATGGACATCTCTGGCGCGTTTAACATTTCGATGATTAGCGTGATCTTAGCTTTCTTGTTCGTCAATATGTTCGACACTGCGGGCACACTTATGGGCGTTGCAGAACGAGCGCATCTAGTAAACAAAGAAACAGGCAAAATAGAGGGGCTTAGCAAGGCGTTAAAAGCGGATTCTATCTCTAGTGTCGCAGGGGCTTGCGTCGGTTGTCCGCCAGTCACCAGCTACGTAGAAAGTGCCGCTGGCGTAGCCGCTGGTGCTCGTACAGGCCTGTCTGCCATTGTCGTCGCTGCCCTATTCCTAGCCGCTATTTTCCTTTCACCTTTGGCCGGTATGATCCCAGCGTATGCCACTGCAGGTGCTCTTATCTACGTCGCATTCGTAATGATGAGCAGCATGCAGCATGTTGATTGGAAAGACTTTACCAATGGCGCTCCGGCTGCGATTACCGCGCTGATGATGCCGCTCACTTTCTCTATCGCTAACGGCATTGCACTCGGCTTTATCACTTACACAGTGTTAAAAGTTGCGACCGGAAAAACTAAGGATGTCTCAATCTCAATGTACATCCTGACGGTAGTCTTCGTCGCTAAGCTTATCTACATCTAAGGCGACTTAGTCCTAATAACGACTTCAAAATCTAGCCTGAGCAATCGTTCGGGCTAGCTTGCTATACGAAAAATTCGTGACCCTACGCAGTTAGTAGAAGTCAGTTGTCCAATCTACGAGAGAAACATGGACTCTCTCTGAGGTATAACCAATGAAACTTCTGTATACACTCAACCAAAAACCACCACACGGCATGACACTGCTGCTGGCATTGCAACACATGCTGGCATCGATTGGTGGCATTGTCGCCGTCCCACTCATTGTTGGCGCATCCATCGGGCTACCTAATGAAGAGATTGTCTCGCTAATTAACGCCGCCTTACTCGCATCCGGTATCGTCACCATGGCGCAATGTATTGGTGTCGGCCCTATTGGTATTCGTTTACCTGTTGTTATGGGGTCAAGTTTTGCCTTCTTAGGTGTGGCTATCGCGATTGGCCGCGAAGGGGGGATTGCGAGCATTATGGGCTCGGCTTTAGTTGGCTCTTTAGTGGTGATTGTCGCTAGCTTTTATATGGACAAAGTCCGCAAGCTGTTTCCAACCGTGGTGAGCGGCGTTGTGGTGACGTTAATCGGCTTAACCATCTTGCCTGTGGCTATGAACTGGGTCGGTGATGCGCCTGCAGCGAGTGAAAACTTCGCCACTCTGCCGAAACTTTTCTTAGCCATTGTTTCACTCGGCATCGTGGTTGCGGTATCAGTTTACTGTAAAGGGGCGGTTGCTGCCTCTGCCATCGTGATTGGTCTGGCAGGCGGTTATATCGTCGCGCTGTCTCTCGGTATGGTGAACCTGAACGACATTGCATCGGCCTCTTGGGTTGGTGGACCAGAGCTTCTAAAATATGGCTTAAGCTTTCAAGCCAGTGCGATTGTGAGCATGAGTTTGGTTTACATTGTTGTGATAGCTGAAGCTACCGGTGACTTTATGGCACTGGCGAACAACTGTAATAAACAAATCTCTGGTAAGGATCTGCAACGCGGTCTGCTTGGTGATGGCTTAGGTAGCACGCTTTCTTCCATTCTTACCGCGATGCCGTTGGCTTCGTTCAGCCAAAACGTTGGTATCGTGGGCATTACTGGTGTTGCAAGTCGATATGTCGTCGCCGCGACAGGCGGTCTACTGATTTTAGCGGGTCTGTTTCCTAAACTGGCAGCCGTAGCCGTCACCATTCCGAAGCCCGTTCTCGGTGGTGTGGGCTTTGTTATGTTTGGCATGATTGCCTACGCGGGTATACGTATGCTAATCATGGCCGCAGACACCAAACGCAATGCATTGGTTATCTGTGTCGGTTTGGCATCAGGTTTAGCTGTGACTTTTGAGCCTCGCTTACTGCAACACCTGCCACATGATATCGCTAACTTCCTGCACTCTGGCATTACCACCGGAACAATAGTCACCGTACTTCTTCACCAGCTTCTTCCCAAGTCATCCAACAAAGAAGTGCGTGAAGCATTAACGGAAAGTAAGGTTCAAGTCGAAGAAAAAATCATCCGAAAATCCGATGATGAAGCGCCACAAGTGGTAGAAAGTAAACTTGAAGCAAAGACCAATGAATAAGCTCGCCTAATCACAACAAAGGCACCAAAAGGAGACCTAAGCTCACTAGATTCAATCTGAGCTCAACAACACCGCTAGTAATTACTAGCTTCACTGTCACTAAATCGTTTAAGACCCTCTCCCCTGAAATGGCTGAGATGGCTAAGGACTATTATGAATGGAAACCATCTGGATTAAGAATCCACTGGCAATTTATACCGGAAACACGCATGACGCCCAAGGTGGTCTCGTGGTTCAGGGAAACAAAGTTGTCGAACTTATCGCAAAACATGGGACGCCGTCCCACCAAATTGATTATGTGGTTGATGCCTCTCGGCATGTCGTCACTCCAGGGCTGGTTAACGCCCATCACCATTTTTATCAAACCTTAACGCGCGCATACCCTGACGCGTTGAACAAAGAACTGTTTCATTGGCTCAAAAGCCTGTACCCCGTCTGGGCAAATCTAGATGAAGAAATGATGAGTGTCGCAACCGAGCTTGCCTTAGTCGAGTTGATGCTGTCTGGCTGTACCACTGCTTCCGATCATCACTACTTGCTGCCAAACGGTTTAGAACACGCGATAGACTTGCAGGTTGAAGCGGCGCAAAAGCTTGGCGTTAGAGCCATCTTTACTCGTGGTTCAATGAGTCTAGGTGAAGAAGACGGTGGCTTACCACCGCAGCATACCATTCAAACCGAGCAAGCGATTGTCGATGACAGTTACCGTTTGATTCGCCAATACCACCAGCAACAGGAAGGGGCAATGACCCAAATCGCGCTCGCGCCGTGCTCCCCCTTCTCTGTCACGACAGATTTGATGAAAGAAACTGCCCACATCGCCAAGCAAGAGAACGTCATGATGCACACGCATTTGTGCGAAACGTTAGATGAGGAAGATTTCTGTGTTGAGCAATTTGGCATGCGCCCGGTCGACTATCTCGAAGACGTCGGCTGGCTCAATGACAAAACTTGGCTGGCTCATGGTATTCATTTCAATAATGACGAGATCCGCAGGCTAGGCCAAGCAGGGGTAGGCATTAGCCACTGCCCAACATCGAACATGATGCTTGCTTCGGGGATTTGTAAAAACAATGACCTAGAAGCCGCTGGCGTGAAAGTCGGCCTAGGGGTTGATGGCTCAGCCTCAAACGATGGCTCCAATATGATTGCCGAAGTACGTATGGCGATGTACTTACAGCGTCTACAATATGGCTCTGCAAACGTATCCCATTTTGATGCGCTGCGTTGGGCGACCAAAGGCTCAGCTCAAGCGATGGGGCGTAATGATATTGGTGAGCTTAGCGTGAGTAAACAGGCCGATATTGCGATGTTCAAACTCGATGATATCCGTTTCTCTGGCAGTCACGACCCTCTTGCTGCACTCCTATTATGTGGCGCTCAACAAGCTGACCGCGTGATGGTTGCAGGTCACTGGCGAGTGATAAACAGTGAAGTGATTGGCGTCGATATTCATCAATTGATGGAACGCCATAAAGCGGCGGCCTCAAGGCTGGCACGTAAAGCGTTAGGAGAATAAGCCATATAGCCCCAGTCACTTACTGGGGCTCTTTGATTTTAGGCTTGCTCGTTTGCTTGTACATTGTAAATGACGGGCATTTGCCCGCGCCAATCCAGCCAAAGCTGCGAATCGGTCACTAAACGCGATAACGCATTGGCAACATTAATTCGACTGGTTTCTCCTGCATCAAACAACGCGCTGCGTGTCGGGCTACTGTGCCACTGATACGAGCTTACTTCAGCTCGGTCGATCAGCGTGTCAGGGCGTAAGATTACCCACTCTAACAAGGTGCTCAGTTTGCGACTGCGGCTCAACAGCTCAGCCGCTTTTTCATTGTCACGGTGCGGCGGAAGTAACACCCTCAGCAAGCGCGATAACCATATCTCCTGCCGAGACACGGATTCATTAATTGCACGGTTTCTCACCCCTGTTGAGCCCATTAATGCGAGCTTAAACGGCTCGCTTCGCTGAGGAGAGATCACAGAAATAACGCGCATGATGCTGTCTCGAACCAGCAAACGTGGTGCGCCGTAGACACCTTGCAACGTAAAGTTGTGGCCTAGACAGCAGATACATGCTTGGCACTCAGCCACGATCATTTCTAGCTGCTGATTAGGCATATCAAGTGCTGTTGTTTGATACTGAGTTAAATCGGAATGCTCTGCTAATACTTTGATATCCCTTACTAAAGCAACCACTTGGTGATTCGCTTCGAGCAGTTGGCGAACAACCAGCCTCCCGGTTGCTCCGGTGGCTCCTAATACCAATATTTTCATTCTCAATCCCTTACGGCTATCACTTACCATTAGCTTATCAGTTCATAATCGTTTGGAAATCCACCAATAATGTATAACAATCATTCAAAATTGAATATATGAGGTTGGGCTATGGAATGGAAACACATTGGATTTGATTGGAACCGAGCGAGAGCGTTTTTAGTTGTCGCAGAGGAAGGCTCATTCTCCGCAGCAGGTCGAGCCTTAAACATGAGCCAACCGACGTTAGGTCGCCAAATTGCCGCATTTGAACAAGAGCTCAAGCTCACTCTGTTCGAACGAGTGGGCAAAAAGTTGGTTCTCACTGACAGCGGTCAAAAGCTCTACCAACATGTGACTCAAATGGCCGAATCGGCCAATCAAATGCTACTGACTGCGCTGGGGCAAGATGAGAGTATTGCCGGCAAAGTAAGCATCTCGTTAACTGAACTTGACGCGTTTTTCCGCTTCCCTCCTTTGATTACCCGACTCAAAGAGTATGCACCGCACATTGATATCGAGCTGATCGTCTCTAATCAAGTCAGCGATTTAAAACGTCGAGAAGCGGATATTGCCATGCGCTACAAGCGGCCAACCGACTTAGATCTTATTGCTAGAAAAATAGGTCACGAAACCGTTTATCTCTACGGGCATAAAGATTTAATCAAGAGCTTCGAAGACAAATCTCCCAATGAAGTCGCCAAGCTTTCCATCATCGGGTTTGACCATGAAGAGTACCTAAGACAACATCTTAAGCATTCAGGTTGGGACCTCAAACACAACCCCTTCACTTTGGTCTGCAACAATCAATTAGTGCAGTGGCAATTGGCGCAACACACGCGATCGCTAATCCTATTACCTGAGCACATCGCGCATCACAACCCAGATTTACGCATCGCATTCAAAGCACATTTTGAACCTTTCGAGCTAGATGCTTGGCTTGTTTGTCATCGAGAGTTGCACACCAACAAACGCGTGCGTTTAGTGTACGACTTTTTAGCCCAGTACATGGCGATGTAATCTCTTGTCTTTCGCTCTTTATAAACACTTACTTCAATTTAGCGATGTTTTTAGGCCATGGGTCCTGAAACTCTGCGCCGTTTCTCCACAGCTCAAGCTCACTATCACTGAGAAAGCAAGATTTCAGGGCCGTAATAAAATGGTCAACCTCATTCACTTGACCGATGACAGTCAACCGGCAGCGTCGATCACCAAAACGGCTCTCTACACTGTCAATTTTGTCTTGCAGTATCTGGATATGCTCAGCAGTAAAATTCTGTGTTTCATCATTGATCACCGAAGCTCGCCAAAAACCTGTAATTTCGAGGCCGACGTTTCCATTGGCTTGGCTCCAAAGCAAGGCAACATCATCACGAGTCGGAAACCAGAAAAAGCCCTTACTGCGAAATACCCCTTTGGTTAAATAGGCATGACAGGTATCCCACAAGCGCTGAGGATGAAAAGGTCGGTCATCTTCAATCACCTTCGCAACCAAGTTCTGCCCTTTCTTACCGACTAAATTAAGAGGGTCATTTACCGCTGCTCTTAATTCCGCAGTCAATTGCTCGACCAAGAAGAAGTTATAGTTTTGTGCTCCATTAAGCGCCTTGATGTCGAGATTACCCCAAGATGTTTTGACGATTTCAGCGTAAACATTAAGCGGATGGAGCGCTTGCGCGATGGTCTGCACGGTGTGATCATCCATATTCTCGGTTTTCGTCAGCAGTACTCGGTTAGAAAACATGATTTGTTCAACCAGTAAGTTCTCGATCCCTCGAATACCGCGCTGCATATTCTCCTGCCATTTTGGAATAAGCTGCGTCCCTTTGCGGTAGTCTTTATCTAACCAAATTGCATCTACCAAGGTAATGACATCTTTCAGCGCATATTCATGGCGATGTTTAAAGTACTCGACCAAAGGCAGAGGGTGACTGCTACCTGATGTTTCGATGACGATCCAGCTTGGTGTTTGCTCAAGACATAAGGATTTCAATGACTGGTCAAGTTGCTTGATACCGCTCGGACTACTGATGCTCTCGCCACTGACAGTAACAAAATTGCCCTGCTCTTTATGAACAGCATCAGTATTGGCAATGAGCACTCCATCGACATCTAACTCACTCATGTCATTAACAATAACTGAAGGTGCCATCTTCTGAACGCTGGCTTGCTGCAGTATTTTGCGTAGCAGAGTCGTTTTACCCGAGCCAAGAAAACCATGCAGTATGGTTACTGGAATAGAAGACATACAAATAATCCATTAAACAAAATTATGTTATAACATAACACTTGCGATGAATTATCGATAGGTCTTGTACAAGCTTACACAGAGCAAACATCACACGTAAGCAAGGCTCTATCATCAGAGTCGATGATAAAGCTACCCCGCGTGAGCATCAATCCATTCTAGCGCCTTGGGCCAAAGTGAAGCTTCGTGCTTGCTGCGGAAAAAACCAAAATGACCAATTTTGCTGCCTACTTGAGCCGCTTTTACCACTTCCAGTTGCGAATTCGCGTTGGCATAAAAACTGCGCAGAGCAGCGACAGCCTTGGGCGGAGCAAAGTCCAAATCATCATCGATAAGAAGAAACTTCATATTACACTCCATACGTGCAAACCCAGTTCGAATGGGTGTACCTCCCTCATCCACGATGTAGTTCACATCCCGCCCCCAGTAGGCCCACTGTCTAGCGACGCCTTCAGGAAGAGATTCACCACCAAGGAAAATACCGGGAACTTTACCCAAGCAGCGGGCCAGTCCGGGAACCACCGCATACCACATCGCAAGCATACGAAGCTTACTCAGCGACTCCCAATGATTCCAATAACCACTTTGCGAAGAAACACAGTACACACTTTTTAAACTATGATTATTGTCTGCAAAACCAATAATTTGCCCACCAACACTGTGACCAACGCAATGCCAATCCAGTTGCGGAGCATGGCGACTTGCCCAATGAATGACCGCCGAAAGATCTTTTTCTCCCCAAGCACTCATGGTTAAGCGCTTATCGCGCGAGTTTTTAATCGATGAGCGACCAATTCCACGATAGTCATAGGTCACAACTAAGTATCCATTCCCACGCAGGAACTCTGCAAACTTAGCGTAATAATCCTGCCTAACGGCAGTGGCGGAGTTGATAATGACGCCGCCCTTTGGTTCGCTTTGTGGTATAAACAACGACGCCGATATCGTCAGGCCATCGCCGGTTTCAATCCATTGATCTTGTTTCATCTTCTGCATTGTGATTGTTTTGTAATCACAATGTTATAGAACAATAACTCTAAATTGGCAATTTCAATCCATCCGGCGTATCTATGCACAATTGAAAATATCAACAATTTGATTTTTTTATGGACTAATTAGTGCATAATCAAGCTCACTTTGATGGCTAAAAGTAAGGAATTTGGCATGGCAATCGAACTGAATAAGCAACTGATGGCCTTTGTTGACGTGGTTAAATTTGAGAGTTTTGCGGAAGCCGCCAAGCACCGAGATATGTTGCCCTCATTGCTGTCTCGCAACATTAAAGCCCTAGAAGATAAGCTTGGCGTGGTACTTTTGAAACGCACCACTCGCGCCCTTTCCCTCACCGAAGCTGGCGAAACCATCTACCAGCAAGCCTTGGTCCTCAAAGAGCTGGAAAATAAAATGAACGATTTTGCGCAGAATTACAGCTCTGCTGAAACAGGCCTTGTGCGCTTAACTTGTGCGTCTCATTTGAGCCAAAACTTTATCTTACCGACCATTGGCGATGTACAAAGCGAGTACCCCAAAATCCGTTTTGAAGTTGAGTACGATGACCGTAGAGTCGATATCATCAAAGAAGAGTTTGATATGGCGATTCGCATCTGGAAACCACAAGACAGTTCACTCATTGGTCAAAAATTACGCTCAACCCACCTGCTCATCGTTGCAAGCCCTGACTACATTCAACGCCATGGTATGCCAATAAACTTAGAACAGCTTGTCACCCTACCCTCGGCTTGCTACGCCAGACTTGGCGTCGTGAGAGACAAGATACAGTTCTATGATGATCAAGACCGCATTCAGTCGGTACAGATGAATCCACTTTACAAAGCAAGCTCTCCTGAATCCCTCGTGCAGAGTGCTCTATCAGGCATGTATTACACGGTTGTTGCTGACCATAACTTAAATGGCGAGATTGAACGTGGAGAATTGGTCCAGCTCCTTCCTGACACACGCTTCCCAGAGGAAGGCTCAATGTACGCGGTTTACCCAAATCGCGACCTGAGTTTCGGCGCGCGAGTATTTGTCGACAAGCTCAAACAACGTTGCCGCACTGCCTAGGTTATTACAACCTAAAAAGTACATTATAAATTCACTTTATTGCTATTTTTGTAACGCTCTACTTTGCCTAACCTAAGCCTATCCCACAGCATTAGGAGGCATTATGCTCTTTTCTCACTTCAACCTTGGCAACATAGAACTCTCAAATCGCCTGGCGATGGCACCAATGACTCGCTCACGAGCATCTCTAGACGGTGCCTTAAACGATGACATAGTGCGCTATTATCAACAGCGCGCCACCGCGGGGTTAATCATTACAGAGGGGGCTCCGATTTCCAAAGTGGGACGTGGTTATGCGTTTACCCCTGGTATCTACAATCAAGAACAGATCGATGGCTGGAAAAAGGTCACCGACGCAGTCCATGCGGAAGGAGGAAAGATCTTCATTCAGCTTTGGCATGTCGGTCGCGTGACTCATCCAAGCATCACGGGTGGCGAACAGGCACTCGCTCCATCAGCGATAAAAGGTCTCAACAAAGGCTATGGACCACTAGAAGAAGGGGGCTATGGATTTGTTGATCAAGAGGTGCCGCGCGCCATGACCAAACAAGACATCATCAACACACAAAACGATTTTGTTCAGGCAGCCAAAAACGCAATGGAAGCGGGCTTTGATGGCGTTGAATTGCATTCAGCCAACACCTACTTGTTCGAACAATTCATGCTAAACAGCGCCAACCAACGTACTGATGAATACGGAGGAAGCCAGGAAAACCGCGTACGATTCCTTGTCGAAACCGTTAGTGCCGTTGCTCAAGCAATTGGCGAAGATAAGGTTGGATTCCGTTTATCGCCGTATTTGGTGATCGATGATCCCGATGTCGATCCGGAAATGCCCTCTTTAGCACTAAAAGCTCTTGAGCAGCTTTCCCAGCTTAAGTTGGCCTATGTTCACTTTTCTGAGCACGTTGCCACTTGGCGACCTGTGCCTTCTTCATTCCGTCGACAAGTGAGAGAGATCTGGCCTAACCCAGTCATCGTTGCAGGACGTCACAGTAAAGAATCCGCTCAAGATATTCTGGAGCAGGGCTATGCCGATGTCGTTGCATTCGGAGAATACTACATCTCTAATCCAGACTTAGTGTACCGATTCAAAGAGAACCTAGCGCTAAACCAAAACGATCGCTCAACCTACTATGGCGGTGATGCAAAAGGACTTGTTGACTACCCAATTGTCGACCCTAAGGTCAAACACTTAGCGGTGAATGATCTTTGTTAGGAATCACCTAATTAACTATTAGGTTTTAGACCTGTTATTACCCAGGATGACAGGTCTTATACTAGGAACCCTAAGTCCAAACCGTCACTGTAATACAACAAACGGCCCATCAACTCTAACAAAGACAGAAACAGGGAAACGCAATGAAAAGATTCATCGCAATTGGGGCGGTTTTATTATCGACTGTTTCCGCCTCTTACTACGCCTTTTGCAGTGATACGATTCATTTAGCAGCCTACCATGGTAATCAAGCTCAAGTTGTTGAGCTGTTGAAGAAAAACCCTGATCCTGATGAAAGAGACTCATACGGTGGGACTGCGCTGCATGCTGCAATGTTTCAAGACAATATACAGATCGTTCAGCTATTGATTGATGCCGGTTACGACGTCAACGCGGTTGGGCCACGTAATGGATATACACCGCTGCACGATGCTGTATGGGCCAACAATCTGCCCGCTTTAAAGTTGTTGATTGAACACGGTGGTGATTTATCTATCAAAGGTTTAGATGGCAACACGCCGTTAGATAAAGCCAAGTCAGAAGGCAAGCAAGAGATCGTTGCGTATTTAACGGCTTTATAAGTCGGT
Source organism: Vibrio sinaloensis DSM 21326 (assembly GCF_000189275.1). GTDB lineage: Bacteria > Pseudomonadota > Gammaproteobacteria > Enterobacterales > Vibrionaceae > Vibrio > Vibrio sinaloensis. Next base: position 4,390 of record NZ_AEVT01000093.1, on the reverse strand, counting down.
ACATTCCAGCATGTAAACCCTTGGCTTTCACTATCGAAGCCAAGGGTTTCTTTTTTTAACAAAGTGCAATTTTCTACCAAACAAAACTCAATTTTCTTCAATATCTCGCCCCGTCTTTTCACTAAATTATCAACCATCTTAGCGGTGCTTGTTCTAGCCAAGAGCACTGTTTTAAACGGAACCACGAAACAATAGAGTGAGATGAATCATGATGAAAAAAGCTTTAGTTATGGCAGTAGCAAGTGCGGCATTCGCTTCTAGCTCTTACGCAGATACCATCGTAAAACACACAACCTTGAAAACGGATGTCGGCAGCCTTGCTGCAAATGTTTACCTACCCGATGATGTCGAAAATCCACCTGTTGTCGTTGTAACAGGGGCTTGGACAACCGTGAAAGAGCAAATGCCAGCAACCTATGCGGAACACCTTGCCCAGCAGGGTTACGCAGCCGTTACCTTTGACTTCCGCGGTTGGGGCCAGTCTGAAGACGAGCTAAAGGAGTTGGAAGACCCACAGCGTAAAATTGCCGATATCAAAGCCGTTTTTGCATCTCTTGATCAAGTAAAAGGGATTGATACGTCACGTGCATACGGTCTCGGTATCTGTGCATCATCTGGCTATATGCTCGATGCAGTATTAGGCAATGAAGACGTCGTCGCTGCAGCAGCGGTCGCACCTTGGCTCCATGATCGTTCAATCGTTAATGCCGTTTATGGTGGTGCTGAGTCAGTGGCTAACCTGATTCAATCGGGTATTTCAGCTTTGACTAGTGATGAACCACAGATCATTGAAGGGGCAAGTTTAACCAACAAAAATGCTCTGATGTACAACGTACCTTACTACACAGAAAAAGACCGCGGGCTGATCCCTGAATGGGATAACGCATTCAACGTTGGCTCTTGGGCGGGTTGGTTAACTTACGATGCACACGCAACGGCAGCCCAACAAGACAAACCTGTTCTTCTTGTAGCATCTGAAGCAATGGCTATCCCAGCCGGTACGCATGGTTACCTAGATAAGGCCGGTGATAACGTGCAAGCCGTTTGGTTAGAAGACGTCTCTCAATTTGATTTCTACGATGTTGAAGAAGATGTGCAAGCCTCAACTGATGCCGTTGTTAAATTCTTCGACCGCAAATTGTAGGAGGTAACATGGTACGCAAATCTTTAGTACTGGCCCTTGGACTGACCGCATTAACCGCTCACGCCGGACAGTTAACCCGTGATGAAGCCAAGATCGCGCAAACGGCAAAAAGCATGGCGACCTTAGCGGATAGAAACCTTTATGATGCATTGGAGCAAGTTTTCACACCGGTTGTGGTTGTCGACTATACCTCTGCATTTGGCGGAGAAGTCTCGACCATTAAGCGCGAAGACCTAATGAATAACTGGGAAGCGCTCCTGCCGGGTTTTGATGTCACTTATCACGATATGACCAATATCGACATTGAGCAAAAGGGCAACAAGGCCGAGGTCAATGCAGATATCGTCGCAAGCCACTACATTGGGAAAGATGGCTTCTGGCAGATATCTGGGTCTTATACCTTAGAAATGGACAAAGCAGGCTCAGACTGGCAGATCTCTTCTCTAACACTCAACGCAGGTGACGAGCTCGGTTCGCGAGACGTACTTGGTCGAGCGATTGAAGCGGCAAAAACCAAATAACCTTCACATGACACTGCCAATATCCCTCGCCCCTCGCGAGGGATTTTTCTTTACCAACAGTTGGCTATACCTTGCTCTTGCCATTTAGTAGAGTAGTCAATCACTCAACGATTTACTGCTCTGTGGAGAGAAAATGGAATTGCTCAAGCTGCTTTTGTTTATTCCGGCCTGTTTCGCACTCAATATGACTCCAGGCCCGAACAACTTATTGTCGCTCAACAACGCTCGTTGTTACGGCTTTCAATCTGCGGTCGTTGCAGGGTTGGGCCGTATCGGGGCATTTTCTATCATGATTGCACTAGCAGCATCTGGACTGGCCGTAGTGCTTTACGCGTCAGAAACCTTGTTTCTAGCAATTAAGATTGCAGGCGCAGCGTACTTGCTGTGGATCGCCGTTTCTCTTTGGCGCTCAGAGGCCAGTCCAATCGCTCAAATTGGCCAATACAAAAACCAGTTTGCGTTGGCGAAGCAAGAATTTTTACTCGCAGCAGGCAATCCAAAAGCCATTTTAATTTTCACCGCTTTCCTCCCTCAGTTTGTTGATATCTCCCAGAATACTAACCAACAGTTCTTGGTGCTGGGCACAACCTTCTTACTGTTGGAGCTCGGTGCAATATGTTTATATGCCCTATTTGGCCTATATCTGCGTAACTGGTTTTCTAAGCCGAAAATGGCCAAGCGTTTCAATCGAGTTTGTGCCAGTTTCTTGGCCTTATCCGGGGCAAATTTATTAATGAGTCGTCAGTAATCGAGCAAATTTATTTGCACAAGGCAGGCTATGAACAACAACAGAATTCAACACGCGATAGACACCATTAGCAGCAAATCACGGGGGGTGGTTTCCCCACCAGAGCATGCCTTGACCATAAATTTCCATCCAGACCGGTTAACCTCGAGTGGAAAACCACTGCTGATCGCGATAGCAGAGGATGGTCGATTGAAATCTCAGTTCGAAACTCACACGAGCAACGGAGGGTTGACTGCCTATCCTGGTGGCGAGCGTTGGACGTGGGAACAGCGCATATTTGACGGCGCTTATGATGAGACTGCCAATGACCTGCGCCCTAAGTATGGGGCACTCAATTATCGTGACTATCCAATGGGGGCCTCCCCTCGTTTCGGCTCTTGCTACTTCCAACTAAAAGCTCACATGTTTGATAGAACCACTTTTTGTTTTCCAGACAGTTTTTTTGAGCCGAATGACTTTGCTACCGCCACTCGGCTTAAGGCTCTTATCACCAAAGCCAGTGCATCGGAGCACGACCAATTGGACGACTATATTGAAGCACATATTCACGGTAAGGTTTCAATAAGTGAAGATGTGGAATGTTTAGTTCTCGACCCTAGTTATCGTGATACCGAAATCGAAACCCACGCGCTTAAATTGAACCTACCCATCAAGTGGCATCAAGGCTTTCAGTTGTCACTCACCACCATGCAACGCTTTGCCGACTATCGAGGTCGTAAGTTTGTCCAACTGGCTGAAAAACTCGCGGAAAATGGCAGCTTAAACCCGAGATTATTAGGATTGGCTGTCACTGAGCTCAATTATGATCAACAAGATATCAAGAAAGTGTGGCACTACTTAGCGCGTTTTGGCTACGCAAATACCACTTGTCAGAAGTAACCAGTGATTAACTTCTCTTTTTTCATATATAGATTCACTAAATATGAAAAACGAGTTCTCGCTAACACTTATAGATCTTAATTCAGTTTACAACCTAGTTGATTAGAAATCGTAAATCGAAAATAAAGAACTAAATCCAACAAGGTGAAACTAATGAAACTTTCTAACTATGCTTTTATTATGATTGGCGCGGGTTATCAGCCAGCACAAATATCCAAATTAAAATCGGATTTATTTTCAACAACCGTAATTTGCGTCGAAAATATCGATATGGCTTGTGAGGAAGCAAAGAAATTGCTAACAGAAAATGTTCAACTTATCGAGCTATGCGGGGCATTTAAAGGCGATATGGTTGATTCTATTATAGCGGCCGTAGAAGGAAAAATTCCGGTCGGAAACATGACAATGCGTGATAATGAAAGGGATAAGTTTTTAACTTTTTTGGATAGTTAATCATTTTTCTTTAAGGCATGTTGTAATAATTAGCATGCCTTAGCTCCCTTCTGACATAAGATTACATAGCTATACATTCCCTTACTTGTATTGAATTAAAGACTCCTTAAAAGTACTGGTTAACAATCAATCAAAAAAGAGCAATTATGACTCGATTATTAACCTCCCTCTTACTCGCCATTTTGATAGGTGGTTGTAGTTTTGAATCTACGCCTTCGCACCTATCAGAGAAAGTGGCGACCATTCGAACCTTATCCAATGAGGGCCTCTCTATTTCGCTACAGTTTATGGGTAAGATCAATACTCTTGAGGGTGCAAACCATTGGGATGAGACACAGATAAAACCCTATCTTGCGGCGACTCATCAGTGGCTTGCGGTGTTAAAGGGCATCGAAGGAAAGCAGCATCACCATATTGATATCGCGATCTATGTGGAGCCTTTAGAGAACGCCAATGGTATGGCAGGGCCTGATGAAGATGAAAAAGTTGGCACTTACTACTTCCCAAAATCTGGAGAAATCGTAATCGGCTCCCACACCTATGCGTCTGACTTTGACCAAAAAGAATTCTTTGCCAACATAGTACATGAGATGGGTCACGTATTTGGTATTGGCTCATACTCTGCTGATTACACCTATTATGATG
>NZ_AEVT01000094.1 GCF_000189275.1 Vibrio sinaloensis DSM 21326 | reverse complement strand
CCAAGCGCCGAGTTGATTGCGCAAATAAAGGCTGATTTCACCTATGATCCACGAGAGGTTAGCACTAGGTGGTGCTTCAAACTTTATAAGAACAGAGCACTCGGCAACAGGGTCAACGGTGGTTTCTATTTTCACTGGCCAATGTCTCCGTTAATCGAGGTACGAATCTTTTCTATCATTCTGACGGCGTCAAGGTTATCGCCATGGACACAGATGGTGTCGGCATCGATAGAAATAGTATAGCCATCGAGGGTTCTAACTTTTCCATAATGGGTAATTTGTCGGACTTGATCGAGGATCTCGTTTTCATCATGGATGACTGAGCCAGGTAAACTTCGGGGGGCGAGTTGCCCACTAGAGAGATAACGTCGATCGGCGAAGGCTTCAAAAAGCAATGGCACATCATAATTATCTGCGATGTCCAGCATCACTTGCTTGTCTTGAATTGCGAGTGTCATTAGTGGCACATTAAAGCAAGAGACGGCGTCGACCACGGCTTCAAAAATCAATGGATCCTTTTGCATGTCGTTGTACAGTGCCCCGTGCGGTTTTACGTAACGAATTTCTGTATTTTGACTTTCACACATGGCTTTTAATGCGCCAACTTGGTAAATCACTAAGTTGGTAATTTCGGCTTCTGAGCAAGGAATACTTCTGCGCCCGAACCCCTGTAAGTCTGGGTAGCTTGGGTGGGCACCTATCATTACATTATGTTGTATAGCGAGCTTGATGGTTTTACTCATAATGGTCGGGTCAGAGGCGTGAAAGCCACATGCAATGCTGGCTTGATCAATAAATGGCATTGCTTGTTCATCGCACCCCATTTGCCACTGACCAAAACTTTCACCCATATCACAGTTGAGCTTGACGGTATTTTTTATTCATCTAGATAAAATTCCAATTAGACTTAATGGATAAGATGTTTCAATTCACAATAACAAACAGTGATCAGTTTCATTATTTGATCAATAACTTAAGGAAAAAAGTGCCATGAAATATCAATCAATATTGATAAGTGAAATAATAGAGGCTGCTAATATAGCTAGGTAACGTAATGTTTCAGCACTCTATTGTATTTTCCTCTCTCTTGATAACAGGCTTTGTTGCATCGGCAAGTGACAATCTAGATGAGTTGATGTCAATGAGTCTAGAGCAATTGTCTATGCTCGATGTCTCGATGGAAACTGCGTCTAAATCTTCACAAAAACTGACTGAAATTCCAGCATCTGTCTATGTCCTTTCAAATGAAAGAATAATAAGGAGCGGTGTGAGAACCATTGCTGAGGCACTCTCTCTGGTTCCGGGTCTTTATGTATCTAAATGGAATGAAAATACTTACCATGTTTCAGCGCGTGGTTTCCATGATGGCCTGTATAACAAAATGCTGGTTATGGTCGACGGTAGAAGTGTTTATAGCCCTATCTACGGCGGCGTGTATTGGAGCACGCTAGATTACGTATTAGCCGATATTGACCGCATTGAAGTGCTTCGAGGCCCTAGTGGCGCTATATGGGGGGGCAATGCTGCCAATGGTGTCGTCAACATTATCACCAAGCCAAGCTCAGAAACGCTTGGGAGTTACATTAGCGGTACTGTGGGAAGATACTCTGCCTACGACTTGTCGATTCGACAAGGTGTTCGCTTTTCCGAATCGACATCTGGACGTGCGTTCTATAAGACAAAAAGTAATCCCATATTTTTAAGCAGTTCGAGCGATAATTGGCAGTGGCATAATGCTGGCATTCAAATCGATAACGCTGAGCAAAACTCGGCATGGCAATTGAGAGCTGGTGGCAGCAAAATGACCAGCCAATTAGAGTTGAATGACATTACTTTTGAGCCAAGCGATCCATACAATCAGCCCGTAAAATTGGCTCCAGTCAGTGGAGAGGTTGCCTCAACGAGTGTCTACGCGCAGTTTAACTACCAGTACGAAGAGTCACAGAGCCAAAAGCTTGAAGCTAGCCTATGGTTTGATCATGTGGAGGATGAATCTCCCGATGCGCCGGGTGAATACACTACCGTCGATTTAGAAGCGCATTACACCAAAAATTATACACCGCAGCATGAGGTTATCTTTGGTGGCGGCGCTCGCTATATCGGCCTTACTTTCCACGACCGCTGGCAAGACGTCGATCTCTACCAACTACCGAGTTATAGCCGAACTTACGATATTTCTAGTGCTAACGATTACATCGCTAATGCTTTTATTCAATCGACCTACGCGTGGACAACTAAATTAAGCAGTGTGGTTGGCATTAAAGGGGAATACTTCGAACAGAATTCTACGTTTGAGCTGTCACCGCAGGCTAGGTTGCTGTATTCGTTCAATGACGCTCACCAAGTCTGGGGAGGATTGGGTAGAGCAGTGATGTCGCCTTCTTATATGGATAGCAACTCTTATTATCAAGAAACGCGTTTGGAGTGGTTTAATGGGGTACCTTATGGTGCGACTAATCTGACATTGCCAAACGATGATTTGGACAATGAAACGGTTTGGACAGCTGAGTTAGGCTATCGTTTTAATTCGTCAGACAAGTTTGAGCTGGACGCGACCGTTTTCTATAGTGATTACGAAAACATTCGTGGTAACGACTGCTTTAATGATGTGGTGTATCCCGGTTTAGAACACGTTTGGTTCTGCTTTAATTCTGATGACTATAGCGCGAAAACGAAAGGGATAGAGTTGGCGTCGCACTATCAAGTTAATGAGCAATTGAGTGTTTACGCGACATACAGCTATCTCAGCGTTGATGCTAATTGGCAAGGAGGAACATATTCTAACGGCGATGATGAGCATTTCCTCTCACTCCCAAGTCAACACTTAGCGTCGTTGCAAACGTTGTGGAATATTAATGAAAACGTCCAATGGGATTTTGTTATTCATTACCTGGATAACGAATATACCGACGAAATGCTCGCAGCTTACGAATACCCAGTTGGAGCAAGTCTGGATGATGTGAAAGCCCATTTTACCTTTGATTCTCGCTTAGCATGGAGAAAGAACAGCAACGCGCCGCTGTTTGAACTCATTGCGCAGAAGATTCAATCAGGTAAATCCTATGACTCTTGGGCTTTATACCCGAACGAACAACTGGTTTACGTGAGGGTATCGCATGAGTTTTAAGTGGTATGTGCTATTTTTGCTGCTTCTCGTTGCTGTTCTACCAAGCCAAGCTTGGGCAAAATTTACTCCAGAGCAAGTGAAAGCGGTATACATTTATCGTATTGCCAGTTTTGTTTATTGGAATCATGAAGAACAAAAAACAACGATAAATATCTGTGCGCCAGACGATGAAAAGGTGAGAGCACTGTTGGTTAACATTACCAAAGATAAAGTCATTCGAAATAAACCTCTACACGTTACCGATGAACAATGTGATGTTCTTTACATCTCCAAAGTAGAGAATATTGATCTCATCCAATATGACCAAGCCAACACATTATCAATCAGTGATCTTCAGAGCTTCACCCAACAGGGCGGTGTGATTGAACTGGCGACCACAAGTGGTCGAATCAAACCTAAAGTTAACTTAGACAACATTGGCGAGTACACATTATCAGCGAACTTTTTGCGAGTGGCTGACATCGAAGGAGGCCGCCAATGAAGCTTCTAAATAGTTTGTCATTGAAAAGTAAGCTGATCCTGCCGATTGTCTTGTTTACTGGCATTATCTTCTTCGCGACTCAGGGGACAGCCTTTGTTTCTGCTTTTGAAACGCAAAAAGAGAACCTCATTAATCGCGTAACCGTTTTGGCTAAAGGGGTCGCATACAATTTACAAGCGGCCATTCTTTTCAACGATAGCTATAGCGCAACAGAAGTCCTTGATGCATTTTCTGCTGACGAAGAAGTGGTAAGAGTTAAACTTTACACTGCGAATGGTCAGCTGTTTGCCATGTATGAGCGGGAAGGAACAGCCGCTCCGGTGCCGACTGAGCGTGAGCGTGAGGAGATAAAGAACAACACTTTTGCTGTCGCGGATGAGTACATTTACCTGCTGGTTCCTGTAGAGATGGAAGGCGAAGTGATTGCCAAGCTTCGAGTCATTATCTCGAAACAATCCTTTCAAACTTTGTATCACACGGCACTCAGCAGCAGTTTTATATTCTTTGTGTTGCTCGTGGTTGCTGCGCTTGTTCTCTACATGACAGTAGACAAGTTTATCGTAGGGCCAGTTTACAACTTAAATATGGGTGTTCATGCGTTTATTAATCGAAAACGACGCGACATAACCACAGAGAACGCTGCCAACGATGAGATTGGTGATCTTGTGCGTGCGTTTAACACCATGCTTGATCGGCTAGGTCAGCGAGAACAGCAAGTGGCCTATACGCTAGATAAGTTGGAAGAAGAAAAGTCCTTTGCTAACGAAGTGGTAGAAACGGTTAAACACGCTCTCATTGTTGTGGATAATACGGGTGAAATTGTCCATTTCAATGGCGCCACTTGCGATGTATTCCGTTGTACCAGTGCTTTCATTAAAGGAGCCAATTTAGACGATCTGATTGAAACGGATGACGTCAACTTTGTTCACCAAGCGATTCATCAGGGCCAGGAGTTTACTGATCGCCAAGTTTGGATTCGAGATGTATTTAAGCAATATCAGTTGCTTCAAGTTAGCTCGACCAAGCTGAGTAAACGCGGTCAAATCTTGTTCGCCATTCAGGACATCACCGAAGTCGAGGCAGCGCAAAGCCGACAGCGCTTAGCAGCAGGTGTGTTTGAGAACAGCCAAGACGGCTTAATGGTGACGAATCAAGATGATGTGATCACCATGGTCAACCCATCGGTAAGTCGTCTACTGGGTTACAGCCAAGAAGCGTTGTTAGGTAAAACTCCAGAAGAAACGTTCGAATGGCAGCAGTTTCGCTCATTGATGCCAACCATCAAAGACTCAGTGCATCAGTTTGGCCAATGGCAAGGTGAAATATGGGAGAAACACTTGTTCGGCCATATGGTGCCGATGTTTGTCAAAGTGTCAAAAATCAATGTCAAAGACGATGAGGCGCGCTGCGACTTTGTTTATATCTTATCTGATCTATCGAGCGTAAAAGAGATGGAAAGGCTTGAATACTTGGCCCACCATGACTCATTAACAGGGCTTGCCAATAGGGCGCACCTGTATCGTGTTCTCGATGAATGTTTGAAAGATGAACGCGAAGTAAAAAATGGTCTTGCTCTTCTTTATTTGGACTTGGATGGGTTCAAGTTAGTGAATGATACCTACGGGCATGATGCCGGTGATGAAGTGCTTAAACAGGTGTCAGAACGCCTGCTGTCTCAAGTAAGAAGCCAAGATTTGGTTGCAAGGTTATCTGGTGATGAGTTTGTGGTACTGCTGACATCGACAGATAAAGCAAGTATTTCTATTTTGGCAGACAGGTTAATTGGGCTGATACAGCAAGACATTGTTTATCGAGGTCGGATACTGAATGTCGGGGCGAGTATTGGCGTTCATTACATTGAGCAAAGAAATGTGTCCATGGATCAATTACTAAGAGCTGCAGACACCGCAATGTACAAGGCAAAAAGCTTAGGCAAAGGGCAATTTGTCCTTAGCGAAAACAAATAATAAGCGGGCACAAAGCTTGTCTCAAATTCAAGATATATTTTTTGGCTTGAGTTGGTTACCATTCAGGTCTAATCATAAAAAAGGTAGTACTATGAACGTCTTGGTTACAGGTGGTATGGGCTATATTGGCAGCCACACCACGATTCAGATGATCAACGCAGGGATGACGCCTGTTCTTTTCGATAACCTATACAACAGCAAGCAAACCGTACTTGAGCGTATTGAGAAAGTCTCAGGTGTAAAGCCTACCTTTATTGAAGGGGATATCCGAGATAAAGACTTACTTGTTGAAACTCTTAAAGCACATGATATTAAAGCCGTAATCCACTTTGCTGGTTTAAAAGCGGTAGGTGAATCTGTAGAGAAACCACTGGAATACTACGATAACAACGTAAATGGTAGCCTGGTTCTGGTTGACGCGATGCGAGAAGCGGATGTTAAAACATTAGTGTTCTCTTCGTCAGCAACAGTCTATGGCGATCCTGCTTCAGTGCCTATTACAGAAGACTTCCCAACAAGTGCAACTAACCCATACGGCAGAAGCAAGCTAATGGTGGAAGAGTGCTTAACGGATTTCCAAAAAGCGAACCCAGATTGGAGCATTACATTGCTGCGTTACTTTAACCCGGTGGGTTCACATCCAACAGGTGAACTCGGTGAAGACCCGCAAGGTATTCCAAATAACTTGATGCCGTTTGTTTCTCAAGTTGCGGTAGGACGCCGTGAGTTCTTATCTGTGTTTGGTAATGATTATCCAACACCAGATGGTACTGGGGTACGTGACTACATCCACGTTATGGACCTATCCGATGGCCACATTGCGGCTTTGCAAAAAGTAGGTGACAAATCAGGCCTGCATATCTACAACCTTGGAACCGGTAATGGTTCAAGTGTTCTAGAGATGGTTAAAGCGTTTGAGCAAGCATCGGGCAAAAACGTCCCTTACAAGATTGTTGAGCGTCGCCCTGGCGATATCGCAGAATGTTGGGCTGATCCTGCTAAGGCAATGAATGAGCTTAATTGGAAAGCAACTCGCTCTTTAGAAGAGATGACTTCAGATACTTGGCGCTGGCAGTCGAATAACCCGCAAGGTTACCCTGAAGAATAATTCAAGGTACTAGAAACGAGAAAGCCACCGCAATTGCGGTGGCTTTTTTACGCATGATACAAAATAGGCAAAAATTGTCTCAGCGTTAGGAAGTCTTTGTTAGTCGACTTCCTTATCTTTGCCAAGTGATAGTACCCAAATAGAGATTGCAGCAACTACCGCGAAGCCAGATAAAATGATGAATGGCATGGCTCCATAGCCGAGGACGTGCCAGATAACGGATTCTAAAGTACTCATTGTCTGTCTCCTTACTGCCAGCCTTCAACGCCGTGCATGTCTGGTAATTTATGTGCGATGCCTTTATGACAATCTACACACGTTTTATCACCATTTGCTAGGGCAGTTGAGTGTTGTTTCACACTACGATCACCTTGCTCTGAAAAGTCCATGTATTCGAACTCGTGACAGTTACGACATTCCAATGAGTCGTTCTTTTTCAGACGAGCCCATTCACGCTCGGCTAAGTGTGCGCGTCGTTGTTGGAACTTCTCAGGTGTATCAATCGTTTTCGTTACAAAGTGGGCGAATAGCTCTTTTGATGCTTGAACCTTGCGAACAATCTTGTCTGTCCACTCGTGAGGTACGTGACAATCAGAACAGATAGCACGAACGCCTGAGCGGTTAGAGTAGTGAATAGTCTCTTGGATTTCAGCAACGATAGGCGCGTGACAACCAGAACAGAACTCTTCTGTGTTCGTTGCCTCCATACCCGTGTTAAATGCGCCCCAGAATAGAAGACCACCAGCGAAACCCATGAATAAAACCACACCAACGGCAGCTTTACTTGGGCTCGTTAGCCTCTTCCAAAACGCTTTTAGTATTTTCATATGCAGCCTCTTAATTACTCATGAACCGCTTACTTAAGCGAGTCTACGCTCTTAAAATCGTTCTCAATCAAAGGCTGAGCATTCGCTTGAGGAACGTGACATTGTAGACAGAAGTAACGACGAGGAGACATATCTGCCAAAACGGCGTCTTCGCGGTTAACATAGTGCGTTACGCTAATCTTTGTTGCGCCCATCTCTTTCGCATTTTTCCAGCTGTGACACGCCAGACATTTGTTCGCATTCAGTGATACTTCATAGTTACGGATGCTATGAGGAATCAGAGGTGGCTGATAAACAAAGCTACTTTCAAGTACTTGTTCTTTTGGGTATTTCTTAAAATCGTCAGCAGGGCGAGTTGATTCGAGTTCACTTGCTCCACGAAGTGATTCTAGACCGCCAATACCGCCGGGGTTTTCAAGTTCTGCTACAGCTACACCGCTAACCAGCGCGCCTACAGATAACAGCGCAATCAGAAATTTTTTCATTATTTTTTCTCCGCCTAATGGCTAAATTCTTAGATATGGCTGCCCTTTACTAGGCAGCCAAGCTCTTTTAATTAAGCGATCTTGGTGATCTTAACTGGACACTTCTTGAAGTCTGTTTGTTTAGACAGCGGGTCAGTAGCATCTAAGATCAGCTTGTTGATCAAGATTCGAGCATCAAAGAATGGTACGAATACCAAGCCTTCAGGTGGACGGTTACGGCCGCGGGTTTCAACACGAACACGTACTTCACCGCGTTTGTTTGTGATCAGAACTTCTTCACCACGGCGTACTCCGCGTTTTTTAGCGTCAGCAGGGTGCATGTAGACCACTGCGTCCGGTACCGCTTTGTATAGCTCAGGAACTCGGCGAGTCATAGTACCTGTATGCCAGTGTTCAAGGACACGGCCAGTACATAACCACATGTCGTACTCTGAATCAGGTGCTTCCGGTGGCGCTTCATAAGGTGCTGAGATAATAAGCGCTTTACCATCTGGCTTACCGTAGAAGTCCCAACCAGAACCCGCTTTCGCATATGGATCTGAGCCTTCTTTGTAGCGCCAAAGCGTCTCTTTACCATCAACAACAGGCCAGCGAAGACCACGAACTTGGTGGTAAACGTCGTATGGTGCCAAGTCGTGACCGTGGCCGCGACCGAACTCTGCATATTCTTCGAATAGACCTTTCTGAACGTAGTAGCCAAAGTGGTGAGCATCGTCGTTTAACTCACGTGCTTCTTCGATAGGGTATTTGTTGATTACACCGTTTGCGAATAACATGTCATACATGGTTTTACCACGGTACTGAGGTGCCGCAGCTAGTTGCTCTTCTGTCCACACTTCTTCCATCTTGAAGCGCTTTGAGAACTCCATCACTTGCCATAAATCAGATTTCGCTTCGCCCACAGTACCTACTTGCTGGTACCATGCTTGAGTACGACGCTCAGCGTTACCGTAAGCACCTTCTTTTTCGATCCACATTGCTGTAGGAAGCACTAAGTCTGCAGCTTGCGCCGTTGCTGTAGGGTACGGGTCAGAACAAACGATAAAGTTTTCTGGGTTACGGTAACCTGGCAAACGCTCGCCATTGATGTTTGGACCCGCTTGCATGTTGTTGTTACACATTACCCAGTAAGCGTTTAGCTTACCGTCTTTAAGCATACGGTCTTGAAGTACTGCGTGGTAGCCCGGTTTAGGTGGAATAACACCGTCTGGGATATTCCAAATACCTTCAGCGATCTTACGGTGTTTAGGATTCGCGACGACCATATCCGCAGGTAAGCGGTGAGCAAAGGTACCCACTTCACGAGCAGTACCACATGCTGAAGGCTGACCCGTTAACGAGAATGGGCTGTTACCCGGTGTCGCGATTTTACCTGTTAGAAGGTGAATGTTGTAGATTAAGCTATTCATCCACACGCCACGAGTATGTTGGTTCATACCCATAGTCCAAAGAGACATAACTTTAGTATTTGGATCGGCATACTGCTTAGCAAGTTCGACCAGTTTCTCTTTAGATACCCCTGACATTTCAGATGCTTTTTCTAGTGTGTATGGTGCGACTGACTTTTTGTACTCTTCAAAAGAGATCGAAGACATTTTACCTGAGTTCGGGTTCGCCGCTGCTTTTTGCAGTGGGTCATCGTCACGCAGACCGTAGCCAATGTCGGTCGCTGTTTGTTTGAAGTTGGTGTGCTTGTTAACGAAGTCCCAGTTAACCGCATCATTCTCGATGATGTAATTCGCAATGAAGTTAGCGATTGCCAAGTCGGTTTGCGGTTCGAAAATGTAGCCTTTGTCAGCCAATTCAAAAGAGCGGTGGTAGTAGGTCGAAAGAACGTTGACCTTAACATGGGGATGGCTTAAACGTCGGTCAGTAATACGAGTCCATAGTACTGGGTGCATTTCTGCCATGTTAGAGCCCCAAAGTACGAATGAATCCGCATTTTCGAAGTCATCATAACAACCCATCGGCTCATCGATACCAAACGTACGCATGAAAGCACCTACCGCAGATGCCATACAGTGACGTGCGTTCGGGTCAATGTTGTTAGAGCGGAAGCCTGCTTTCATCATTTTAGCGGCAGCGTAACCTTCCATGACAGTCCATTGGCCCGAGCCAAACATGCCAACACCAGAAGGGCCTTGTTTTTTAAGCGCTTCTTTCCACTTGTCAGCCATTGTGTCAAAAGCAACATCCCAAGAAACTGGCGTGAATTCGCCGTCTTTGTCGTACTTACCATCTTTCATACGAAGAAGAGGTTGCGTCAGGCGATCCTGACCGTACATGATTTTAGAGAGGAAGTAGCCTTTGATACAGTTCAGGCCTTTGTTTACTGGTGCTTCAGGGTCACCTTGTGTCGCAACAACTTTGCCGTTTTGCGTACCTACAAGAACTGAACAACCAGTACCACAGAAACGACAAGGGGCTTTGTCCCACGTTATTTTAGTTTGGTCTGAGCTAGCGATCAGATTGGTCGCAGACGCTGGTAGAGTGATACCTGCGACTGCTGCTGCTGATGCTGCCGCGTTTGCTTTCACAAACGCTCGTCTTGTCATCTTCATACTTCACCCTCGGTTTGGGAATATTGAGTTCCAATGTTGTTTTTGTTTGATTCATCGTCGTCAAGTCCAGTTTCGATCTGGTGGTAAACCAGCGCTGTACTTAAGACGTTAGGTAGGTTGTTAATCGTCTCGATAGTGTCGGTGATAAATCCTTGGTTTTCCGTTTCCAAAACCACTACGATTTTACCTTCAGGGCTATCACCATAGATTTCCGCATTATCGTAGCTCTCAATTTGCGCTTTGATCTCGGAGAGATGCTCGGGCGCGCAGTGGACTACTAAACTGGAAATATGCACTTCGTTTAGTGACATAGATTGTTTCCGTTTTAAACTAAATTGCTCACATTGATTGATGAAGTAGGGCATACTGAAACGCACGCTCCACAACCGTTACATTCATCAAGTTCTATATTCGGTTGTGCGACTTTGCCAATTTCTAACTTAAACTTTATCGCCATGGTTTCGCACATATCCCCACAGCTTCGGCATTCGACATTTTGTTGGGCTAAACACTGGTTATTGATAGCGGCTTTTGCATTCCAAGGTTGTTCACTTTGGGCTAAGAAAATAGGTTCAGGGCATACCTCTGCGCACTGATAGCAGAACGTGCATTCGTCAACTGAGAAATCGACAGTAGGGAAACCACCGTCACCTTTAATAATTATATTTGTTTCACAATTGTCTGCGCACTTACCACATCTTGAGCATAATTCTGTAAACTCAGACGCACTTTTTATCCAAGGAAGTCTGACGTTGGTTTCGTCGACTTGTTTGCGAGAAAAAAAACTGCGTTTGGATAGGTCTACCACTACATCACCTATAGCTATTGCCACTTGAACTAAGCATAGTTCACATTTGCTATTAATAAACTGTCATTAAAGCTCACACAAATTGTAGTTTTTGACATATTCGTATAAATACCCCTAATGGGTTAATTGCTGGGGGTTCTTGTTTTAGATCAATAAATTCCGAGGGGTTTGATCACATATTGTGCTCGTCAAGCCAGCTAAAATGTAAATAAGACGGTAGTTCATTCGTTATATGGTGAGTAAGTGTTTAAAAGTGTGAAGAATTCGGTCACGAAAACGGTCGCAAAGGCAATGGGTTTGATTCTGGCTTTATCGGTTGCGACAACCAGCTTCGCCATCATTACTTTGGCATCAAGCTTAAATGATGCGGAAGCGGTTAACGTGTCGGGATCGATGCGAATGCAGAGTTATCGACTCGCTCACGATATCCAAACACGTTCGGTTGATTACAGTGCGCATATCGAAATGTTTGAGCGCTCCATTTATTCACCCTCGATGAAAGCGTTGCAGGGATGGACAGTACCTAGCGACATTACTCATGATTACTACCGTTTGATTGTTCGTTGGCACGAATTGAAAATGGTACTAAAGAGCCAAGACCGAGACAGGTATTTGGTTCTAGTTGCAGGTTTCGTTAACCAAATCGATGCATTCGTGCTTAAGCTGCAAAATTTTTCCGAACAAAAGCTGATTAAGTTGGCTTGGGTAGGTGGGTTAGGTTTAGGTGGTATTCTTATCGTCGGAATCTTTGTTGTTCATTATATTCGTAAGCAAATTGTTCGTCCGCTCAATGCCTTAGTACAAGCAAGCGAACAAATCCAATCTCGCTCTTTTAACGTCGAATTAAACGTTAATAGTGATAATGAAATGGGCATACTCACGCGTACGTTCAATAACATGGCCGCGGATCTCGGGAAGTTGTATCGTGGCCTAGAAAAAGCGGTCAATGAGAAAACCCAAAAGCTGCAGCATGCGAATAACTCCCTAAAGGTGCTGTATAAATCTTCTCAGGAGCTTACTGATTCTCGTATAGGACAGGATAATTTTGAAGCAATCTTGGCTCACCTGGTGAGTCTTGAAGGAATCAGTGCGGCAAAACTCGAAATCACGGCTGAAGGTGAAAGACCTTTGGTGCTTACAGAAGGTGCGGAATGTTCTGGGTGTGACAACAATTGCCAAAGCAAACCGTTGTCACTTGATGGTGTGGAGTTGGGCACCTTGTATTGGAAAGTCTCATTGCCATGTCCCGATCAGGCGCTAATAGACAACTTCGTACAGATCCTTTCTCGGGCGGTTTACTACAACCAAGCTCAAAGACAAGCAGAGCAACTGCTTTTGATGGAAGAGCGAGCGACAATTGCTCGTGAACTGCATGATTCACTGGCTCAATCTTTGTCGTACTTAAAGATCCAAGTCTCGTTGTTAAAAAGAGGAATTGCCCGTTTACCAGAAAGTTCTCAGCTTGAAAAAACGACTCCGATTTTGGCCGAGTTGGACACAGGCCTTTCATCTGCCTATACGCAGCTTAGAGAACTACTCACGACATTCCGGCTTACAATCAAAGAGGGTAACTTCGGCAATGCCCTCACGGAAATGACAGAGCAGCTTTCAGAGCAAACGACAGCGGAAATACAGCTTAGCAATGATCTTTCATCCATTGAGCTTGATGCCAATCAGCAAGTGCATCTGCTGCAATTGATACGCGAAGCAACGATTAATGCCATTAAACACGCAAATGCAAAACATATTTGCATTCAATGTCATGAAACCGATACTCAAATAGTGGTATCTGTAACGGATGATGGTGTAGGCTTTGATCAAAGTGTTGAAAAACTTAATCACTACGGCATGAGTATCATGCAAGAGCGTGCGTCAAGATTGAATGGCTCGCTGGTGGTGAAGAGCAAGTCCAACCAAGGTTGTGAAGTGCTTTTAGAATATCCAAAAATTAAGGAAGCGAACATTGACCGAATGTAGAGTATTACTAGTGGATGATCATCCACTGATGAGGCGCGGTATCCACCAATTACTCAGCTTCGAAGACGAATTCGAGGTTGTCGCCGAAGCCAGCAATGGTGCGGATGCGGTTGCTAAAGCTCACGAACACAAACCTGATCTTGTATTGCTCGATCTGAACATGAAAGGGATGTCGGGATTAGATACGCTAAATGCTTTACGTGCCGATGACTGCGATGCAGCGATTGTTATCCTAACCGTTTCAGATAGCCCTGCTGATATTGAAGCAATAGTTAAAGCTGGCGCAGACGGTTACTTACTAAAGGATACTGAGCCAGATGAACTGGTCGATTTATTGAAATTGTCGTTACGCGGTAACAAAGCGTACAGCCAAGAAGTAGCTAAGTATTTGGCAGATAGAGAAAATAGTTCTGATGTGTTTGATGAGTTAACTGACCGAGAGATGCAGATTTTGCGCGAAGTCGCGAAAGGGGATCGCAATAAACAGATTGCCGATACGTTGTTTATCTCTGAATCTACGGTAAAAGTTCATATGAAGAGTTTGCTCAAGAAGCTGCAAGTTCCTTCGCGTACCGCTGCTACTGTGTTGTACCTAGAACGTTACGGTGAGATAAAGTAACTCGACATTTCAAATAAAAAGCCCAGTCACTAAACTGGGCTTTTTACTTATGTTCGTTTGGCTAAATAGGCTTCGTAATCTGGAACCTCGATATCGAGCTCTTTCTCAATGAGCTCTGAATCAAATAGGAACTTAGCCGTCGCACGATTCGTTGCTACTGGGATATTCCATACACTTGCGATACGCAGAAGTGCTTTGACATCCGGGTCATGGGGTACTGCGTTAAGTGGGTCCCAAAAGAACACTAATACATCAATCTTTCCCTCGGAAATCAGCGCGCCAAGTTGTTGGTCTCCGCCCATGGGGCCGCTAATCATCGATTTAATGGCTAGGCCAGTTTCCTTGCTTAGCATGTTTCCCGTAGTACCCGTTGCATACAAGAAGTGGCGTTGAAGCTTCTCTTTATTTTCCTTCACCCAGCGTAAAAGCTCGGGTTTGCAGTTGTCGTGCGCAACTAACGCAACGTGTTTATGTGCAGGGATAGTACGTGTTGTTTTTTCCATTCAGACTTCCTAGTTTTTGTCGTTATATACGTAAAATGTTGGTCTATATTCTGATGGTGATAGCGATTGAGCGATCACCTTACGGTTTAGTTTTTCTGGTGTCAGCGGTTCAATGATGGGCGCTTCGACACGATTGTAGGGTTGGTCAGTTAAATACTTCACAGCTTGTTGAATAGATAGACGACCTTGTTCAACCATCTTGTCTGTCGGGGCGAACTCCACGCGATTGCGTAGCAAACCTCGATATACTCCGTGACTGAGGTAAGTGGAGACCAATCCAATACTTTGGGTTTTCCCCACGGCTCGCAATTCGCTGATGGCTGCCTCAATCGCGACAGCACTCCCGACAATATAATCTAGATCTTCGTGATCAATCGCTTTTTGCACTAGGTTGCGCTGAAGCTCTTTATCATTATCTGCCCAAAGTGTCTCAACAATATGAATGTCGCTATCTTTAATTGCAGAGTAAAAGCCTTTAAGGACCGGTTTCGTCCCACCACTAGAGCGAGGCCCTGGCAACAGAGCTATATTCGCCTTTCCTGAACCTGTTGGGTGCTTCTCTTTAAGATATTGACCCGTGTAATAGCCCATCCAGTACCAATCAACACCGACTTCACCTTTTAGCACGCTAAGATTCTGTTCGTCGAGCAGTAGTTTGTTTACAGTGGCAAAAATGGGCGTTTTCCCAATAAATTGGGTGATCGAGCTGTAGTACAAATCTGGTGCGACAGTACCCAATATGATGGCATCGGCGTTCCAACGAGTACAAAGTTGTAGGTGCTCTTTCTGTTTTTCAAGGTTTAGATACCCACCTGCCTCAAGAACTCTTAGGTCTACGTTGAACTTGCTCGCCTCATCAACCATGCCGTAATTAACCGATAACCAATAAGAGTCTTTTAAGTGGGGGTAAATGGCACAAATACGTAATGGTTCGTTCGCAAATGCATGCGTGCTGTACAGAGATAGCGAAAGAGGGACAAGAGCCGAAGCCAGCTTTGCTACTAGTGAGATCAAAGACATGATGTATTTCATTGGTAAAGGCGCATCAAACACTGCAAAATATGGCTTATTCTACCAGACATAAGAAGTGATGTGTTTCGATGTTATTAGCAAAAGCCAGTATCGGACGTAAGTTATTGTTTGCGTTCTTAGCAATGGCACTACTGGTACTGTTATCTGCTTTAATTGGTGTATTTGGTTTCAGCTCGGTAGCCAAAACAGAGCGAAACGTTGTTAATAGCGCAATACCTTCAATGATCGAAGCACGCCAAGTCTCGGAGCTAAGTTCGCGAATTATCTCTTCCGTTCAAGCGCTTTCTAACGCAAAGACAGAGAAGCAACGTCAGCGCTCAGGCAAAGAACTCTTTGCTCAGCTTGAAAGTTTACTCACACATATCAAGCAGCTCGGCTCAGATTCTTTCGATTCAAAACTACTTAGCAAGCTCGAATCTGATGTACAGCACGTTATCAATACGCTCGCTCAACTTGGTATTGTGGTTGAAAAACGCTTGTTTTTGGCCGATGACTTACTCGTGCGTACTGAAGAGCTGCGTCAACTAGCAACAGAATTGGAGCAGTTAACCAGGACGCAAGTATCAAACACGTCGACCATCGCGGTTGCTAACGTGACTCACATCTATGACTTACTTAAAGAAAACAAAATTGACACGGCTTACAAAGCACTCGACACCTTAGTGGAAGTCGATCTTGATCTTGCCGAGCGCCTGCATGAACTTCACCTGCTAGCTTTTAAGATGCTCAACCATATCGAAGAGGCTCGCACCATTTCTGATGTTGATCGTATTCGTACTATTCGTCAGGAGTTCACCCATAATCTGGATATTATGAAACGCCGTGTTAAGGCCGTGGAAGACCCAACCCGCTCTGCTCAGATGTCAGAACTTTTGATCAAGCTAGAGCAAAGAGATGTGGTTTTCGATGTATTGTTGCAGCGCTACGACAATGAACAATCCGCTCAACAACTGTTACAAGATACCCTAGATCGATTCTCTGACTTAAATACGACAGTGAGCAAGTTAGTCGATGACTCGAACATCGCAACCACTCGTGCGGTCGATAAGTTAAAAACAACCTTAGACTATGCTCAGTTGACGCTAACAATCATCACAGTTTTAGGCATGGTTATCGTTGTAATGATCGTTTGGCGCGTCGTATATGTTCAAGTATTAAAGCGCCTAGCGGAGTATTCTGCGGCGTTGGCGTCCATTGCTCAAGGCCAGTTGAAAGTAGACATCACCGTAAAAGGGAACGACGAGCTTGCACATATGGGGCAAGCAATCATCACCGCCAGAAATACTGCTCAGGCGTTGAAAGTCGTCGCTGAAAGTGAAGTAAAAGCGAAAAAGGAACTGGAAGAACACAAGGAGCATTTGGAAGAGCTGGTAACAGAACGAACTCATCAGCTTCAACAAGCGAATGAACGTTTAAATGAAGAAGTTGAAAATCATGCTCACGCCCGTCAACTAGCAGAGCAAGCCAGTCGCGCTAAGTCTGCGTTTCTCGCCACCATGAGTCATGAAATTCGTACACCGATGAATGGTGTATTGGGTACAGCAAGGTTGCTTCAGGACGAAGGCCTTAATAAGCAGCAAGCGTATTATGTTGATGTCATTAACCGAAGTGGCAGTACCTTGCTCGCTATCCTTAATGATGTGCTCGATTACTCGAAAATTGAAGCGGGGCATCTGGAGATACGTCCAGTTGACTTTGATCTGCGTGCCATGGTGGAAGATGTCGAGCAACTGCTGCATGGCAGAGCGACAGAGAAACATCTACAACTAAGTTGCTTGGTTGAATCTGAGCTGGGCCGTTATTGGCGCGGCGATATGACCCGTATTAGCCAAGTGCTAAATAACTTAGTCGGTAATGCGATTAAGTTTACCGATCACGGTCATGTTGATATCTATGTAGCGGAAGACCCAGAGCAGCCTGGAAGAGTCCTGTTTGAGGTGTCCGATTCTGGAATTGGTATTTCGCCTTCAGAACAACAAAACTTGTTCGATGCCTTCACTCAAGCGAGTGGCGGTTTAAGCTCAAAAGGTGGTACAGGACTTGGACTGGCGATCAGCAAAAAAATCGTTGAGGCAATGGGTGGCGAATTGAGCTTGGAATCCTCGGCTGGTCAGGGAAGTCGTTTCTGGTTTTCCATTCCTCTTGCGCAAGGCAATGAGGTTGAAGTCAATGAGGCTGTAATCAACTGCCGACTAAAAGCGAAAGTACTCTTGGTGGAGGACAATCCGGTCAACAAATTGGTTGCGGAAGGGTTCTTACACAGTTTAGGGCATCAAGTGGATACGGGTGCTAACGGAAAACAGGCGCTCGAGCTTTATCAAGAAAATGACTATGACCTCGCCTTGTTAGACATTAACTTGCCTGATTGCAACGGTGTAGAACTGATGGAACAGTTGAAAGCGCTAGAAAAAGAGAGTGACTCAATCCCTATGGTTGCGGTTTCTGCACATGTATTTAATGAAGAGGTCGAAAGCTACTTGGCTGCCGGTTTTGATGGCTATCTACCGAAACCTCTTGATAAAGATGAGCTGTGTAAGCTGATACAGAGTATTTTAGAAGGCAAACCACTGCTATTAGAGCAAAATTGCAACGAAGAGAGAGCAGAAGTGAATACGAGAGAAATCATAGATACTCGCATCATTAAGTCCGACTTGGCCATTCTGGGCGCAGATAAGATGAGGGAAATTGTTGGTCTGTTTGAGCTTGGTTGTAATGAGCTGCTTGAGGGCCTTGCAGAGTGTGTAACATCAGATGACAAACAACACGCTAAACAGTTGGCGCATAAGTTAAAAGGGTCCGCTGGGAGTTTAGGTCTATTAGCATTATTTGATCTCTGTTTAGCGATAGAAAAGGACAGTGAGCCTGTAACTTGTTATCTTGAAAACAGAAGCGAATTGACGGATCTCATTGCGCGCTCGCAAAAAGCACTACTGGAATCACTAGAATAAGGAAACCTATGACTTTTATCGAATCTTCGAACCTTGTAATGCGTTCAATGAAGGAATCAGATTGGCCGTTGTTTCAACGTTTACATCAAGACGAAGACGTCATCAGGTATGCCTTTAATCAACCCAGTACCGAGCAGATTCGAGCGCGTTTTGAAAGCCGTTTACCAAAATGGAATTGGGAAAGCGGTCATTGGTTGTGTTTAGTGATTGAGGATAAACAATCAAATGCTGCGATTGGTATTACAGGGTTATGCCGCTCGGAAAGTCAGCCTAGTCATGTGGAAGTGGGGTATCTGTTGCTGCCGGAGTTTCATGGCAAAGGATATGGCACTGAATCCTTGCTGGCGTTGGTCCAGCATACCAAAAACAGCTTTCCGGTTGAGGCATTCAATGCAATCGTGACTGACGGAAACATTGCTTCATGCAAAGTGTTAGAAAAAGTGGGGTTTGTGCTGCGTGAACGAGAACCAAACGCCTATCAAATAGGCGGAGTGTCGTACGATGATTTACTTTATAGCTATGATACCTAGTGTTAACCGTTGTAGGCACTCAACGCAGATAGTGTAAACAATACTTGCGCTGTGTAGTAGGTCACCATGATTACTTGTCGTGAAAATGCTGAGCTGCTTCGAAATCTGTCTATC